>JAWXBU010000057.1:0-12128 GCA_034440255.1 Planctomycetota bacterium | reverse complement strand
GTGCTGGCCCAGCGGCCAAGTGTGCTGGCCCAGCGGCCAAGTGTGCTGGCCCAGCGGCCAAGTGTGCTGGCCCAGCGGCCAAGTGTGCTGGCCCGGCGACCAAGTCCGGCTCCCTGTCGGAATGGAAACTTCAGTTTCAATGAAGGTGGGCTTGGCGACGGAGTGTGCTGGCCCGGCGGCCAAGTGGGGCTCCATGTCGGAGTGGAAACGTCAGTTCCGGTGAAGCTGCGCCTGGCGGCCAAGTGTGCTGGCCCGGCGACCAAGTCCGGCTCCCTGTCGGAATCGAAACTTCAGTTTCAATGAAGCTGGGCGTGGCGACGGAGTGTGGCTCGAGGGTTCGGAACGCGAGCACCGTTGTCACTGTAGGATCGCCCTTCTTCCGAGCCGCGCATAAGCACAGCGCAGAAGACGCTCCAACTTGATTCGGCAGACAATCGTGAACTTGACTCGTGCTGGACGAAGTGCGGCGAACTCCATGCACAGCTCGGGAGACGAGCGCCAAGTTCAGCGGAAGTAGGTCTCGGCGAAGAAGATCCAGTCTTGCTCGCGCGGCTCATCTGCCGGCAAGTCCTCGGGCCAAGTCACACTCAGCACGATCTGTCGCTTGCGCGCCAAGGTTTTGATCTCGACGTCGAACGTGAACGCGACGCGATCGGCGGGAACATTCACCGGGTCGAGCCGACGCTCGAAAAAGACTTCGCGCTCGCTGCTCGAGCCTTGGATCACCAAGACTTGCACACGCACGCCTCTCGAAACCATGAACTTCAGCCAGCCGATCGGCACACCGATCGTTCCTGACAAGTGCGTCAAACTCAGCGGCACGTCGAAAGTGATCTCAGAGCCGGTCGGCACGACGAGTGTTTCGAGAACACCGTTCAACATTCGCCGCGACACGGGTGCAGGCGAGTCGATCTTCGAAGGCGGCATGTTGAACATCCACCATGTGTATTGTTCGCGAGCCTCTTCGGGCATGTCGTCGAACGGCTTCAACTTCATCAACGCCATCTGGCGCAAGATGTAGTAGAGGCGTCCGTGGTTGTTGTGGATCTTGTCTGGTCCCGTCCAACGCTCGATCAACAAGGCGGGAGGGGTGCCGGCGTGCACTTCCGCCATCAAGTCGTCGCCGAGCTGCTTGCGTTCGACCGCGAACTCGGCACCTATGCGCTGGTTCACTGTGAAAGCAGCGATCCCGAGCACCGTCGCGATTACGGCCGGCACGGCCCAACGCGCTGTTCGATTGCCGAACAGAATCCACGCAAATACTGCGGTCGAAACGATCGGCGCAGGCAGCGTGATGTAGCGCATCGCGAAAGCTGCGCCCTCGCCGGCGCCGGCTCTGCCGAATCCGATCGAAAGCACGAGCGCGACTGTCGCACCCAAGCACACGAGGAGCGCACCGACGCGCCAGCGCTCGTCCTTCTTCGCGAACCAGACCCAGACGAGTAGCGCCGTCGTCGCGACCACGATCGCGATGATCAGCCAGCCCGAGAAGGCCCACCACTGCTCGCCTGCGTTACCGAAGGCGAGCGAAGCGACACGCGTCGCAAAATCACCGATGAAGAGCGGGTCTCGCGAGCGCTGCGAATTGTCCGGATAGACGAAACCCTGCAAGTACTGCGCGAACAGCGCGATCGTGGCCAGCGCGCACACGGCGGCCAACACTGCTCCGACTCGCACTCCCTGTGCGCGGCGCCACACTGCGAACACGGCTGCAGCGAGCAATGCGACGACGAAAATGGGTGCTTGCGCCATGCCCATGCCGCCGCACAAAGGCAGCGTCATCACGCACGCTCCGATCGCGAGCGCTTCGAAAGGGCCGAATCCGAAACGTTTTTTCGAGATCGCGATCATCAGCGCAATCGACACGAAGACGGTCGGCAACGTCAACGCGATCTGGAACCCCATCAACAGGTTCTCGGCGTTGCCCGTGTGCAACCACAAGAAGGGGAACGCGAGATCGACCAAGCTCGATCGTCCCCGCACCTTGCGTGCGACGAGCATCATCGCGAATGCGAGAGCTACGAGCAGCCCCGCGTTGAAGTACATCACGGTGCGAATGTCGTGGGTCGCACCATAGATCCACGAGCCGATCCAGCGCGGCAGCGGGATGCGGTGCTCGTTGTGCAGCGCCCACGACTCGGCGACCGTCCAGTGGAAGTCTGGTGTGATCAGCGGCACGTACTCGAGGTCGTCCCACATCGGGAACGGCGACGAATTCGTCGCGACGTAGTTGACGAGGTTGATCGACATCAACAAGCCGACGAGCGCGAGTACGAGCGGGCACCACGCGGCCTTGATCCACCAGCGCAAGTAGTTCGGCAGCCATTTCCACAGGCGAAAACGGCTCTCGCCCGCAGTGCGATCGGTCCACGTCGATGGCACTTCGCCGACGCCTTCGCCCTTCAAGTGCGCTTTGACCGTCAGCTCGAGCGCGATCTCGAAGCCCGTCTTGTCCTCGTCCCAGGCGCCCTTCAAGAAGGACTTCGAGTACGCGCGAAAGTTGCTCGTTGCGTCCTTCGTGCCGACGCCCGCGATCCAATTCAGCGAGACGCCGGCCCAGCGCGACAGCGTGCGCTTCAAGAGCGGCCCGCCAGACTGCGAACCACCGCGCATGTAACGCGAGCCGGCGACGACCGCGAGATTGTCGCGACGCATCAAGTCGGCCATCTCGAGAATCTTCTCGGGCGGATCGGACAAGTCGCCCATCGTCGTGACGACGACGTCGCCCTCTGCCGCGTCGAATCCAGAGCGCAGGGCGTTGGCGGCGCCGCGTCCGCGCGTGTTCTTCACGAGCCGCAGCGACGGCGGCACGTCACCCATCTCGCGAATGCCCTCGAGCGTCGTGTCGCCGTCGAAGTCGTAGCAGACGAGAATTTCGTGCGGCACGTGCTGCAGCGCCGACCACAGTCCGCGCAAGCACGCAGCGATGTTCTCGCGCTCGTTGTACACGGGTACGACGACGCTGATCTTTCGCTCTGAAGTAGCTGCCATTCGGGGGGAGGACCGAGAAATCGCCCGAACAAGATACCTTGCGCAGCGCTCAGGCAGGAGCACGCGTCACTCGAAGTACGCGTCGGCCCAATAGGCCCAGTCCAATGTGTGCGGCGCACCCTCGGCTTGAACGATTTCGAGCACGATGCGCCGCGTCGAACCTGTCGGAAAATATGCGACGAATGCTTGTGGACCGCGCTCGCGCTCGACGTTCACGGGATCGATCGTGCGATCGAACAACACGCTTCCGTCGGCCTCCGACCGCACGATCGCACGAATGCCTTTCGTCGTACCGCGCTGCACCCAGATCGGCGGAACGCCGAACACGCCTTGGAAGGAATGCGCGCTCGTCGGCACCTCGAAGAACAGTTTGCTGTCCGTCGGCACGGCGAGTACGTCGCACAGCTCGTCGAAGAATCGACGCATCACCTGGGCCGGCGCTTGGATCGCTGCGGGTGCGAGATCGAAAATCGATTCAGCGTACTTGCGCCGCGTCGCGTCGTCGCACGCGTCGAAAGGGGCGACGCGTGCTCGCGCCATGAAGCCGGTCAATCGGAAAAGTCGTTGGCGATTGGGGTAGGTGCGCTCGGTCCACTTGGTGACGACGCGCTGCACGGGCAATCGACTGAGAAGATCGTGCTCGAACTCGCGGCCGGTGTTCGAGTACATCGCGCCATAACTGCGGCCGAACGACTTGTTCTGCGTCCAGTGTGCTGCTGCCAGAATCAGCGCGAGCGCGCCGGGAACGGCGACGCGCGTCACTCGATCGCCGTAGAGCAGGCACGCGAAGAAAGTCGCCGCGATCCACGGACCGGGCAACGTGACGTATCGAACGGCGGAACCGACTTCCGCGCCGCTGCCTCCGCGACTCCAACCGATCGCGAGTGCGAGTGTGGCGACGGCCGCGAACACGGCGAGGATGGCGACGATGCGAGGACGCTCGGAGACGCGCTCGCGCCAGGCTCGTATGGAGATGACGAACGTGACGAGCGCCATCGCCGCGCACGCCAAACCGGAGAGCGGCCACCACGTCGCGCCCGCCGGTCCGAACGCCGATGCGATGACGCGCCACGCAGTCGACAGCGTGCGTGCGACGTCGTGCGCCGGTGTTTCGGTCGGTGGACGTTCGTAGCCGACGAGGTACGCCGCGACGATGCCGATGGCGAGGACGAGTCCTACGCCGAAGGCGATTCGTGCGCCGAACGGACGCCTCGTCCACCACGTCGCGAGAGCGATTCCGAGCGCAAAAGCAGGCCATTGCGTGATGCCGGGGCCGCCGCACAACGGCAGCGCGGCGAGACACGCGACGAGAACGAGCGCTTCGCCGACGGAGAAGTCCTCGCGCTCCCGACGCACGACGACGAGCATCATCGTGCAGACGAGGACCGTCGGCAGCACGAGCGCCAACTGAAACGCCATCAACAGGTTTTCGGCGTTGCCCGTGGAGAGCCACAAGAACGGAAAAACGACGTCGACGAGCGCTGTCGAGCCGCGGATCTTGCGCGCGGTCCACATCATGGCGGCCGCGAGCAACGACAGCAGCACGGCATTCAAGATCATCGGTGCGCGCACGTCGTCGAAAGCGTCGAACAATCCGGCGGCGACGAGTTTCGGCAGCGGCACGCGGTGTTCGTTGTGCAGCGACCACAAATGGCCCCACGCGACTTCGGAACTCGGGAGGACGAATGGGACGAGCTCCAAGTCGTCGCGCATCGGCACGCGCGAGGCGTACGTCAGAATGAACCGGACGAGCCCCACTGACAGCCACGCCCACGCCCCCCACACGAACAGTGCTCGAAGCGTATTGAAGACGCCGGTGCGCGAATCACTCACGCGGCAGACCGTCTCGAGTTCACGTGAACTTCGTGTGGCCGGGTCGCGGAACCACGCTCGTCGCCACTTCGCCCATCGCGTATCCAGTCGGGCCCAGGCGCTCGACCGATGCGAGCGCTTGTTCCCAAGTGACGGCTTGCCCCGTGTACGCCGCCATGCGACCCATGATCGACATGAGCGTGCTGTTCGTCATCCAGTCGCCGTCGAAGCGGTGTTTTCCACTGCGAATACCGGCGAAGAACTCCTCGTGCTCGTGCACGTACATGAGCCCGACGTCTTCTGCAGGAGCCTCGTATTTCCAAGTCTTCTCACCCTTGATCCAGTGTTCGGCCGCCCAGCCGTTGATGCGCGACACGCCCTTTTCGCCGTAGACCCAGTCGCTGTTGTCGGTCGGACAATTTTCCCACTGACGCGCCATCAAGTACGCGCGACGATCGCCGCTGTATTCGTACGTGACGCTGAAGTGATCGTAGATGTTGCCCGGATGAACGTCGCTGCGTTGCGCGCGACCGCCAACGGCCCAACAGCGCAACGGCGTTTCGTTGTTCATCGCCCAGTTGATCTTGTCGACCGAGTGGCACGCCTGCTCGACGATGTGATCACCGCCGAGCCAGAGGTAGTGGTACCAGTTGCGGATCTGGTGCTCCATGTCGGACGCACCCGGCTTGCGGTCGATGAAACCGTTCGGCGAACCGTTGTAGATCGCGTACACCGCGCGAATCGTTCCCAGCGCGCCATCGTTGATGCGTTGGTAGGTCTCGCGTTCCGGCTTCGACGAACGCCAGCAGAAACCGCTCACGACGGAGAGCTTCTTTTCGCGCGCGAGCTTGCAAGCTTCGTTCATCACGCGCACTCCCGGCGCGTCGACAGCCATCGGTTTCTCGGCGAAAACATGTTTGCCGGCAGCGACGGAAGCTGCGACTTGAGCCGGGCGCCAATGCGGCGGAGTCGCCAGCAACACGACGTCGACGTCGGTCGCGAGCACGCGATCGATCGCGTCGAAACCGACGAAGCGTTTGTCGGGATCGACTTCGACGCGGTCGGGATAGCTCTCGATCAAGTGCTGGTGACTGGATTCGAGGCGATCGCTCAAGCAATCGCCCATCGCCGCGATGACGACACCCGAATCGGCGTCGAGCGCATTCGTCGCTGCACCGGTTCCGCGTCCGCCGCAACCGACGAGACCGACTTTGATCGGGTCGAGTCGGCGCGAGGATTTCGCGAATGCGCTCGAAGCGACGATGGCGGCCGCAGTCGTTGCTGCTCCGGCCTTCAAAACAGTGCGGCGATGCATGGGAGGGACGGTCATGACGCGGGGCTCCTTCGGGGACAAATCACCAGTCTAGCGGTCGCGCGCTACCTAGCTTGAGTCGAATCGTCGGAGTCTCTTCGAAGCGCGATGGGCAGCCGATCCTGGCGCCATTCATCGCGCCGCGTCGTTCTCGCACAACACGCGAAACCCGATGAAGCCGCCGTCGGCGAGCCACCACTTGCTGCGCGGAATTTGCGGATCGGTACGGTTGAGCGACTTGTCGTCGAGACGGCGCGCGCTAGTCGTCACAAGAGCGGCGGGGTCGCGGAAGGATCCGCCGCGCGCGACGCCTGTACCAGTTGCGCTCGTGGTCCATTCGGATGCGTTGCCGAGCATGTCGTAGAGACCCAGCGCGTCCGACTTCTTCGTCGCGATCGCATGTGTCGTGGCACGCATGTCGAGTTCGCTGTTGTCCTTGAACCACGCGACATCGCTGAGCGCGACGCCTGTTTTCGAGCCCATTTCCGCTGCTCGTTGCCATTCACTCTCGCTCGGCAAGCGCATGCGTTTGCCCGTTTTGTGAGAGAGCCAGCGACAGAATTCGCTCGCGCCACGATAGCTGACCGAGATCACGGGGAATCCAGCGTGACCGAAGCCGCGGTCCATCAGAATGTACGGTTTGCTCGGCCGGGCGAACGCGTCGGGCGGATCCTTCTCGGTCTCTGGTCTGTCCATCGCGAACACGAACGCGTCGTACATGTCCCACGTCGTCTCGGTCCGCGCGAGGAAGTAGGTCTGCGTGTCCGCGTCACCGGGGATCGGAACGAACGTGAGCTTCGTCGTCGTGCCGGGCACGGTGAGCTCGAATGGGTGCAGAGCCGGTGTCGTCTGCAAACGTTCATCGGACGGTGGATGCGACGGTGAAACTTGATTCGGCAGAGATTGCGTCGGCTCAGTTCGAGCGTTGGAATCTCGATTCGGCGGACATTGCGTCGCCGAGCCCTGAGCTTCACCGGTCTTCGATGCGAGCCCTTGCTTCGTGGCCTCGGTTGCCGTCTGCTCGGTCACACAGCTTGCGAAAAAGCAGCTGAAAACAGCTCCAAACAGCATGAAACCGGCGCGCACGCTCACCATCGTCCTCTTCGGCATCGCGGTGTTCCTGGCCGCCTGTTCGACGACCAGAATCGGTGTCGAGCGCTTCGAATTCTCGCGTCTGTGCATGGGGGTCGAGGCGCGCATCGTACTGCATGCGGCGGATCGCGCGAGCGCGGAACGCTCCGCCGAACTCGTGTTCGAGGAACTCGCGCGGCTCGATCATGTGTTGAGCGATTGGAACCCGGACAGTGAGCTCTCGCGCGCCGTCGCGCAGGCCGCCGACGCACCGGTGCACGTCTCGAACGACCTCTTCGACGTGTTGAAACGTGCGCTCGATATCGCGCGGATCACCGACGGCGCGTTCGATCCGACGATCGCGCCGCTCGTCGCTCTGTGGCGCGAGGCTCGACGTACACAGCGTTTGCCGAGCGTCATCGAAGTCGACGAGGCGCGCTCGCGCGTCGGATTCCAACTCGTCGAGCTCGATGCACAGGCTCGCACGGTTCACTTCGCACGCCGGAACGTGCGGCTCGATTTCGGCGCGATCGCCAAAGGGTTTGCGTGTCAGCGTGCGATCGAAATCCTGACTCGCGACGGCATCGAGAGCGCTCTCGTCGAAATGGGCGGCGATCTCGTGTGCTCCGCCGCGCCGCCCGGTCGCACTGGTTGGCGCATCGATCTCGAGAGCGACGACGGTGAGTTGGTCGTCGCTCACCGCGCCGTCTCGACGTCGGGCGACCGCGAGCAGCGGATCGAGAGCGCAGGACGCCGCTACAGCCACGTGATCGATTCGAAGACCGGCCTCGGACTCGAATCGCAGGCTCGTGCGGTCGTGATCGCGTCGGATGGAGCACTCGCTGACGCTCTCGCGACTGCGATTTCGGTCACTGGCGGCGAGGCCGGACTCGCGCTCGCGAGCCTCTTCGAGGATGTCGACGCGCACCTGGAAGAATCTCACGCGCGAGTGCGCTTCGGACGCAGCACAGCGGGTTTCGCGCGTTTTCTCGCGAAAAACCGGATCGCTCGGTAAGGCCGCCGCGTCCAACATCAAGGACGGATGCCGGTGCTTCGCGGCGGGGGAGCTTCCCAGAACCTGCCGCGAATCACCCCACGAATGGGTGTCCGCCCGTCCGCGCGAGGAGCCCTGCTCCGACTTCGGCCGGGCATCATCCTGGCGGGGTGCGTCCGCGGACACGGGCGTACCCCGCTTCCTCTTCAGCTACGGAGCCGTCACAATGAAAAGCGCCATGGTCATGGATGTGTCCGATCCTGCCGCAGGCGATGCGCCGCTGCCCGCCGATTCATGGGGCGGCGAAACCGATCAGAGTTTGATCCGCAAAGCGTCCGGTGGAGCGCCGCGCGTCGATCGCGATCGCGTGTGGGTCGAGTTGATTCACCGCTACGAAGGGCCCGTGCAGCGCGTGCTCAGCCGGCACTTGCGCGGCGATCCCGCCGTCGAAGAAGCGGTGCACGACTTCTTCAGCGACCTGTTCCAAAAGCGCCAGATCTTGGAGCGCTGGGATCCCACCCAAGGTCGTTTTCGCTGCTACATCCAGGGCGTGATCCGCCGTTATGCGCTGCAATGGAGGCGCGGCCACGGATCGCGGATCGCGCACGACGTCGACACGATCGACGTGGCGGACACTGCGATGAACGAAGTCGAGCACGAGGAAGAGCTGGTGTGGGCCGACGCGATCCTCGAGCACGCGATCGATCGCCTGCGGCGCCATTCGAAGCGCGATGCCGACATCCTGACCGGTTACTACGGTCTTTTCGGGCACGCTCGCCAGGCCGGCGAAGACATGGCGCGTGAGCGCGGGGTCTTGCTGGCCACGTTTCACGTCGCCTTGCATCGCGCGCGACTCAGCCTGCGCTCGGCGCTTCTCGAGGAACTGCGCCCGATGGTCAGTTCGGAAGCGGACATGCTCGCCGAAGTGGAGTTCCTGATCACACGACTGTGCGCCGCCCACCCGGGTTTCGACTTGTCGAAATGACGAGAAAAGAACCCTGAAAACAGGCGTTCCCGGTGCGACTCGTTCGTGAGTCGTGCCGGGAACGCGAGCATTCAGAACCTTGGAACGATCAGACGCGCGCGGCCTTGTTGTCCTTGCGCGTCTGCTTCTTGCGCTCCATCTCGGAGAGCATGCGCTTGCGCAATCGCAACGTCTTCGGCGTGACTTCCAAGAGCTCGTCGTCTTCGAGGTACTCGAGCGCTTCCTCGAGCGACATCACGTGCGGCGGCGGCAGCTTGACGTTGTCGTCCTTGCCGGCCGAGCGGATGTTCGTGAGCTTCTTCTCGCGACACACGTTGACGCCGAGGTCGTTGTCCTTGTTGTTCTCGCCGATGATCATGCCTTCGTAGACAGGCGTACCCGGTGCGATGAAGAACGTGCCGCGGTCGAGCAGACCGAACATGCCGTAGGGAATCGAATCGCCCGTACGATCGGCGATGAGCACGCCGTTCTGACGCATCGGCAGCGGACCGCCGTCGGGACGCCAGCACTCGAAAACATGGCTCAGGATCGCCATGCCCTGGCTGAGCGTCATCAACGCGGTGCGCGCGCCGATCAGACCGCGTGAAGGCACGAGGAATTCGATGCGCGAGGAATTTTCGAACGGTTCCATGTGCGTCATCTCGCCGCGACGGCGACCGAAGTACTCGATGATCTTGCCGGCGCTGACGGTCGGCACGTCGATGCTCGTGCGCTCGTACGGCTCACACAGCTTGCCGTCGACCTTCTTCAAGATGACGCGCGGCTTGCCGACCGAGAACTCGAACCCTTCGCGGCGCATGTTTTCGATCAACACGCCGAGGTGCATGACGCCGCGGCCTTTGAGTTCGTAACCTTCCCCCGCTTCGGACGAATCGGGCGGGACGAGCACGAGTGCGACGTCGCGCAACGCCGCTTTTTCGAGGCGTCCGAGGATTTGGCGGCTCGTGACGAACTGGCCTTCTTGTCCGGCGAACGGCGAGTTCGAGACGAAGAACTCCATCGAGATCGTCGGCTCGTCCATGTGAATGGGCGGCAGGGGATCTTGCTGCTCGGGCGGGCACAACGTGTCGCCGATACGGAACTCTTCGATGCCCGCGACGACGGCGATGTCGCCGCACTTGACCTCTTCGCACGCGACGCGATTCAGGCCCTCGTAGCGGAACAAGCCCTTGACCGGGATCAACGTCGCCTTCGAGCGATCAGGGTGACACAGTGCGACGCGCTGACCGTTCTTGATCGTGCCGCGCTTGACGCGACCGATCGCGATGCGGCCGAGGAAGTCGTCGTGGTCGAGCGTCGCGGCTTGGAATTGCAGGGCGCCGGCGTCGTCTTGCACGGGAGCGGGCACGTGCTTTTGGAGCATGTCGAAGAGCGGCTTCAGATCCGTCCGCTCGTCCTTCATGTCCAAGACCGCGTAACCGTCGCGACCCGAACCGTAGACGACCGGGAAATCGAGCTGATCGTCGTGCGCGCCGAGCTCGATGAAGAGTTCGAAGACTTCGTCGAGCACCGCGCTGACGCGCGCATCCGGACGGTCGATCTTGTTGATCATGACGAGCGCGCGCAGGCCGTTCTCGAACGCCTTGCGCAACACGAAGCGCGTCTGCGGCATCGGACCTTCGGCCGCGTCGACGAGCAACAAGACCGCGTCGGCCATGCGCAGCGTGCGCTCGACCTGTCCGCCGAAGTCGGCGTGTCCCGGCGTGTCGACGATGTTGATGCGCCAGCCGTGGTAGTCGATCGCCGTGTTCTTGGCGAGGATCGTGATGCCGCGTTCGCGCTCTTGCGCGTCCGAGTCCATCGCGCGCTCTTGCACTTGCTGGTTCTTCCGGAACGTGCCCGCGAATTGGAACATGGTGTCGACGAGCGTCGTCTTGCCGTGGTCGACGTGCGCGACGATGGCGATGTTGCGGATCTGCTTTTTCGAATGCGGCATGAGGCGGTCTTTCGGCGGAAAATCGGGCGAAAGAAGGTATCCGGCACCGTGCACGGTGACAACCGCGAAGCCGCGAAAGACTGCGTCAATCCACGATTCGTCGCACACGATCGAGGCGATACGTCTTGACCGTTCCCGATCGCACGCATTCGGCTTCGAGGTAGTCGCGCTCGCCCATCCTGAACAACAGGCGCGGCGCGACGGCCAACCGCGCGGGCGCACCCTCTTCGACGTAGACGAGAGTCACCTGCGTTCGATCGCGACACGCGTGGCTGAGCGGACGCAATCGCGTCGGAATCCGAGGTGTTTTCGGTGCAGCAGAACGCAACGTGAGCCGTCCGCCGGAACGCGCGAGCAGTTCGAGGAACACCGCTTCCCCGACGCAGTGTGAGTCGCTCGTGACCAAGCGCTCGATACACGCTTCGAGTACCTTCCAGCAACTCACCGCATCCGCGAGAGCACGGTGACGCACGTCGACTTCGATGTCGAGGTGCGCGGTCAACGTCTCGAGCTTGTGATCGATCGAATCCGGCAAGTAGCGACGCGCCAGCTTGACCGTGTCGAGAAGCGGCGCATCCGACAAGGTGAGTGCGTGACGCGCCGCTTCGAACGCGAGCACGTTCGCATCGAACGGTGCGTTGTGTGCGACGAGCCAATCGTCGCCCGCGAATTCGAGGAACGCCGCGATCACCTCGGGCGCCATGCGAGCGTCGCGTACCATGTCGTCGTCGATGCCGTGGATCGCGCGCGCGAACTCGTCGATGGCGACTTGGGGGCGCACGAAAGCCTCAAAATGCCCCGTGATTTCGCCGTCTTCGATCCGCACGGCGCCGAGCTCGAGCAAATGCGGAGCGCCGCGCGTCGTGGCGGTTTCGGTGTCGAAGACGACGAGCGGGCGCGACATGCCGCCGATACTAACCCGTCTCGCCCCCCGTTCGAATCGATCGTACGGTGCCAGGGACAACCACGACGGTTCGCGCTGGGCGCTGATCGTGTGTGTACCGAGCCAGAGCAATTTTTCCCCGAT
>JAWXBU010000056.1:0-7991 GCA_034440255.1 Planctomycetota bacterium | reverse complement strand
CGGCCGAGTGTGCTTAGTTCTTCGAAGCGGAATCGTTCCCTCGAGTGAAAAACCGCGGGCGGCCGAGGAGCGGCAAGCGTGCGGAGTTCGCCACTCGAGGATCCTCACTTGGATCGACCGGAATGGCGCTCCTCCTTCCAAGTGCAAACAACCCGGCCAATCCCCCCATCTGCTGGTTCGATTTTTCGCACCCGAACCGCAACCGAGCCCCACTCCATTCGTCGAATGAATGTGAGAACCCAAACACGCGACTCCCTCCTGCCCGCCCTCGTCGGCTTCTTGCTCAGCTCGACTCTCGCTCGCGCACCCACCCCCGACTTCACGAGCCGCATGCCGGTCGGCTTCGCACGCGAGCGCGAGACCAATCCCGACCGCATGAACTTTCGCGACCTCCAACGCCTGCCCTCGATCGGCCCCACCCGCGCACGCCTGATCGTCGAAGCACGTCACGAGCGAGGCTTGCGTGGCGGACCCGCGGCTTGGACATCGCTCGCCGGAATCGGCGACGAGACCGTGCGCTGTGTGGCCGAGGCCGTTCTCCTGCAGGCTTCTCGCGCGCGCGACCGCTGATCGCCGGTCCCGCAAGCTGTCCACTGGCGAGCCCCTCCACAAGAGGCCAGGTTGCGTAGCGCGATCCCTGACGCAGCGACAGTCAGAGCGTACACTTCGCGCGGATTTTGCCTGTGAGCCATCGCTCGAACGACAACCTCGCTCCGCCGCGTCTCGGCCCTCCGACGCCGCTCACCCAGAGCGAAATCGACGCCTGTCTGCGCCCCGCGCTCGCTGAAGATCGCGGCGGTGGCGACTTGACGTCGATCACGGCCATTCCAGAAGGCGCTCGCGCACGCGCGCGACTTTTTTCGAAGTCGCCAGGCGTCATAGCCGGTTTGCCGATCTTCTGTCGCACGTTCGAACTGTGCGATCCGTCCGCAAAAGTGACGCAGCTCGTCGAAGACGGTGCACGCGTCGTTCGCGGTCAGGATCTCGTGATCGTCGAAGGACTGGCGCGCGCGCTCCTCGCGGCCGAACGAACCGCTCTCAATTTTGCGCAACGCCTGTCGGGCACGGCGACGTTGACCGCACGCTACGTCGAACTGGCTCGCGAGGCCGGCATGAATCCGGTGCGCATCCTCGACACGCGCAAGACGACGCCCAACTTGCGGCGGTTCGAGAAGTACGCCGTACGTTGCGGCGGCGGGGAAAATCATCGCTTCGGCTTGTTCGACGAAGTGATGGTCAAAGAAAATCACATCGAACTCGCCGGCCGTGCCATCGAAGCGGTGCTGACCGACTTGCGTCGTGCCGTCGGCAACGCGATCCGTATCACCAGCGAAGCACGCGACGAGCGCGAAGCCATCGCCGGCGTGGAAGGCGGCGCTGACGTCATCCTCCTCGACAACATGACGCCGGATGAAATGGCGCATCTGTGTCCGTTGTTGCGTGTTCGAGCCAGCGAGCGCGGCAGAACGATCGAGTTGGAAGCTTCCGGCGGAATCGACGAGCGCACGATCGCAGCCGTCGCGCGTTCCGGCGTCGATCGCATTTCTGTGGGGGCGGTGACGCACTCGGCGCCTGCGCTCGACTTGTCGCTCGATCTCACGCCGACCGCATGAACCGCTGACGATGTTCCGAACAAGCGACAGATGAATTCCTCTGCTCCCAACGATCAGCCGGAACTGAAGCTCGATCTGCCGGCGGCTCACAGCGCCGAACGCATGGCGCGAGCCGTCTTGCGCGAGTTCGCGAAGAAAAAGCGCATGCCGGCAAAGGAGATCGAGACGCTCGAATTCGTCGCGTCCGAATTGCTCTCGAATGCGGTCGATCACGGCGGAGGCGATCACGCGATGGAGGAATCCGAACTGCCCGGCGACGTGCGCATGTCGCTCGCGCTCGTCGTGCGCGCAGACGGTTGGACGATGAGTGTCGGCGACCAAGGCGGAGGCGATCCTGCCGAGATGCGCGCGCGGATCGAATCGCCCGACGAGCCCGATCTCGAAGACGAACGCGGTCGCGGCTTCTTCTTGCTCGCGCAGATGCTCGAGCGCATCGAGGTCGAGAAAACAGCCGATGGTCGCGGGCTGTTGTTCACTGCGGTGCGCAAGTACGCGGCTCGCCGGTGAGTTTCCTCGTCGCGATCGCGAGCGCGTGTCGACGCTCGCCGCGTTTCGTCGCGGTGATCCTGTTCTGCGTGTGGACGGGACTGATTTTCTACCTGTCGGACCGACCCCCGCCAGATCCCGACGCGCACTCGGGCGCAGCACGAGCGTGGTTGATGAACCTGCGACACGCGCCCGCGTTCGGCATGTTCGGGCTGCTCTTTTTGTGGGCGACGTCGCGCTCCGGGCAGCGCTTGGCCGCGAGCATTCGTCGCGTGAACTGGGCCATCGTCGCCGTTCTCGTCTACGGCATCGTCGACGAGCGCCACCAGTTCCACACGCCCGGTCGCGACGCGTCGGTGAGCGACATCCTGACGAACCTCGCCGGCGGTTGGTTGTGCGCACACGTCTTGTTCGCCGTCGAGGAAGGCGCGAGCGGCTCCAAGGTCGCGCGTCTGTTCGCGATCGGACTTCCCGCGTGCGGCGTTGCGGCTGCAATCGCTACGCTCATCCCGCCGTTGTGGCCCGAGCTGACTTGGCTCTAGAACGAGGATCCGATGACCGACTCGAGCGACACCTACCGATCTCCGCTCGGCGAGCGTTACGCCAGCCGCGCGATGCGCGAGAATTTCTCGGAGCGCCGCAAATTCACGACGTGGCGCGCGTTGTGGATCGAGTTGGCGCGCGCCGAAAAAGCGCTCGGCCTCGCGATCACGACCGCGCAGATCGACGAGATGGTCGCACACGCGAATGATCTGAATCTCGATGTCGCAGCCGCGTTCGAGAAGGACTTGCGCCACGACGTGATGGCTCAGATTCACGCGTGGGGCGAGCAAGTGCCGACCGCGCGCCCGATCATCCACCTCGGTGCGACGAGTTGTTTCGTCACGGACAACGCCGAAATCTTGGCGATGCGCGAGGGCGTGCGACTCTTGCGAGCACAGTTGGTCAGCGTGATCGCCGTGATGCGCGAGTTCGCGCTCGAACATCGCGCGTTGCCGACGCTCGGGTTCACGCACTTTCAGGCTGCGCAAGCCGTCACCGTCGGCAAGCGCGCGTGCCTGTGGCTGCAAGATCTCGTGCACGATCTCGAAGACTTGGATCACGCGGAAGCGACGATCCGTTTCCGCGGCGTGAAGGGCACGACGGGGACGCAGGCGTCTTTTCTGGAACTGTTCGACGGCGATCACGCGAAAGTGCGCGCGCTCGACGTCGCCGTGACGAAGGCGTTCGGTTTCGAGCGCTCGTTCGGTGTCACCGGCCAAACGTATCCGCGGCAACTCGATTTCCGCGTCTGCCAAGTGCTCTCGTCGATCGCTCAGAGCGCGCACAAGTTCGCGACTGACATGCGACTCCTCGCGCACAAGAAAGAGATCGAAGAACCATTCGAGTCCAAGCAGATCGGATCGAGCGCGATGCCGTGGAAGCGCAACCCGATGCGCTCCGAGCGCATGTGTTCGCTGGCGCGTTTCGTGATCGAAGCGCTCGGGAACACGGCGCACACCGCCGCGAATCAGTGGCTCGAACGCACGCTCGACGACTCGGCGAACCGGCGCATCGTCGTAGCCGAGATGTTCCTCGCGACGGACGCGGTCTTGAACCTGTACTTGAACGTCGCACAGGGACTCGTCGTGAACCCGCACGTGATCCGCCGCAATCTCGACGAAGAGCTGCCGTTCCTCGCGTCCGAGAACTTGATGATGGAAGCCGTCAAGCTCGGCGCCGATCGCCAGGACGTGCACGAGTGTGTGCGCAAAGCGAGTCATGCCGCCGCGCGCGCGGTGAAGAACGGCGAACCGAATCCGCTCAAGAACTTGTTAGCCGCTGAACCGATGCTCGCGAATTTGAGCGGGCGGCTGGACCGATTCCTCGACCCGTCGCGCTACATCGGCCGGGCAGCTGAACAAGTGGTCGAGTACGTCCGCGAAGAGGTCGACCCGCTGCTCGAGCGGCACCGCATGCTGATCGGCAAGTCGTCCGACGTGCGCGTGTAGGTTCGCGCCACATTCGTCTCTGAAAAACGGCAATGCGACAGGCGCTGGCTCGTAGTCTCTTTTTGCAATGCCGCACCTGCGCTCGCTATCTTCTCCTGTGGCGAGGCGGGGTCGGCAGCTCCGCGCTCCCCACGTTCCGCTCGAGATCGAGGGAGAGATTCCTCTACGTAGGAAAACTCTTCCTTCGATTCGACCTTGGGACGCGAACGCCTCTGACTCATGCGTGAGCTATCTTTCCCTGAGGTCTCCTCGACTCGGCATTCGATCTAAGGACTGACCTCGCCGCCCCCCAGTGTCCTCTCCGGCGAGAACGGTGACGTGTTGACCCAACCCGGGATCCCCAACGAATACGTGTTGTCGACGAGCTGCTACGGAGCTCGTCTCAAGACGATCGAAGACCAGGCTTTCGCAGCCGTGGCGATGGGATTCCGTCGGTTGGAACTGGGCCTGCTCGAGTCGCCCGTGAAGCTGAACGGGTTCGAGGATTCGCGGCGCGAGACCGGGATCTCGGTGCGCTCGATCGTGTCGGGTTGCCTCGACTCGCGCTCGATCAACATGTCGGGTACGAAGCTCGGCAGCTTGGACGAAGACCTGCGCGACATGGCGATCAATTCGGTGCGTCGCCACATTCGCTTGGCGCAGCGCTACCAATGTCCGGTCGTGATCGTGCGCGGGTTGGAGCTCGAAGACAAACCGTTGCGCGAGGAAGCCGATCGTTTGGCGGCGCGGATCGTGCGCGAAGGCTCGAACGACGTGACGAAGGAATTGGCGCGCGATCTCGTGATGTGCGTGCAGAAGAAGGGTCAGCGCCAGATCGAGCACTTGTGCCGCTCGCTGCACCTTCTGATGAGCGAGTTCCCCGAGACGAAGATTGCGATCGAGCCGGGCGGCGGTCCGGTGGATCTGCTGCATTTCCAAGCGGTCGGATGGACGCTCGACGACTTGGAGAAGAAGGGTCTCTCGTACTGGCACGACACCGGCGGCGTGCACCAAGGCGAGCGCGTCGGGTTGCCGACGCAAGGCGATTGGCTGCAGAAATATGCGCCGCGCATGGTCGGCGTGCACTTGCAAGATTCCGCCGACACGACGGTCGCGATGCCGCCAGGCACGGGCGAGATCGACTTCAAACTGGTCGGCAATTATCTGCCGAAGCACGCCGAGCGCGTGGTCGAGATCAATTCGCGCCACGGTCGCGCCGAGATTCTGGCGTCAGTCGGATTCTTGGTCGGGCTCGGGATCTGAACGCGTTGCGTTCGTGCTTCAGGGCACGAACTGAACCGACAACCCGTTCGAGAGGTTGTTCGTGATGCCGCACGGCGACGCGAGGTCGCGGTACCAGCATTGGAAGTTCCACGTTTGACCGGGGCTGATGGCTCCCAATCCGCCGAGCATCTGCGAGTAAGCGACAAGGCCCGGAGGGCGAACGATCACGCCCTCAGCGTCAGCGAACTGAACGCCGAGTCGGTAGAGACCGAGCGGTCCGCCAAAGGTGACGAGCTTGCCGCTGCCGAGGTTGATCGAGCCCTGCGCTGACCCCATGAACATCAACGTTGCGGTTCCCGCAGGCATCTCTCGCACCTCGAGCACGAGATCGTCCGCCGCAATGCTGCCGGAACCCGAGGCCTGAAGAATTGCGCCGACCGTAGTCGAGTTGCGGCAACCGCCATGGTTATCGGTGTTGCCGCAAGGCGAGCTGGTGTAGCACGAGCCGTACTGCGTCGCGTCGGGCGCGAGATCGAAGAAGTAAACGGCGCCGGTATCGCAGTTGTTTCCCGAAAGACAGGCCTCGTCGTCGCCCGGCGCTCCTATCATCAAAGTGTTGCCGGAGAGAGTCGGAGTAAAATAGAAGAAGTCTTGACCATGACCTGTGTTGGGCAGCACCTTACTGGTTTGGACCCACCCGTTGATCGTTTTTCTGAACACGTAGGCAGCGCCTGAATCAACCCCATTGTCCCTGTCGAGTGCAGAGCCAACGGCGAGGTCCAGCTTCGATTCCGAGATGTAGAACCCGTCCAATGACTCTAAATCGAGTGAAGTCACCGTTTGTACGCCAATCCATACCCCACTAACCTCCTCATATACGTACGAGCGGCCAGCCCGGCCCGCCGACCCGACCGTGTCCTCGGACGATACAAACAAGGTCGACCCATTCAGCACAACGGATCCACCGTAATTCCACCCGGGTTGGAGTGAGTTGCCGGTGTAGACGAGCTTCTGTTGCTGCGTCCACAAGCCTTGGGGGTCTCGGGTGAAGACATAGGCAGCGTTGCCGTAGCCCGTACCGCCAGCCACGCGATCACCGTCGATGGAGACTGAGATGCCAAAGTTCGCTCCGCCAGGCATGCCGGTCGGTTGGAAGCGTGCAACATCGATCCAGGTAGTGCCGACGCGTTCGAAGATGTATATGGCTCCGTGATGAGTTCCGCTCCAAGAATCGAATCGTGCACCCACGACGATTCGATCTCCGTCGATCGCGACCGCGTGACCGAATTGGATTTGTCCGAAGGGAAAGCTGGGCAGCAATTTCTGGCTCTCCGGCATGTTTAGTGGAAGCGCGGGCGTCATCGGTGCACTGGTTTCAGGTTGATTCCTGAGCAGCAGAGGAAGATCAGCGAGATCAAGCTCGTGGCGCTGTGAAATCCGAACGAGCGGCGCGTGATCGTTCGGATCTTGCCGTTGAGTCCCTCGGTTCGGCCGTTGGAGAGTCCCGTCGCGACGTACGCCAAGATTCCTTCGATGTGTGCACGCACGGTTCGAGCCAACTTCTGAAAGGGTCGCAGTCGCGAGCGTGTCGCCCAGTCTATCCACTCAAGGATTTTTGTTCTGGCGACGTTGACCTGTCGACCATCGAGGATAGCGGCGAGACTTTCCTTGAGCAGATAAGCGCGGTAGAGCGGCTGGTTGGCTTTCTGTACCTCAGCGACCTTCGCGACCTCGATGGCCGAGAGGTTCCACGGGTTCTTGTGCAACGCGAAGCGTGACTTCTTCAATGCGTGTCTGTCCTCGGAGTCGGCCTCGCGAACTTGCTCGCGACGGACTTCATCGAGTGCGTCGTGTGCGAGGCGCTGGACGTGGAAGCGATCGAAGATGACGCGCGCCCGCGGTGATGCTTCTGTGACCGCCTTCAAGTACGCCGCAGACATGTCCAGGGTGACGGCCTCGAGTTGCCCGCAGCGCACGTTTCCAAGCTCTTTGAAGAAGGTGTTGAGGGTTTCTGCATTCTTGCCGGGATGTGCCCACACGACGCCGCCGCGTACATGATCGACGATCACAGTGACGTACTCGTGATGGCGTCGGTAGCTCAGCTCGTCGACGCCGATGTGGGTCAGACCGTCGAGTGGATCGGTGCTCTGGTGACGCGGGAGAACACGCTGGATGATCGCTCCGACGGTCTTCCAGCCAACACGCATGAGTGTGCTCAGCGTCGTTTTGTCAGCCCGCTGCGCGAGGTAGGCCACTTGTTCCTCGAATTCGTAAGTGAACCAGGATTGATTCTCCGCCCAGGGCACGAGTTCGACGGTGACTCCACAGCGCGGACAGTTCACGCGGCGAATCGTGTAGCGCAAGTGCACGCCCAGAGCCGCGAGGTCAAGGCGGCGCCAGAGTCGGCCCACGTACCGATCGTGCACGGCTCGAACGCGGCGGCAGCAGCTCGAGCAGTACGGTATGCGCGTCGTAGGCGCCACGTCGACGACGAGCCCGTCGTCATCGAATGTCGCCCCGAGGATGCGGGTCTGCTTCAGTCCAAGGATGTTTCCGAGTAGAGTTGTCGCGCGCATGGGGGAGCGGTCGCCTTTCGTGTCTAGACAACCGCAGGGTACCCCGCACTCTCGTGCGCACCCTACGAACACCCCGCAAGCGCCTCGGAACGCGCCAAAAGACCTTGATTTCGGCCGGTTTT
>JAWXBU010000055.1:0-20910 GCA_034440255.1 Planctomycetota bacterium | reverse complement strand
TCACACAGCATCTCCGGCTCACACAGCGCCCCCGGCTCGCGCGCGCGGACCTCGGGTGCGCCACTTTGCGCAGCGTGCCGTGCCTGCGGTGCGTGCAGCTCGTGCTGAACGCCCGCTCGTAAACCACTCGCGGCCTCCATTTGCTTCTCCTTCACTTGGACTTCCCTCCTCGTTCCGGTTGCGCTCGACGTCGACACGCGGAGTCTACGGCGGGGCCCTCGCGCCGGGTGCGGAGGCCCGAATTCGGCCCAAAAACGCCCCTGTGCACGGTTTCGACAACCCGCCTTCCCCACAACGCGCTCCGGCAGTGCTGGCGATCGGTTGTGGAGACTTCTACGATCCGCCGCGCGTCGCCGTCGCGGCGCACAACCCCCTCACCCGCAGCGGAATTCGACTTGGAAAAACTTCTCGAAGGCAAGACCGGCGTCATCTTCGGCGTCGCCAACAAACGCTCGATCGCCTGGGCGTGCGCTCAATCGGTAGCGCGCCAAGGCATGCGCCTCGCGTTCACCTACATGGGTGAACGCATGGAAAAGAGCGTGCGGGAACTGTCCGCGGAAATGCCCGGATCGTTGTGCCTCTCGTGCGACGTCACGCAGCCCGAGACGATCGACGAAGTCTTCAGAGTCGTCGGAGCAGAATTCGGCGGCGTCGATTTTCTCCTGCACGGCGTCGCGTTCGCGAAGCGCGAGGAACTGGTCGGCGACTTCTTCAACACGTCGCGCGAAGGCTACATGCTCGCGCACGAAGTGTCGGCGTACTCGTTGACCGCGATCACGCGTCGAGCGCTGCCGCTGATGGAAGGTCGTCAGGGCTCGATCGTGACGTTGACCTACATCGGCGGCGAGCGCGTCGTGCAGAACTACAACGTCATGGGCATCGCGAAAGCAGCGCTCGAAGCGAGCGTGCGCTACCTCGCTCATGATCTGGGTCCGCGCGGCATTCGCGTGAATGCGATCAGCGCCGGTCCGATCCGCACGCTGTCGGCCTCGGGAGTGACGGGCTTCACCGAGATTCTCGATCACATCGCCGAGCACGCGCCGTTGCGTCGCAATGTCACGGCCGATGAAGTCGGCGACAGTTGCTTGTTCCTCGCGAGTCCCTTGTCGCGCGGCATCACGGGCAGCATCGTGTACGTCGACGCCGGGTATCACATCATGGGTGTCTGACGCGGCGGTCGCCGCGCCCAGCCAGTGGAGGATTCTGTGCCGGTCCCCAGTTGCGCCTCTCTTCCCTTTCGCGCCCCCTCCGGTCATGCCCTCCACTCGACTCCCCTTCCAAGTCGAAGCCCAAGCGAGCGACTCCTCAGCACGTGCTGCGCGGCTGACCACTTTGCACGGCGAAGTGCTCACTCCCCTCTTCATGCCCGTCGGCACGCAAGCGACCGTCAAAGCGCAATTGACGCAATCGCTCGAGGACTCCGGCTCTCAAATCCTCCTCGCGAACACGTATCACCTCCTGCTGCGTCCCGGTGTCGACGTCTTCCGTCGCCTGCGCGGCATCCACAACTTCATGTCGTGGAAGCGCTCCGTCCTCACCGATTCGGGCGGCTACCAGATCTTCTCGCTGCCGCACTCTCTCTCGCTCAGCGAACAAGGTGCGACGTTCAAGAGCTACGTCGACGGCCGCACGATCCTGCTCTCGCCCGAGACGAGCATCGAGACGCAGCTCGCGATTCAGAGCGACATCATGATGGCGCTCGATCAGTGCATCGCGTCGACGGCCGACGAAGCCACGGCTCGAAAAGCACTCGAATTGACGCACCGTTGGGCCGTGCGCAGTCTCGCCGCACGCGGTGATTCGCCTGCGGCACTCTTCGGCATCGTGCAAGGCGCCCTGTTCACGGATCTGCGTCGCGAGAGCGCGCGCCAGCTCACCGATCTTCCGTTCGACGGCTATGCGATCGGCGGACTCGCCGTCGGTGAATCGAAAGCACAGCGCGAAGACGTGTGCGCATTCACGGCGAAACTCCTGCCCGAGGACAAACCGCGCTACTTGATGGGCGTCGGTACGCCGATCGACGTGCTCGAAGGCGTGCATCGCGGCGTCGACATGTTCGACTGCATCATCCCGACACAATTCGCGCAGCGCGGCAGCGCCTTCACCTCGCGCGGCGAAGTGCAGATCCGGCGCGGCGTTTACAAGCTCGCAGAGTCGGCGCTCGATCCGAATTGCAGCTGCATGACGTGTTCGCGCTACTCACGCGCTTACTTGCACCACCTCGCGAAGACGGAAGAAGTGCTCGGCTGGCAACTGCTCGGTCTGCACAACATCCACTTCTATCACCAGCTCATGCGCGAGATCCGCGCGAGCATCCTGGCGGGCACGTTCAGCACTTTGTACCGAGAAAAACGCCTCATCTTGAATGGGTCGGACCTCGAGCACCCGACGATTCCCGAACCGCCGAAGCGCGTTCGCACGCGTTCGCTCGGCGACTACGAAGTGCACGTCGCGAAGGAAGGCTTCGCGAGCATCCGTCAGATTTCGTCGGGCGAGATCATGCACTCGCGCACGCCGCCGATCATCGAGGCGCGCGAACTCTACGTCGAGCAATCGGGACTGGCAGAACGCTTGCGGGTCTCCGTCGACGAAGCGTCGGAGCGCGCGGCCGTCGACGCCCGATCGTCGATCGACGCGTGTTCGATCGACCAGGCCTCGAGCGCGCTCGCACCGCTCGTCGTGTGGGACGTCGGACTCGGCGCAGCAGCGAACGCGATGGCGGCCATCGACTGCTATGAGCGCGCGGCCGCGTCGGATCCCGTCCGCCCTCTGCACATCGTCAGCTTCGAAAACGATCTCGATCCTTTGCGCCTCGCGTATCGCTACGAGCATCTGTTTCCCTACCTCCGTCATGCCGGACCGGCGGCGATCTTGCGCGAAGGTCGTTGGCGCTCGCGTGCACATACAGACTTGACTTGGGAGCTGGTCGCCGGCTCTTTCCCGGAAACGCTGGGCGAGACGACCACGCTCCCCGACCTGATTTTCTACGACATGTTTTCGCCCAAGACCGCCGGCGACGCGTGGACGCTGGAGACCTTTCGCCGACTCTTCGAGGCGTGTGGGCGCGCATCCGCCGAGCTCTACACCTACACCTGTTCGACCGCGAACCGCGTGGCTCTCCTCGCTGCCGGTTTTCACGTAGCTCGCGGACGTTCTGCCGGAGCAAAAGTGGAAACCACGATCGCTTTGACGCCGAGCGCGTACCGTGTGCGCGCAGAAAGCCGGTATGAGATGCTCAGGTTCGAGTGGCTCCAACGTTGGAGTCGATCGGCCGCGCAGTTCCCCGCCGAAATTCCTCTTCACGAACGCCCGGCCTTCGAGCGGATCATCCGCGGCCACCCTCAATTCCAGGACGCACGATCCACTCCATGACCAACCAACAATTCCAACTCCGCGACGAATTCATCGAACTCCACCGCCTCCTGAAACTGCAAGGCATCAGCGCGAGCGGCGGTGAAGCGAAGCAGCTCGTCGCGTCCGGTGTCGTGCAAGTCGACGGTGTCGTCGAGTTGCGCAAGGCGTGCAAAGTGCGCGCGGGCCAACGCATTCAGACGGGCGAAGTGACGATCGAGTTGCTGGCCGCGCCGGCCAAACCGGCGTGAAGTGAATGGCTCGACGGTCGTGCTCTGTGCGAGCACGGCCAGTTCGAGCTGGCACACGACACCACGACTCGAGCGTCTCACTCATCCTCTCGCCATGACCGAAGAGCGCGATCTAGGTCCCCAACCCATCGGTGAACTGCTCACGCGTCACGAATTGACTGCGCAAGATCTCGTCGCTGCGTCCGACGAGCAGCTCACGCACAAAATGGTGGCACGCGCGGTCAAGGGTCGCCGGTTGACGCCGCGCGTGATGGGCAAGGTTCTGCGCGCGCTCAACACGGCGAGCGCACAGACCTTCGAACTCGACGACTTGTTCGACTACGCGCCGCGCGCGAATTCGCGCCTCGCGGAGAAACCGCCGGAGGAGAGCGCGACCGCCTCGGCTCCGGACGCGACTTACACATGCCCCTCCTGCGGCGAACCGATCGTCGTGCCAGTCGATGTCACCGGCGGCACGCAGGAGTACGTAGAAGACTGTCCTGTGTGCTGCAGTCCCGTGCTCTTGCGCGTGGAATTCGACGGCGACGGAGCCGCGCGCATTTCGGCGCAGGCCGAGTGAGATCCCGCAGTCGGGCTCACCTCGCGCGCGCCGTGGGAATCGGGAGAGTCGCGATCGCCGGTGCGACCGCACCGTCAGCGTACCCGCATCAGAACGGGAGCGATGCCGCGGTTCACGGCCTCGAGCCCGCTTCGAACGAGCCGAAATCGACGATGGGTGCACCGCCGACACCGGTGTCTCTAGTCAGCGGATCGTCGACGAAGCGCGCGTGAGCATCGAGGTCCGCGCTCTCGCTCTCGAGCAAACGACCGTTGTCCCCCGCGTCTCGACACGGCGACCCGAAGTCGAGGCGCAGATCGCCACGCACGTCGTCGTTCGTCGCCCACAGACCGTCGCGACCGGGCGAGGGCATCGTCGTGAAGAGCGGATCGAGTCCGTGATTGCCTGCTCCCGCGGCGCCGCCTTCGACGCAGACGTGCGCGAGGGTGACTGCGGCGCCGCCGAAAGCTACCGGGAAGTTGTTCCAGACGATCGAGTTCGCCATGTTCACGTTCGACGAGGCGAAGGCCAGCACTCCGCCGCCGTCTTGTGTCGCGCGATTGCCGACGATCGTGACGTTCACGAACGTCGGTTCGGCGAATGCGATCGCGAACACCGCTCCGCCGCGACGCGCGCGATTGCCTTCGAACGAGCAGTTCGCGAGCCGCACGTGCGTGAAGTAGCCGGCCATGAAGCCGCCGCCCCAACCTTGCGGCGCCTTCTCCGAGACGTTGCCTTCGAAGCGACAACCATCGAGCGTCGGAGCAGCACCTTCTGCGTACGCACCGCCGCCGCCGAGTTGCGCAGTGTTGCGAATGAAATCACAGCGACGCACCATCGCGTCCGCGAAGTAGAGGCTCAATCCGCCACCGACCGAGAACGTGCCGCCTAGAGCCGTGTTCTCGACGAACGAACAGTCCTCGACGGTGACCGCGGACTGCAGCGCGTACAGGCCGCCGGCTTCGTACGCAAAACCGCGTGTGAAGTCGCAGCGCCGCACGATCGCCTGACTTTCGTCGATGTGGTAAACGCCCGCGCCGAGTGACGCGATGTTCGAATCGAACACGCAGTCCTCCACGATCGGTGCACCGCCGCCGATCCAGATGCCGCCGCCGCCGCTGCCGCCTGCGCCGCCGGCACCGTCGACGATGTCGAAGCCCGCTTCGTTCTCCACGAACGTGCAGTCGGCGACGTGACCGAACGCATGATCGACGAACAATCCGCCGCCGCCGAGTCGCGCCTTGTTGCCCTCGAAATAGGAGTTCGTGAGGGAAGTTCCGCTGTCCACCGACATGTACATCCCGGCGCCCTGATCGGCGCGATTGTCGAGGAACGTGCAGTCCTCGAACGTCGAGTGGTGCGCACTGCGGCTGTATGCGCCTCCGCCCTCGCCCGCGGTCAGGTTGCCGACGAATCGACAGCGCAGAGCGTGTGCTTCGACGTGATCGTGGAAGTACAACCCGGCGCCAAGTTTGTCGGCGTAATTCGAGTCGAAAACGCAGTCTTCGAAGACACCACCGCCGTGGTCGTTGACCGTGCCGTGATTCTCCGCCCAGTTGTCGGTGAAGCGGCAATTCATCACGAGCGGATGCGCATGGAACACGGTCATGCCGCTGCCCTGGTCGCCGCTCTCGACGTGCGGACCGAGCGCGGGTCCATCGGCGTATCCACCGCGCACGGTGAAGTTCTCGAGCACCGCTTCGGTCACTTCGTGGGCAGTGACGACGTGGTAGCAGTTGTCCGAGCGCTGCTCGAAATTCGGTGCGTCGTCACCGTTGAGGTCGCCGTCCAAGATCGAAGGCGCGTTGTGCGGATCGCGATCGGCGAGGCTCGTCTCGCTGCCGCCGAATCCGCCGCGCAGAGCGACGCCCTGCATCAAGTGGAAGGTCGCGTCGCGCGCACCGCCGTGACCGACCGGGCGGTAGGTGCCTGACTCGACCCAGATCTCTTGTCCTGGTTGCGCGCTCTCCAACGCGAATGCGACGGAACCCAGCGCGTTCGCCCACGAAGAGCCATCGCCGGCGCCGCGTGCCGCGGGTGCCACGAAGATCGTGGTCGCAGCGCTCGACGCGCCGCCGTCGGAGGATCCGCTGCGTGAGCAGCCGGTCAGCGTGGAAAATGCCGCGACCAGAGTGCAAATCGAGAGGTCGAACGGGCGCATACTAGGGCAGTTTACTCCACGCGCTGCGCTACGGACTTCGCGCCTGACGAACGCGCGTCGCGGAATCGGCAGGCGCTGCGGTATCTCCTCCGGCATCGGCCCCTGGCGTGCCTCCCGTCGACTGTCCTGCACGAGTGCCGCGCACCATCCATGCGATCGCATGGAAAGAGGCCCTTGGATCGATAGATGGCCCGCCCGACGGCGCACCATCCATGCGTACGCATGGATTTGAGCCGATGAAGCGTTCGAACCCCGCTTTTCAGCACCAACCCATGCGATCGAATGGTTTCTGCTTGATCTGCGGCACCGTAGGGTCGATTCTTGGATGAAATCCATGCGATCACATAGATCCAAACAGGGCGTCGAGTCCGCGAACAGTGACGCTCGACGATTGGGTTCCCGAGTGCGGGCGCGACGGCGTGAAGTCGGATTGGGGCAGCTCGCCCTATGCGATCTGGCCGGCGTCGGCCCCGCATTCCTGTACGAGCTCGAGCGCGGCAAGCCGACTGTGCGCCTCGACAAAGTCCTGGCCGTACTGCGCGTGCTCGGCCTGGAACTCCACATCCAGAACGGACGGGGCGGCCTGACGGACGACTCCGTCGGCGCATAGTGAAACCGAGACGAGAGAGCGAACTGGACGTCCATCGCGGAACGCGTCGCGCGGCGGTGCTCACGCGGACGACCCTCGGCGCCAGCCTCGTCTACGACGCCGACTACGCAGTCGAACATCGTGGCGATCCGCTCGCAGCCGTGTCGTTCACGCTGCCCGTGCGCGCCCAGCCATATGACGTCAACGGTGTCAACTTGCATCCGTTCTTCGCCGGCCTGCTTCCCGAAGGACTGCGAGTGCGAGCGTTGGTACGCGCGATCAAGACGTCCGAGGACGACCTGTTTTCACTGCTCGCGGCGGTGGGTGAGGACGCGATCGGTGACGTAGCCGTGACTGCGAGAGGTAAAGTGCCGCGCGAGCGCGCATCCGAAGTCGACGCGGGCGAGCTCGGCGTCACTCCGTTTCGCGAGGTGCTCGAGCAGAGTCTCGCGTTCGCAGGTACCGGCCCGTACGGCGCGATCGCTGGTGTGCAGCCGAAAGTCTCCCCGGCGATGATTTCTGTGCCTTTGAAGAAACGCGGATCGCGGAGTTCGTACCTGCTGAAGCTGTCGCCGCCGGAATTTCCGCGCTTGGTCGAAAACGAGGCTTTTTTCATGGCGCTGGCGCGGGCCGTCGGCCTGGAGACCGCGAACGTCGAACTCGTGCGCGACTCCACCGGCGAATGCGGGCTCTTGGTCGAACGCTTCGATCGTCGTGCGCGCGAAGACGGCACGCTCGAGCGCTTGCATCAAGAGGACGCGTGCCAGTTGCTCGGTCGTTATCCGGCGGACAAGTATCGATTGAAGCTGCAAGACGTCGGCGAGGCACTCGACGCGTGCTCGGCGCCGCTCGTCGAACGGCTCAAGCTCTTGAGGTTGCAAGCGCTCGCCTACCTGATCGTGAACGGCGACATGCACGCCAAGAACGTGAGCGTCCTCACACGCGACGGGACCGTCGCGCTCACACCGGTTCACGACATGCTCAGCACGCTTTCGTACGGTGACAGGAAACTCGCGCTGTCGATGGAGGGCCGGGACGATCGGCTCCAGGCCAAGCACTTCATTGCATTCGGCGAACGTCTCGATGTCAGGTCAGCAGCGACGACCCGCATGCTCGGCTCACTCGTGAAGCGCATCGCGCCGTGGATCGAGCGCTTGTCTGAGATCGGCCTCGAGGCGAAACAGACGCTTCACTTGGAACGCCTGATGCGCGAAAGGTCGGAAGCGCTCGATCCCTGATGCGCGGCAGGAGAAATGTGTGAGGGACGCTGTTACCCGCGTCCCTCATTTTCAGCACATTCGTCGGCCGGGCGCCCTCACGGAATCCACTGCACTCGCAGCGCGTTCGTCAAATTGAATGTCGACACCGTGCAGAACACTGGCGCATCGCGCAGCCAGCATTGGTAGTAGCGCACGGCTCCTGCCGCGGGCACTCCACCCTGCACCGAGATTTCCGGATCGAGTGGGCCGGGATAGCTCGTGAAGCCGCCGTTCGTGAACTTCACGCCCAAGCGCACGATCGTTCCGCCGACGCACAAGAGGCCGTCTCCGAAGACCGTTCCAATGCCGCCGTTCGAGAGAACCGTGCCCTGGAAGAAAAGCGAAGGCGCTCCCTCCGGCATTCCCGACGCGACGATCGCGAACGTGTCCTGCGAGAGTAGAGCGTTTCCACTGGGGTAGAGCAGCACTCCATTGACGTTGGTCGACGTCGCGCAACCGTGTCCGGCCGAACCCGTGTTCGCGCACGGACAAGCCGTCGCCGTTCCGTCGCCCGAACACGCGCTCGTCACAGGCCCGCCGTTCGGAACGTCGTAGCCGGCGACCCACACGTCGCGATGGGCACCGACGTCGCGGTCGTACACGATCCCAACCGTCTGCACCTGGAATCCGAACACGGACGGACCCGCACTGGTGGCAGTCGTGACCTTCGGACGCTGGTCGGTGAACGAGCCGGGCGCGACCGAGATCGGACCTTCGTTCACGCCGAGAGCGCCTCCGAGTGAGTACAGCGACGCGACTTTGATGTCAGTCGCGAAGAAGAGCGGCGTCGTACGCTCGTCCCACACGACGACGAATTGACCGCGGTCGGTGTCGCAGCCCGGCGTGATCTGATCAAAGGTCTGATTCGGAAATTGCGCCGACAGATCGAGGGTCGAGATGATGCTCGTCCCGTTCAGGGTGCGGCAGCGCACGTCCCAGTTGTTCGCGCCGTTGTCGATTTGGAACGCGACCATCCACGGACGCGTGCCGCCGGTGTCGTCGACGATCGAAGTGCACGACGGATTGCGTTCGTCGAGTGTCGACGAAGCGATGGTGAACGTCGCGGCGGTGATCACGCCGTCGTAGTGAACTCGCGCGCCGAAGATGTTGCGGTTCGTCGCCGATACCTCGTGTTCCCACACGATGTTCCAGTCTTGGTCGGCGTTCGCGGCGTTGCCGTTCGAGTTGCTGATCGCGGGATTGCGATCGATCGTGAGAGCGCTGCTTTCGAGCAGGATCGTCGCGACTGGGAAGGTCGCGTCCGTGCGCACGAGGCGCGTGTGGATGTCGTAGTCGACGCCGGCGAGGAACTCGCGCTCCCACACGACGCAGTAGTCCGCGGACGGGTTCACCGACGGATCACCCCCGACATCCGGGGCGTATTTGTCGCCGGATTGCGCGTTTTCGCTGATCTGGAACTTCGCCGACAAGTTGATGCTGATCGTAGCTTCGACTGTGCGCCCCCAGATTTCGCGGGCCGGTGCCGCGCCGACGGCTGCGACGACGAGGTACTGGTCGTCGAGGTTGTTGTTCGCGATCGCAGGTGCGCGCCAGTCGCTCGTCGACGAGTCGATGTAGTCCGAAGCCGAAAACACTCCGTTCGAGATGTGGCGCAGTACGTGGACGTCGTGATCCGTGGCGCTGAACACCTCCTCGAACGCAGTGATCCAGTTCGCGTTGGTCGCGTCGAAAGCGATGTCGGCCGCGAACTCGTCGATCGTAGTATCGGCGAGTGCTCCGGTGGCGAGCAACGGGTCGATCACGAGAGAACCGACAGCGCCCTCGACGATCTCGGCCGGCACGACGAGTTCGATTCCACCGCTCACGAGGCGGCTCTCGATTCGAGTCGCATCCAGCGCGTCGTGGAGGACGAACGCGTGGCCGTAGTGCACCCAGCCGAATTCGTTTGCGAAGCGGAAGCCATCGACGTCGACATGGCCTTCGAGCTCCGATTCCAAGCCGATCAAGATGACGATTCCGCCTTGTGTCAAAGGCGTTTCGAACACAAACGACTGCTCGATGCCACTGGGCGTCAGCGCGTACCGTTCGACGAACGCTCCCCGCTCGAACGAGATCGTGTCACCGGTTCGAACGGCCGGTGCGTCGACCTCGAACGCGACGGGCTCGCCGCCGATCGTCACGGACTGCACACGCATGCCGAGCGGAAAGTTGCGCGGCGCTTTCGAGCCGAGGAACGGCACGTAGGTCGTCGCTGCACTGCCGAAGCTCGCCTTGTACGTCTTGCCTCGAGCCCAGATCGTCCCGTCGACGGCGACGTCGAAGTAGAGACGGTCGCTGTCGCGACGCAAAGCCGTGGCAGGCGCCAACGACGACGCGAGTCCATCGGGGCGCGACACATGCGCGAGTGCCTCCGTGTCGAAAGCATGGCCTTCGACATCGCCGGCTAGGGCTCGCGGCGGTGTCTTCTCGTCGATCGGAAACGCGCCCGTCTGCGCGAGTGAGACTGCCGGCGTGAGGGCCAGCACGAAGATGAGGGGATGAGTCGACATGACAAACTCTCGTCGGTTGGATCGGTCCTGTGAGTTCGCGGAGCACTTCCTACCGAAGCCTCGTGAGGCGTCCTCACCTTCGACCAGCGGAGGACGCGGCCGGGCGTTACGGGAAACGTCCGATATCCACCGAACAGCCTGAAAACAAGCTGCTGTGGCAGCCCTTTGGGTTGCTGCTGCCCCGACCCGTGCGGCGGCTACGGACGGACCGTCAGCGCGGCTTCGTCGAGTGCTCGACGAGAGCTCGAAACTGTGGGTCGTCGCGCAGCGACTTCCATTCGTCGGGATCCGGCAACTCCGTCCATTCCGTGCGACCCAGCTTCACGGCTTCCGCGAGTTCGGTGAGCGCGCGCTCGCGCAACTTGGCCGACTCGGTCGCGCGCGTGGCAGCGTCGAGTGTCGCATCGCTCGCCGCGACTCGGCCGGCGCGTTCGAAGAGTTGTGCACGCGCCGAGTGCCAACGCTCTTGGCCGTCCGTTTCGATCTCGCCGATCGCCTGCGCGGCCTCCCGCCAATCGAGTGCGTCGGTGAGCGCGATGGCGCGATTGTTTTTCAGATAGCGCGCGAGGTCGCGCCACTGCGCGTTCTTCGGAGCGATCTCGATCGCAGCCGTGATGTGGGCGATCCCCCGATCTGCGGCCGCGATGGACTCACGCGGTCGACCGCGCTTCAGCTCCAGCGCCGCGAGGCTGTTGCATCCGTTGGCGAGCTCGGCCGAGAAGCTCGGCACGATCTTGCCCTCCCGCACGAGGGACTGCTGCAGGTCGAGGCTGCGCGTCAAGTGTTCAGCGGCCGCGTCGAGCGCGTTGCCGTGAAAGTCGAGTTTGAAGAGTTGTTGGTGAGAGAGCGCGAGATCTGCACTGTACGACGGGACATCCGGGAAGTCGTACACGAGCGCTTCGCCGATTTTCACTGCGGATTCGGCGCGCGCACGCGCCTCGTCGAAACGCTCGCCTGCAGCGAGCGCGTTCGAGTAGTTCAACGATGCTGCGGCCAGTTTTTCGCGGCCGTGCGAGTCGGAGGGTTCGCGTTTCCTGTAGCTCGCGAGCAGCGTGAGGCTCTCCTCGAATGCAGCGATCGCTTCGTCGGCGCGCCCGGATCTCCAGAGCATCGAACCCAGTCGATCGAGTTGTCTGCCCAGCGCGAGTTGGAAGGCGTGAGCATCGGGAAAACGAGCGAACGCATCGCGTGATGTCGCTATCGCCGCACGCGACGCGGCCTCGGATTGGGCAGCATTGCCGCGCGCACCGGCGAGATCGGCCAGCTTGTCCAAGCTTCCTGCTCGGCGCAGTTCGACGATCGCTTTGCGACGCTCGACCGGAATGCGCTCGAACGCAGCGAGCGCTTCGCGGATGTGAGTTTCAGCCGCATCGAACTTCCCGTTGCGGCCTTCGACTTCGCCGAGACGTCCCGAGATCATCGCGAACGCATGCAGCGCTTCGTCGGTGGCGTCCGCGGCGGCGGACTTCGGCCGCAGGGGTTCGAGCAGCGCGACCAGTTCCTTCTCGGCCGTGGGCAGATCGGCGAACAGCATGCTGATGTCCGACAGGCGGTCGCGCGAGGCTTCGACGGCGCGCCGTAGGTCGGCGTTGCTCTCGTTTTCCGCTAGAAATCCAGCGTAAAAGCGCTGTGCGTCGCCGAGCAGCTCGCGTCTCACTGTGGTCATCTGCGGCACGTCGCGCAGCGTCTCCTGGCCGACGCGCGTGAGCATCATGTCGACGGCTTGGACCGCTTTCTCCAAGTTTCGTTCGGAGGAAGCGCGCTCGGTATCGGCCCGGGTGCGTTGTCTCTGGGATTCGACGAGCGCTGCCGTCAGCTCGCTGTTCGCCTTTTCGATGCGGCGGTTGGCTGTCCTCTGTTGGAGGGCGAACACGAGCGGTCCTCCGACGACGAGTGTGATCGCGAGCGCAAACGCCGTGGCGCGCGCCGGGTTGCGACGTGCCCAGCTCGCAACGCGCGCGACGACGCTAGGAGCGCGCGCAGTGATTGGCCGCAGCGCAAGCACGTTCGACAGATCCTCGGCCAGTGTCGCCGCGCTCGCGTAGCGATCCGCGGGATCCGCTTGCATCGCAGTGCGGCACACGAGGGCGAGATCACTCGAGACACCGCGCCGGATGTCCTGCGGTCCCTGCGTGCGCCCCGCGACGATGGACGCGCGCAACTTCTCGGTGTCGCCGCCGTCCTCGAACGCAGGCTGCAGTGCCAGCATTTCAAAGAGCGTGACGCCGATCGCGTAGACGTCGGTGCGCGCGCCGATGCGTTCGATCTGCGCTCGCAACTGTTCGGGTGCCATGTACGGCATCGAGCCGATCTGCGAACCGGTGCGTGTGAGCGACTGGCTGGCGCTCGACGTCGCGAGTCCGAAATCGAGCAGAACGACCCGTCCGTCGGAAGAGATCATCACGTTGGACGGCTTGATGTCGCGGTGCAGAACGCCGCGTTCGTGTGCGTGTTGAACGGCGAGCGCGAGGGCGAGCGCGATCTTCGTCGCGACCTCGTCCCACGAACCGACGAAGACATCTCCCGCCGGATCCGTACCCGACGGAGCAGAGGCGACGACGAGATCGCGCAAACTGCGTCCCGACAAGTGCGCCGGATCCGTTCGCTTCAACGCATCGATCGCAAAAGCGAGCGAGATGCCTCGCACATGCTCCATCGCAAAGTACGGGATGCCGCCTTCCTCGCCCGTCGCGAAGATCGGCACGATGGACGGGTGCTGCAAGCGCGCGATCGCATCGATCTCGCGGCGGAAACGCTCGCGCGCGTTGCCGAAGTAGAGTTGCTCGGGCCGTATCAGTTTGAGCGCGACGATGCGCCGCAACGAAACTTGTTCGGCCTCGTACACGACACCCATGCCGCCCATGCCGAGGCGCTGAATCAGCCTGAAATCACCTAGTTTTTGCGGTACTGCGAAGGCTCCGTCCGCGCCGGCGCGCAAGCCCATGCGACGCAGGAAAGTGATGCGCTGACGCAATTCGGCCGCGTCCGCTGGGTGAGCGATGCACATCGAATCGAGTGCGGATTCTCCCTCTGTCTCGAGTCGTTCGAGACATTCGAAGACCAGTGCTTCGACCGCGCTTGCCGCATTGAACTCCTCCACATACGCCAGCCTACCGGCCCCTGCGCGCGACGGCTAAGATCGATCGGGATGCTGGATGACAGTGCACGTTTGGCCGAGCGAGCGGCACGCGGTGACGCGCAGGCCTTGCAGGCTTTGCTCGAGATGCACTTGGGCGACTTGAGGGCCTTCGTGCGCTTGCGTGCCGGCCCTGAACTGCGCCGACGCGAAGCGAGTTCCGACCTTGTTCAATCGGTCTGTCGCGAGGTGCTCGAACACGCCGAGCGTTTCCAACATCCGAACGAGTCCGCCTTCCGACGATGGCTGTTCACGACCGCGCTGCGCAAGATCCACGATCGCGCCGACCACTGGCACGCGCAGAAACGAGACGCTGGCCGCGAAGAGTCTCTGCCGTCGCGCGAGCGAGAGTTGATGCGCAGCTACAGCTCGTTCGCGAGTCCGAGCCGAGACGCGATGGCGCGCGAAGAAGTCGAGCGCGTCGAGCGAGCGTTCGAGCACTTGAGCGAGGAACAGCGCGAAGTGATCACGCTCGCCCACGTCGTCGGCTTGTCGCGCGCCGAGATCGCCGAGCACATGGGCAAGACCGAGGGCGCCGTGCGCGTGCTGCTGCATCGCTCCTTGGCGCGCTTGACCGAAGTCTTGGGCAGTGCGTGACTGGGGAGAATCGCGCTACTTGAAGAGTCCCTGCTGATACTTGCGGTTCAGTCGAAACAGCGGCTTGTTCGCTGGACCACGAATGCTCAGCATCTTCTCCGGACTCGAGTGCCATTCGGCACTCTTGAGGTCGAGGTCCTTCTTGGGCGGCGCCATGCGTTCGACCTGATATCGGATGGCTCTGTAGAACTCGTCGTCACCCCGCTCGGCTGCAAGCTTGGGCAGACGATGCTTCAGGAGCCTGCTCACTTGCTTGGCATTCAACCCGCCTGCGCTGGAGTATTTTTCGGCAAGGCAACCATGTTAAGTGTTTCCAGCCCCAAGACCTTCAGGTGTTCGAAGTCCTTTCCGAACAACTCCTTCAGTTCACCAAAGCAGTTGTCGTCCGCCAGTTCTCGGCAAACCACGTATACCTCGCGAGTTTGTTCACTACTTGGGTGAAGTACGACCAGCCCTTGCCGCTCGAGGTCTCCCAGCAGCTTGAAGTGGTTGTTGCTCGGTGTGAGCGAAAGCGTGTAGCGGCCTTGGCGATTCTGTCGTTCACTCTTCAGGAGGTAGGCCAGCACCACGAAATGCTCAGACGTGAGCTTTTGACCTGCAGACTTGATGTCTATCAAGCCGTCTGCAAGTTCGAACCAGGCCCGCGTAGCCTCGTCGAGTACCCTCCCTGCGGGAATGAACAGAGACAATTCGTCAGAGGAGTGGAAGAGGTAATAAGGAATGTCGATTTCATCGGCGAGCGCGAAGTGCACGAGATCCGACATGCCGATCCCCTTCCCCTCCCACTTGTCGTGAAGTTTCAAGACGTCGGCCAAGCGCGGGTTCCTTGCGCGCGAATTGGCGAAAATGCGTCTGAATGGAATTGCATGGCGCATGTCTTCGAAAACCAGGTCGCCCGGAAGCTTCCCTGGATTTCTAATCGAGAGCGACTGACGCGGATGAATCGTCAATTGAACAGGCCTGTTGATCGAATAATCCCTGTGAGCGAGGGCATTGTTGATCGACTCTCGGATCAATTTCGCAGGATATTCCGCAGTACGCGTTCCACCGGCCTCGATCGAGATCCCGGTCATGATGTTGCGCAGCGTCCAATTTTGGGCTGACTCCATCAGCTGGAGGATGTTGTCCCTGAAAGTCTTCTTGTCCTGCGCAGCCTCGTTGGGGATTTCGACGAAGGCGTCAACGTGGCTCCGCGTCTGCAGAGCATCCTCAGGGTTCATAGCGCACACCAACACTCCCAAGGTCGATATCGATCGATCCTTGAGCAAGAACCGCCTGCGATCAAGAAACGGGACAGCGTCATCCAAGCTGCTCTTGATGGTTTCGATCGTGCGCTGTTGACCCTCATTCACCGGCAACACCAATTCGTTGATGCGCTGAAGGCTGAGGTCGCGCAACTGTACGTCGGGTACAGGCTTGAGCTTTAGATCATGCTCCATCTCGCTCTTGCGCACTTCCTGCTCTTGGATGCGCGAGGGAGTTATCTTGCGGTCAGCATCGAGGACGCGTTCGTAGGCAGCGCCCTCCGCTGTGCAGAACTTAAGGTGCTCCGGAAGCGCGGTGACTCGTACAACCGCGACCTGTCCATCCCCGAAGGCCTTGACCTCCATGATCAAGTATTCCTCGACAGACATGTCGTCGCCACGAACGGATCTGAACGCGTGGCGCAGGGCGTCGAGGTTCGGAGTGTTGGCCTCCGTCCATCCCGTATGAAGGTACTTCCTGGTGGGTTTCTGCTCGTCCTTCACACCCAGGAGCACGGTTCCGCCACGCGTATTCAAGAACGCGCAGACGGGTTGGCGGATCGACGACCAAGCGTTTCCGGTCGAAGGCACAGGCTTGATCTCGAGCTAGTCGGTTTCCAATCACTCCCACGTGTCCGTACGGACGCAGTGTTCAAGCTTGGCCAGGACGGGGGAGAGGGAGTCCATGGCAAGAAATGTACGGCGTTCAGTCAGGTCGAGCCAGCCGCAACGCTCACTCGTCCGACGCACCCATCATCCGCACGCGCACTTGCCGGCCTTTCACTTTGCCGGCGTTGAGCTTTTTCAGCGCTTTTTCAGCGATGTTTCGTGCCACGGCGACATAGGTGGCCGTTTCGTTCACGGTGATCTTGCCGACGTCTTTCGCCGCAAAACCGGCCTCGCCCGTGAGTGCTCCGAGCACGTCGCCGGCTCGAATTTTCTCTTTGCGTCCGCCCAGGATCTGCAGCGTCACCATCGGAGGCACGAGCGGTTCGCGCCCCACAGCGGTGAGTTCGGTGAGCGTATGCCATTCCACCGGCGCACCCTGCATCTCTTCGATGCGTTCGACACCGTAGCGCTCGCGCGGGCCGACCAGACTCAACGCCCAACCTTCTTCGTCGACTCGTCCCGTACGGCCGATGCGATGGACGTGCACTTCGGGATCGCGCGTCACTTCGACGTTGACGACGGCTTCCAAACGATCGATGTCGAGGCCGCGCGCGGCGACGTCCGTCGCGACGAGCACCGAGCAACTCTTGTTCACGAACTGCACGAGCACTTGATCGCGCTCGCGCTGTTCCAGGTCGCCGTGCAAGGCGAGTGCGACGATGTCTTCAGCGACCAGATGCTCCACCAGATCGCGGCAGATCTGTTTCGTGTTGCAGAAGGCCAGCGTCCGAATCGGCCTGAAATGCCGCAGAATTCGCACGACAGCGTCGAAGCGTTCGGCCTCCTCGACAGCGTAGAAGCGTTGTCGAATCTTCGTTCCTGCGTGTTGCTCGGCGAGCTTCACGTCCTTCGGTTCGTTCAGGAATCTCCGACTCAGTTTGGCGATCTCGTCGGGATACGTGGCCGAGAACATCAGCGTCTGACGTTTGGGCGGACAGTGCCCGACGACCGTCACCATGTCGTCGATGAAGCCCATGTCGAGCATGCGATCGGCTTCGTCGAAGACGAGCGTGCGCAATGCCGCCAACTTCAACGTGCCGCGCTTCAAGTGATCCAGCACACGCCCCGGCGTACCGACGACGACGTGTGCGCCGTGTTCCAAACTCGCGAGCTGCGGACCGATGGGCGAACCGCCGCACAGCGTGAGCACTTTCACGTTCTCTTCGGCGCGGGCCAATCGACGGATTTCGCCGGCGACTTGATCGGCGAGTTCGCGCGTCGGACACAAGACCAGCGCTTGCACCACAAAGTGCTTCGCGTCGACCTTCGCGAGCAGCGTGAGCGCGAACGCTGCTGTCTTTCCGCTGCCCGTCTTGGCTTGCGCGATCAGATCGTGCCCCGCCAGCGCGAGCGGAAGACTCGCCGCTTGGATCGGCGTCATCGCGTGGTAGCCGAGCCGCGTGAGGTTCGCGAGCGTCGCAGCAGGCAAGGCCAACGCACTGAACGCGTCTCCGTCCTGCGCGACGTCGGACTGAATCTTTCGGATCTGCTTCGGCTCGGACATGCGCACTCGACGTTCGGGGAGAGCTTAGCGGGGCGCGACCTCCCCGCATGAGCTATTCAGCGATCGCAGCGCGTGCTCGCCGACAGCGCGCTCACGGCGCGTAGATCGCTCGCAATCCGTTCGTCAGATTGAAGCCTGCGCCGGTGCAGAAGCCGGCGTCGTCGCGGTACCACGCTTGATAGAAGTACTGCGCTCCGAACGACGGGATCACGAGGTAGGACGTGATCGGACCATCGCCGACGTCGGGGAACTGCGACGCGCCGGCGACGTTGAATTTCACGCCCAAGCGCACGGTGAAACCGGTCACGCAGCGCAGCCCGTTGCCGAATGCAGCGCCGTTCCAGAAGCTGACCGGCGCACTGCCTTGGAAGTAGAGCACCGCGCTGTTCGTCATGCCGCTGCCGTGCAACGTGAGCGTGTCGTTGCCGACCCACGGATTGCCCGAGGACGACAAATTCGCGCCGCCTGCATTCGCTGCGTTCGCGCAGCCGTTGCCCGACGCACCGTAGTTGGCGCACGGGCACGCGCTCGCCGTACCGTCGCCGGCGCAGAAGGTCGTCACGAAACCGCCCTGTTCGCCGTCGTAGAGTCCCGTCCACACTTCTCGCGCGGCGCCGCTCGTGAACGGATCGAGCGAGTCCCACGCAGCCAAGTATCGTCGCCGTGCGCCGCCGCCGCTGTAGGTAGACGTGATCGCCGGAGCGAGCTCTTGGAAAGACGTGTACGCGAACGTGTCCCAGGACACGACGAACGGATAGCCGGCGGCGTAGACGAGATCGGCGACGAAGATGTCCCAGTCGTTGAAACCACCGGCGAGTTCCTGCGCCCACGTGACGGCGAAGTGTCGACCGTCGCAATCGACGCGCGGGTGGACTTGATCGCTCGAGTTCGTCGACGGATTCACGTAGTTCCCGATGTCGGTGCCCGTCTGGAACTGCGTGCCCTCGAACACGGCTCCGAGGACATCCCACTGCGTCTGCAGTTGTCCTTTGACTTGGAACGCGACCATGTACTCGCGCGGGTAGAACGCGTTGCCGTCGAGCGGACTCGAAACGCTGGGCGCGAGACACTCGTCACCTAGATCGATCGGGAACGTCGCGTTCACGAGCGCACCGTCCCAGCGGTACTGCGCGCCGAAGATCTGCTCTTGCGTGCCGAAGAAGAACCGCTGCCACGCGATCGTCCAGACCTGCGTCGCGAACGGCGGATTGCCGTCCGACTTCGAAATCGCGGGCACCGTGTCGATCGTGGCGGTCGAGTTGTCGACGGGAACCAGCCCCGAAGCCGGTGTTCCGTCCGCTTGCATCAAGCGCGCGTGGATGTCGTGATCGGTTGGCGAGAACATGCGCTGCCAGACGACCATGTAGTAGGTCGGGCCCACGAGCGCCGGGTCTCCACCGACGTCCGGATTCGATTTGTCGCCGGATTCGCTGCCGCTGATCGTGAATTGCAGGCCTGTCGTGCTCGTCGTCGCCGCGAAGGTCGCGCCGCGGATGCGACGTTGTCCCCCGCCGACCGGAGTGACTGCGGCCACGCACATGAAGTTCTGCGCGAGCGCGTTGCTCGCGACTTTTGGATGACGCCAGTCGTCGGTCGTGTAGTCGAGATAGCCGCCGAACAGCGGTGTGCCGGCAGCGTCGAGGTGCAGCGCGTACACGTCGTGATCCGCCGCCGAGAAGATCTCTTCGTAGACGACGAGGTAGCTGTTGGTCGACGCTTCGTACGCCGTATCAGGTGCGAAATCGTCTGCCAGCGACGAGTCGAAGCTCGTCGTCGACACCACGGGATCGAGCACGATGGGGAAGCGCGCTCCGGCAATGGATTCGCGCTCGAGTCTGAGTTCGATCGACGCATCGTTCCAGGTACGCGCGACCGGGAAGCGTCGTCCGTCCGCATCGATCGCGACAGCCGCGCCGTACTCGACACGACCGAACGCGCACACGAACGCGAGCGCCGCTCCGTGCGTATCGGCTTGGAGATCCGTTTCGACGGCGAGGGTCAACACGAGATCTCCGGTCGGCGCGAGCGCGTCGATCCGAAACGTCTGCTCGATGGAGGCGTCGCCCAGCACCCAACGCTCGACGAACGGGCCGCGCGCGAAGTCGATCGCGTCACCGGATGCGCGAGGCGTCGCGGTCGCGTCGAACTCGATCGAACTTTCACCGAGCCGTGCCGACTCGAGTGCGAAGTGAACCGGATGATTCGTCGTCGCTTTCGATCCGAAGAACGGCACGAACGTGATGCCGTCGGAAGCGAAGCGCGCCTTGTAGTTGCTGCCGCGCGCCCACACGGCGTCGGCGTCCATGGACGAAACTTGGACGCGCTCGAGACGTCGGCGCGGCGACGCTTCGCGCACTCGCTCGCTCGCGGCGACTTTGCGCTGTTCGCTCCGAGGAGTCGAAACGGCGCTGCCGACAGAAGCCCGTGTCGCTTGCCAGAGGCTCGCTCCAGCGAGCGGTACAGGCGCAGGCGTCTTCACGTCTTCGACGAGCGGAGGTAGCGCGGGCACCTTGGTTCCGACTTGCGCACTCGTCGTCGACGACGCGGCCAGGGCGCACAAGATCGTCCAAACGAAAGAACGGGGGATGGCTCGCTTCGACATGATCGCTCCTCGGGTTTCATCAGGGGGCCGCCCCCGGATCCGGTCCGGAGCGCTGCGCTTTCCCATGGAGGAGGGCGACGGACGGCGCCGGCACCTGCCACGGATTCCGGAATCCCTGGGAGAGTCCTGGGCTACCGCCTTTGGGCAATTGCACTTGCCCGGCGCGCTCTGCTGCCTAGTCTCTGGGGCCGAAACACGATCCGTCGCCGGATCGAAGCCCCAACCACACGCCCCATTCTCGAGACCTAATCATGTCGAGTCGGATCCTCATCGCTGCATCTTTGTCGCTGACCGCGTTCGCTTTCGCCTCGTGCGAGAGCGGCGAACCGAAGGCCCCCGTGAAGTCGACCACCGCGCAGTCCGCCCCCGCGGCGAGCGAAAAGAGACCTGAGGCGCCGAAGATGGAAGCGGCCAAGGTCGAAGCACCCAAGGTCGAAGCACCCAAGGTCGAAGCACCCAAGGTCGAAGCGGCCAAGGTCGAAGCGGCCAAGGTCGAAGC
>JAWXBU010000054.1:0-3277 GCA_034440255.1 Planctomycetota bacterium | reverse complement strand
TCGGCCGCGCGGAGCAGTAGGCGCAGGCGTGCTGACAGCCTCGATAGGGGTTGATGCTCCAACGAAAGCCGACATCGGGGCTGTCGTGCTCGGCGAGGATCGACCGCGCCTCTTCCTCCTACACGACGAGCTCTGCGAGAGGCAGAGATTCGAGCCACTCCACGTGCCGCGAGGACCACGGGTTAGGAGGATTGGAGACGATTCTCTGCAACCGAATGGGGAGCCCACACGTCTTATCCGTGTCCGAACTTGCGGTATCCGCGGGGCTCGGGGCAGGATACACCGGCTTAAATACAACTTCAGAGATCGTCCCCGCGGGCTCGCCTCGGGGACGCATCATTCGCGTCGGGCTGATCCGTCGAAGCCCGTTTTGTTCGAGCACAGGAGAGTGGCATGAGTTCCGTCGAAAGCCCCACACCCGCGGCAGCGGAGGGTGATGCCGTTTCCAGGCGATCATTGCTGGGCCTTTGCACCGTCGGTGCAGCAGCGGCGACCGCGATGAGTTCCCAATCGGCAGCCGCGCAGTCGTCCGCGCTCAGCGTGCCGAACGACATTCGCTTTCTCTTGTCGCGCATCACGAACGGTTACGACGCGCCGACGCTGGGTCGCGCGCTGGCGCTCGGCTACCGCGCGTTCCTCGAAGAACAACTGCATCCTGACACGATTCCGGACGGGCGCGGCGACGCCGTCGTGTCGATGTTCCCGACGCTGTCGCGCACGTCGCAGGACAACTACGTCAACGACTACCAGCAAGGGCGCGCCGAAATGCTGCGCACCGAATTGCGCTGCGCGACGATCCTACGCGCGGCCTACTCCTCGCGGCAGTTGCAGGAGCGCATGGTCGAGTTCTGGAGCGATCACTTCAGCATCGACCACACCGATTCGATGAACGCGGTGCTGAAGACACAGGACGACCGCGACGTCATCCGGCGGCACGCGCTCGGCAACTTCCGCGACTTGCTCATGGCGTCGGCGCGCAGCTCGGCGATGGGCTTCTACCTCGGCAACTATCGCAACACGTCGACGCAACCGAACGAGAACTACGGGCGCGAGATCATGGAGCTGCATACGCTCGGAGTGGGGCATTACAACGAAGACGACGTCAAAGCCGTTTCGCGCTGTTTCACGGGTTGGGGCTTCAAGGAGGTCACGACCGGCGACTTCGGCGGCTTCAAATTCCGTTCATGGCTGCACGACGATACGCAGAAGACCGTCTTGGGCCTCGCGATTCCGGCCGGTGGCGGTGTCGCGCAAGGTGAGATCGTCGTGAACCTGCTCGCGGCCCGGCCGCTGACCGCGCAGTTCCTGGCGCGCAAGCTGTGCCGATTTTTCCTGTGCTACGAACCGCCGCAAGCGCTCGTCGACGCGGTCGCGAACGCGTACATGGGCTCCGGCGGAGAGATCAAGGACATGCTGCGCGTCGTCTTCGCTCCGACTTCGATCGCGCAGATCCCGCAGGCGGAACTCGTCAAGTACAAGCGGCCCTTCCACCTCATGACCTCGATCCTGCGTGCAGTGCGCTTTCAAATCGCAGAGCCGATACGCCTGACCCAGCAGCTCAACCGCCTCGGCCACGAACCCTTCATCTGGCCGACGCCGAATGGTTACCCCGATCGCCTGGATCTCTGGGCGAGCGGCGAGCAGACGCGCTGGTCCTTCACGACGGATCTGTTCTCGAATGCGATCCCAGGCGTGAGCTTCGATCCGGCCAACGTCTTCGCCGGCATGCCGAAGAGCCAACTCGCCCAGGCCGCGAATCGACGCTTGACCGGGCAGATGTTGGCGCCGTGGGACGTCACGGCGATTCAAACCTATGTCGACAGTTTCCCGGGCATCACCGACGCGCTGTTGCGCGAAGTCATGACACTCACCGCCTCGGCTCCGAGCTTCCAGATCTACTGAGGGGGATGTCATGACGACGAACGAAGCGCACTCGACTCACTCCGGCGACACGCGCCGCGAATTCCTCGGCAAGGCCGGTCTGGCCGCCGCAGCGACGGGGGTCGTGGCCGCGGGACTGGCCAAACCTGCGCAAGCCCGGCCGCCGGCCGGCGGACGCGACGTGCTGGTCGTGCTCTACATGCGTGGCGGGATGGACGGCGTGAGCATCTGCGTGCCCTACGGTGACGCGGAGCTCTACAACCGCCGCCCTACGATCGCGATCAAGCCCCCCGGACAGACGGACGGCGCCACGAACCTGGACGGGTTCTTCGGCCTCGCACCGGCAGCCCTGCCGCTGCTCGCGCCGTACAACGCCGGGCAATTGCTCTTCGTGCACGCGGTCGGTTCGACGGATCCGTCGCGCTCGCACTTCGACGCGCAGAAGTTCATGGAGCAAGGCAATCCGAATCAGCCCGGTCCGATCGCGACGGGTTGGGCGGCGCGGCATCTGGCCTCGACGGTGCCGGCCGGCAGCGGACTGCTGCGCGGTGTGGCGCTCGATTACATGCTGCCGCGCGCTCTGGCAGGAGCTCCGGCGACGCTGCCCATCGCCGACCTGGCCGATTTCCGCATGCCGGGCGCCGGTGCGACGAATCTGGCGCGGCGGCGCACGTTGAGCGCGATGTTTCATCAGCAAGGCGGCGAACTCGGCGCGACCACGGTCAAGACGTTCCAAGCGATCGACTTGCTGGGCAGCGTCAGCTTCAGCGGATACGTCCCGGCGAACGGAGCGTCCTACCCGCTCAGTCTGTGGGGCGACCGCCTCGCGAGCGTCGCCGCGCTGATCAAGGCCGATCTGGGCGTCGAGGTCATCGAAGTCGACCTGCACGGTTGGGACAAGCACTCCAACATCGGGTCGATCAGCGGCGAGCAGGCGCACCTCTCGAATCAACTCGCGCAGGGGTTGAACGCGCTGTGGACCGACCTTGGCGTCCAAAACAACCGCGTCACGACCCTCGTGATGTCCGAGTTCGGCCGCCGCGCCGACGAGAACGGCAACCTGGGTGTCGACCACGGCCACGGCGGGATGATGATGCTGATGGGGGGCAACGTGACCGGCGGTCGCGTGTTCTCACAGTGGCCGGGAATGGGCTTACCGCAGCTCGACAACGGCGACCTCGCGATCACGACCGACTACCGCAACGTGATCGCCGAGGTGGCGTTCAAGCGGCTGGGTAATGCCAACTTGGGAGCACTGTTCCCGAATCACTCGCCGAACTTCCACGGCCTCGTGCTCTGAGTTCGCCAGTCATACGGTGCGCGGTACTTTTCTTCCCGATTCGCCGATTGCGGACCGATCGTACGGTGCCAGGGACAACCACGACGGTTCGCGCTG
>JAWXBU010000053.1:0-9732 GCA_034440255.1 Planctomycetota bacterium | reverse complement strand
GTCGCGGTTTGGACCTCTCATGCTGGCCACGGCGAATTCGCCGTGGCGGGGGGGGCCATTGACACCCCACATCTAGCGTGTTCCTCTGTGCCGAGTCCCGCCCGTGGGGCTCGCCACCCCATGAGATGCCTCCGCTGCAAGCAGGACAACGACCGCGTCGTCGACTCGCGCACGTCCGCCGACGGGACCGTCATCCGGCGCCGGCGCGAGTGCCTGGGCTGCTTCCTGCGCTACACCACGTACGAGCGCATCGAGGACACGCCGCTGCGCGTCATCAAGAAGTCCGGCGAGCGCGTGCGCTTCGAGCGTGAACGCATCCTGGCTGGGATGATCCGCGCCTGCGAAAAACTCCCGATCAAGATCGAGAACCTCGAAGCTGCGACAGCGCGCGTCGAGGCGCGCTGTCAAGAGGAGTACGATCGCGAGGTGGACAGCTCGGTGATCGGCTCGATGGTGATGGAGGAACTGCGCGCGCTGCACCACGTCGCCTACGTGCGTTTCGCGTCCGTCTACCGCGAGTTCAAAGACGTCTCGCAGTTCTTGGACGAGCTCAAACCGATCCTCGAATCGGAAGGCAGAAGCACGTCGTGAAAATCACGCGCGTCAAAAAACGCGACGGACGCCTCGTGCCGTTCGAGAAGGCGAAGATCCAATCCGCGGTCGAACGCGCGCAAGCCGCAGCGGGTCTCGAGGATCGCCAGAGCGCCGTCGACGTCGCCGATCTCGTCGAACTCGCGCTCGCGCGACGCTACTTCGGCGACGGTCGCGTGCCGTCGGTCGCGGCGAAGGCCGTGCCCGGAATCGAGGAGATCCAAGACCTCGTCGAGCAAGCGCTCGTCGAACTCGGCGCTTTCGCGGTCGCGAAAACATACATCCTCTACCGTGATCGGCGCGCGCGCATCCGTGCAGCCGAAGTCGACGTGCCCGCTCCCGCAGCCGGTGACGAGGAACGCACGGCGCGTACCGTGCGCGGTCCGCGCGTCGTCGTTTCGGGCGGCCTCGAGGCTTGGAAGAAGAGCCGCATCGTCGCTGCGTTGATGGACGAAGCCGACTTGCCGCGCGTGCGCGCCGAAGAAGTCGCCGGGCGCGTCGAAGAGCGCGTCTTCGCTCTCGGCGTCAAGCGCTTGTCGACGGCGCTCATCCGCGAACTCGTCGACAACGAACTCGTCGAATTGGGCTTGTCGAACGCGCTGCGCCGTCAACGCCCCGTCGGTCTTCCGCGTCACGACTTGCGCGCGCTGCTCGCCGCGAAAACGCGCACGGCGAACGACGTCGAAGCCCCGTCCTTGGACGTGTGCGAGCGCGTGGGTGCCGAAATCCTGCGGCGTTTCGCGCTCGAAGACGTGCTCGACGAGCTTTCGGCCGAGCGCCATTTGTCGGGCGAGATCCACGTCGAAGACCTCGAACGCCCGCACCTGGCGTTGTGTTCGTCGATTCCGACCGACTTGATTCAGCGCGGCTCGCCGTCGGCCCGTGCCGCTTTCGACTTGCTCGACGATCTCGCCGACGTCGCGCGCGCGACATCACGCGGTGTCGTGCTCGAGGACGCACAAGGTTTGATCGCGGCGTTGGCGCGCAACACGCGCGGTGGCGGCCTCGCGGCGTTCTTGTGCGCGCTGTCCGCCAGCTCACGCGCGTCGGCTCGGCGCATCGATCTTGCCCTGGGCCCATGCCCGGTCAGCGTTCTCGCGAGCGTCGTCGAAGAATGCGCAGCGCTCGACGACGAAGGGCGCGCACAATCGACGCCGCGATTGTTCGTCGACGCGCGCGACTTGATGCGCGTGCGCGAAGCCGAGGCTCTGCCGACAGCGCGAGCGCTCGAAGCGTTGCTCGCGCGCGGCAAGGTCGTGCCGACGTGGAGCTCCGATCGACAACGCGCTGTCGGTCCCGCGACCGTGCGTGGCTCGCGTGAACGTGGTGCGCTGCACTGCGGCGGCGCCGTCGCGATCAACTTGCCGCGCGCCGCGCGCCGAGCAGGTCCGTGGCGCGAGGACGCGCTCTTCGAAAACGTCGCGCAGTCACTCGAATTCGCGCTCGACGCTCTGACCCAGCTGCGCGAATTCCAGCGCGGCACGCACGCGCATCGTTCGGAACGCCGCGGCCGCGTGACCTACGCCGTCACTCCGGTGGGCTTGCGAGAGGCTCTGCGCTGGCTCGCCGACGGCGAGATCCGCGCCGATCATGCTGCGCGCCTCGTCGCCTTCCTCAACGAAGCCACCCAACGCTTCGCGCGCGAAAAAAACCTCGACGTCGTGCTCTCGCCGTTTTTCGGCGAGCGTGCAGCCGCGCGCTTCGCCGACATCGACGCGACTCTTTTCCAAGTCGCGCAGCCGTTGCTTTTCGAGAACTCCGCGCTCGATCCGAACTCGACGCACGGTGGTCCGTACACGAGCGGCTTCGATCTCGCATCCAGCGAACCCGGCGCGGCGTCGAGCGCGCTCTTCGCGGCCGAAGTCGCGATCGCGCGAGCTCTCGAATGCGGTGTGTTGCACCCACCGCTCGTTCTGCGCGGAATCGCGTTGCCGGCCGGCCTTGCGAGCGCGTCCGCTGCGTATCCGCTGCTCGCCACACTCGAGCGTTTCGAACTGGCGCGCACCCAACAGCGCGGCCCCGTCCACACGCTGTACGCGCTGCCGAAACCGATCGAACATCGCGACGCGGTGTTCGCGGAAGCAGGCGTGAACGAACCCGTGTTCACGCCCACCGCGAACGCGACGAGCCTGTATTCCGAGTCCGCTTCCGACGAGTTCGGAAGCCCAACTCCTTGATGCGCCGAGTGCGCCTTCTGCCAGCCCATGCGACTGAAACGGATCCAACTCTTCGGCTTCAAATCCTTCGCCGACCGCACGACTTTCGAGTTCGGCAGCAATTCGCTCACCGGCGTCGTCGGTCCGAACGGTTGCGGCAAGAGCAACGTCGTCGACTCGGTGCGCTGGGTCTTGGGCGAGCAACGTCCGACGTCGATGCGCGGCGCGGAGATGACGGACGTCATCTTCAAAGGTTCGGCCAGTCGACCCGCCCTCGGCGTCGCGGAAGTGACGCTGATCCTCGACAATCAATCGAACCTTCTCGAAGGCCGCGGCGCAGAAGTCTCGATCACGCGCCGCGTGTTCAAGAGCGGTGAGGGCGAGTACTTGCTCGACGGCGACAAAGTGCGTCTGAAGGACGTGCGCGAAATGCTGTTCGACACCGGGCTCGGCTCGCGCGGCTACTCGGTACTCGAACAGGGCAAGATCGACGCGGTGTTGTCGGCGAATCCGCTCGAACGCCGGCGCATTTTCGAAGAAGCAGCCGGCATCAGCCGCTATCGCCAGCGCAAAGTCGAGACCGAGATGCGCCTGAAGCGCGTCGCCGACGACATGCTGCGCCTCGACGATGTGCTCGGCGAATTGGGCACGCGCGTGCGTTCTTTGAAGATCCAAGCCGGCAAGGCCGAGCGCTTCGTAGCCGCGCGCGACGAATGGGCGACGCAGCGTGCGCGCTTCTTCAAGCACCGCCTGTACGCGTGGCACGACGAGCTCGAGAGCCTCGCGACGCACGCGGGCGAGCTCGAGGAGAAGGCCGGTTTGCTGCGCAAAGCTCGCGAGGAGGCCGAGAGCGACGCGGCATTGCGCGAGCAAGAGCGTCTGGCTTTGTCAGCCGAATTGGAGCGTTTGACGTCCGAGTTGGCGCGCCTTTCGGGCGACGGTCGCGCGGTCGACGAGCGCAAAGCTCAACTCGGGGCGCGCGTCGTTTCTTGGCGTGAATCGTCGCGCGACGAGCGCGAACGGCATGCGGCGCTGGTGCGCTCCCTGGAGGAGCGCGAAGAAGAGCTCGGCCGACTTTCGGCAGACCTCGCGTCGCTCGAATCGCGCTCGCGCGAGAAGCACGCGGCCGCGATGGAAGAGCGCAAGCTCCTCTCTGAAATCGAAACACGCGCCTCCCAAGTGCGCTCGACGCTCGATTCGAAGAACCGCAGCGCGCTGTCGCTGTTGTCGGCGCGCACGCACGCCGAGAATCGCATCGTGTCGCTCGAAGCGGCACACGGTCCGGCGCTCGCGCGCGAAGCGCAGATCGTCGAACGCTTGGCCCAGCAGAGCGGTGGCGTCGATTCCCTCAAAGTGGAAGAGACCGAGATCGCCGCGCGTGCGGCGGAAGCCCTCGAAGCTCAACAACGTCACGAACTCGGCCGGCGCGAGATGGCGCAGTCGATGGCCGATCTGGCGCGCGACGCGCAGGCTGCCGAAGCGGAAAAGAAAGCTCTCGAGCTCGATCGTGCGCGCGTCGCGAGCAAGATCGACGTTCTGCTCGACCGCGAGCGCGACCTCGAAGAATTGACGGCCGGCGCGAAGCGCGTTCTCGAGAGCGTCAAGAAGAACGGCGAGCCGGTCGCGGCGAGCGAACTGCAAGGTCTGGTCGCCGATCACTTGCGCACCGACACGGCCCACGCGCGCGCACTCGACGCGGTGCTCGGCCATCGCGCCAACGCGCTCGTCGCGCGCGACGTGGAGACTGCACAACAGGTTTCGGGCTGGCTCAAGAAGCGCGAAGCAGGTCAAGTCGGCCTGGTTCTACCGGCCGGGGTCGGGACGCCGAAAGCGATCGAAGCGCAGCCGTCGGACGAGCGCATTCTCGGCGCATTGCGCGAGTTCGTGCGCTGCAAACCCGAGTTTGCACGCCTCGCCGACATCCTGTGCGGAGACGTTCTGATCGCGCGCGACGTCGAAGCCGCTTTGGCGCTCATCCAAGAGCACACAGGTTTCCGTTTCGTCACGCTGGAAGGCGAATTCGTCGACGCAGCCGGTCTCGCCGGTGGTCATCGCGCGCTCACCCAAGGGGCCGTCGGACGCCGTTCGAGTGCCGAGGAACTGCGCAACGAAGTCGACGATCTGTCGCGTCGCATCGAAGAACTCGAAGCGCGCCGCAACGATCTGACGCACCGCCGCGTCGCGTTGCAGAGGGAATGGGAACGTTCCAGCGCCGATCTCGAAGTGAAGCGTCTCGCTCGCAATACGGCCGAGAGCCAACTTTCCACGGTTCGCGCGCGTTTGCGCGACCAAGAGGGCAGCCTGCGCGCGCTCGAACTCGAGAGCGGCAGCGCCGTCGCCGAGATCGGTCGTATCACGCGCCAACTCGAAGAAGCGCGTCTGCTCGCCGAACGCACGAGCCTCGACCACGAACGCGAGCGCAGCGCGTTGACCGAGCTCGAAGAGGAGCGCACGACACTCGAAGAATCGCGCGAGAAGCGCGTCAAGGCCGAGAACGAAGCGCACGTCGACGCGACGCGCGCTAAGGCCGAATTCGAAGGCGTTTCGCGCCGCGTCACCGATTTGACCCGCACGCGCGACGAGTCGCGCATCGAGTGCTCGCGCGCCGAACGTTTGGCCTCGGAGCACGAGGACAACGCGCGCACGGGGTCGATCGAGATCGAGGAACTCGAACGCCACAGCGCTCAAATTCTGGTCGATCGCGCGGCTCTCGACGGAAAATTGTCGGACGTACGCCGCGTCGTCGAGACCGGCCGCGGATCGATCGACGCTTCGCGTCGTCGCGTCGAATCCGTCACACGCGAACTCGAAGAAGTCGTCGGAACGCTCGGAAATCTGCGCCTCGAAGAACAACGCCGCGTGTTGGCGCGCGACGAGATCGTGCGGCGCGCTCAAGAAGACTTGGCGCTCGATGTCGGCACGCTGATGCAGGGTTTCGCGCCTGAAAACGAGCTCGTGGAGACCACCGCGCTCGACGCACTCGAAGCCGAAGTGCGCGAGCTGAAGGGCCGCCTCGAGAAGATCGGGCCGGTCAACATGGAGGCCGTCACCGAACTGCAAGAGTCGGGCGGTCGACTCGAATTCCTGACCGGTCAACGCGACGACTTGTTGAAAGCGAAGAGCACGCTCGAGGAGACGATCCAGACGATCGACGGCGAGTCGAAACGCCTCTTCATGGAGACGTTCGAAGTCGTGCGCACGAACTTCCAGCGCATCTTCCGTCAGCTCTTCGGCGGCGGCAAAGCCGACGTGACGTTGGAGCCCGACGTCGATCCGCTCGACGCGGGTGTCGACATCGTCGCGCGTCCGCCCGGTCGCGAACTCCTTTCTATCGGTCTCTTGTCGGGTGGTCAGCGCACGCTGACTGCGCTCGCGCTGCTCTTCGCCGTGTTCGAAGCGCGCCCGAGTCCGTTCTGCATCCTCGACGAAGTCGACGCAGCGCTCGACGACGCGAACATCGAGCGCTTCCTAGGCATGCTCGACGGCTTCCGCAAATCGACGCAGTTCGTCGTCGTGACGCACAACAAAGGCACGATGGCCGCGTGCGACAGTTTGTACGGCGTCACGATGGAGACGAAAGGCGTGTCGCGCCAAGTGTCCGTCGAACTCTCCGAGGCTGATCGCTGGACGAACGGCACCGCGAACGGAACGCCGAATGCCGCGCCGGAGGGTGCTCCGAAGTTGCGCGCGGTCGATCGCGAAACCGGGCTGCCGGTGCACGACATCGTTCCGCAACGCTCATCGATGGTGGCTGAGTCGCCCGAGCCGGTCGAAGCGGGCTGATTTGGGCGGTACTGTGCTTGGCGCAGTACCGCCAAAATCGCGCTCGCACTGGAATCTTCCGCCCCGTACCCGCCTCGTGCTGCGGATTCGGCGCGTCCAAGGGGCGCCGTTCTCAAGCGGCGGGTATCGTCGGCGCGATAACTGGATCGGGCAGAGTTTCAGAACTGGGGAGAGGCAAGCTCCCGGAGAAGCGATTGGCGAGAGCGAGGAGTGCAGTCCGCGGCGGGGCGGCGGCGGTTGCGTTCGTGACGTGCTCTCTCTTCGTATCCGCATTGCGCCAAGAGAATGCGCCGAAGCCCACGCCGAACGAGCCGACCGCTGCCGCGCCGGCGATCACGCTGCCCAAGTGGCAAGCACGCTACCACGGTCCCGAGGAAGTCCGCGGACTCGTGAAGGCTTGGATCGACGCGGGTTCGGCTGAGGAAGTTGCCTTGCCGACCACGCGCGGCGGAATGGCGACGCCAGCTCTGCAGTTCGGCGCCGACGGTCCGCTCGCGCTCGCGGATCGTCCGGCGATTTTCTTGATCGGCGGAATGGACGGCGTGTCGCTCACAGGATCGGAAGCGGTGCTCGCAATCGCGTCGGACTTGATCGAGAAGCGCGCGACCTTGCCGCGTGACGTGACGATCGTGTGTGTGCCGTGGGGGTCGCCCGATGCGCTCGCGAACACGTTCAGCGGGCGAGCGAATGACGGCCGCGACGCGCTGCCTCTCGACGACGACGGCGACATGAATCTCGACGAGGACACGGCCGACGACGTCGACAAGGACGGGCTCGTGCTCGACATGATCGTCGAGGACCCGACGGGCCCGCTCGCTCGCGCGATCGATCCGCGCTTCTTGGCTCCGGCGAGAAGCGGTGATCGGCCGCGCTATCGGCTGGTGCGCGAGGGGAAAGACGACGATCTCGACGGCAAGTTCAACGAGGATCCGACCGGCGGAGTCGCGCTCGACGTGACGTTCCCGGTCGGATGGAGCGAAGAGGGCGAAGGCAGCGTGAATCCGGCGCCGTTGCCGCTCGACGATCCGCTCAGTCGCGCGCTGGCCGATCTCGTGTTGTCGCGCCCGACACTCGCGGTGCTCTTGTTCCAAGGCAATCACGGCGAGTTGGCACGACCGGGTGGGATCGCGGCGACGGCCGAAGCGAGGAAGTTCGACGGGGCTGTCTTCGACGAGTTGGCGCGCGCGTTCGCAGCGACGACGGGACGGCTGCAGACGGTTGCGCGCTCGCAGCGCGAAGCGCGCGGGATCGATCGGCGCGGTTCCGCGTTGGACTGGATTCACGCAGTGCCCGGTGCGCTCGCGGTCGAAGTCGCCGCCTGGGGGCCCGAAGTCGAGCGCGCGGCGGATGCGCGCGACGTCGGCGTCGCAGCGGCGCGTTTCGACAATCAAGATCCGACGAAAGCGAGCCTGGCTCCGGCCGTCACCGCCGCCGATCGCGCGTGGTCGCGGTGGCTCGACAACACGCGCGGCGGAATCGGCTTCGTCGATTGGCATCCGGTCGATTTGTCGGATGGAACGAAGGCCTTGGTCGGCGGGTGGGAACCGTTCTCGCGTTTGAATGCGCCGGCCGCGAGCTTGCCGGCGGCGACGGCGGGATTGTCGGCATTCGTCGGGAAGCTGGCGCTCGGTGCTCCGAAGCTCGTGATCGAAACGCTCGAGGAAAAGCGCGATGGAGACGTCGTGACGTTGCGCTGGCGCGTGCAGAATTCGGGCGCGTTGCCGACGGGAATTTCGACGCTTTCGACCGGACGTCCCGAGCATGCGCCGCGCGCTGAATTGGTGCTCCCGCCGGGTGCGCGATTGATGTGGGGCGAGACGTCGGCTGTGTTGGGTGATCTGAATGCCGGCAGCGCGAGCCGCGAACTGACGAGCGTCGTCCTGGCGCCGAAGGGCAGCATGATCACGTTGAGGGCGACGTCGGGTTGGACGGCGCCGAGCGTGCTCGAGGTGAAGCCGTGAGCCGCGGGCAATTCAGCGCCGCTCTGTCGCAAAGTACCCACGGCTTGAATCGAATCAGCGTGGTTGCGTTGGCTGCGCTGTGCATTTTGCGATTCGCCACCGCTCAAGATCCCGAGCCGGCGCCCGACATCCAAACTCCCATCGTGAAGCCAGCGCAGGATCCGCCGCCGAAACCGGCCGAAGATCCAGTGCCGAAACCGCCTGACGATGCGCCGCATCCCGAGGCTGAAAAACCACCGGCACCCGACACGCAGACACCGCCGAAGCCTGAGGTCGAGACTCCGCCGCCGCCGAAGATCGATCCGCCGCCGGTGACGACGAATCCGATCCCGGTGACGACACCGGTCAGTACGAATCCGCCGGCGACGCTCACGACGGCGACGATCGACTACGCGCAGCGCGCGGACGAAAAGGCGTACAACGCGGAGATCGCGCGACTGGTTTCCGCGTATCCGGCGCGCGTCAAACAATTGAGCTTGGGCAAGAGTCGCGGCGGTCGCGAACTCACGTTGCTCGCGATCACGAACCAACAGACGGGCGCTCTCGAAACGAAGCCCGCCGTTCTGCTCGTGACCGGCCTCGATCCCGCGTTCGAGTCGCGTCCCGCCGGACCCGAAGCGGCGCTGTTCGCCGCGCGCGCGTTGCTCGAATCCGCCGAGCGCGAACCTGCGACGGCTGCATGGCTCGAGAAAAGCGGCGTGTACGTGATGGCTGCGCCCGATCCCGATCAGACTTTCGCTCCCGATCAGACGTTGCCGCGCGCGTGTCGTCTCGATCGTAACTTTCCGTCAGGTTGGAAACCGTGGAGTTCTGAAACGTGCGCGCAAGGCCCGTATCCGTTGTCCGAACCCGAGACGCACGCGCTGTCGCGTTTCCTCGTCGCGCGCACTAATGTCGGCGGAGTGATGCTGCTGTCGCGCGGCAGAGATCTGAGCGCCCAGCCGACGCCGCTCGAAGCGAGCGAGTGTGAGCGCATTCTGTTCGGTCGCATCGCCGCCGAAGAAGCTGCAGCAGGCATCGATGCGAAGTCGGCGGCCGACGCGCTCGTCCGTCGCGCACTCGTTTTTGCCCAAGAATCAGGCAGTTTGGCCGCATTCTGTCGCTCGCGCTTGTCGGCGTTCGTGTGGCCGATGAACGCGTTCGACGGCGCCGTGGTGGAGACGCCGCTCGGTCGCGCGCCGAGCGATTTCACGCGCCTCGCGCCGGGCCTCGCAAAGTTGGCGTCCGAGTTGCCGCGGATC
>JAWXBU010000052.1:0-13761 GCA_034440255.1 Planctomycetota bacterium | reverse complement strand
TGGCACAGTACGTCAGTACGTTTCGAAGCGTCGTGGCTGTCCCTGGCACAGTACGTTCGATTCGACGACGGATTGCCTTCGATCATCTCGGGAGCTTCGTGTCCAACCAGCGCGTCACACTCGCCGTGATCTCGCGCGACTGCGCCTCGTGGAAGAGATCGTGCCGCGCGCTTTCGAACTCGATCACGTCGACACGAGCCGCTTTCAACTTGCGCGCGTCCGCTATCGGAGCAATCTCATCATTCGTCCCTGCGAGTACCAACACCGGCATCGCGAGCGTTGCGATCTTCGGCACATACCCTCGCGCAACCTCGAGCGCCTCTTCCCCCGCCCTCAACGTCACGATCCCGTGCACGTCTTTGTCTGCATCGATCGCTCGCGCTTGTGCCGCATCGGAAGTGCGGCGGTCGGCACTCCAACCGGTTCTGCCCGGCGAAGTCGGCCCCACTTTCTTCCACAGCTTGGCGAGTCCGCCCGCGCGCTCGGGCAATTCGAAACGGGGTGAGAGCAGCGGCGAGACGAGGACGAGCGCTGCCACACCCTCCGGTTTCTCACACGCGTAGGCCAGGCACCACAACGCGCCCAAACCCTGTCCCACGAGCACCTTCGGCGCATCCGGCTGGCGGTACGCCAAGTGATCCTGCACGTCGCCCAGGTCGCGCACGATCTCTTTGACGCCGCTCGTGTGCCCGCGCGCGCCTTCCGACTTTCCATGTCCGCGCAAATCGGGCAGTGCGACCGCCCAACCCGACGCCGCCAGATCGCGTGCGAACGGCATGTACCTCCCACCATGATCGCCCGCGTCGTGCACGACCGTCACCGCTCCACGCGGCTCTCCATCCGCAGCAAGTTCGAGCACGTGCAACAGCACCAGCCCTTTCGACGTGTGCGACAGACCCGCACCGACGTCTCCGTCGACAGTCGATTCTCGCAACTCGAGATACGTGACGAAAGGCTCGCGCGTGTTCGGTGTCATCGGACGGGAGAGTACCGATTTTGGTATCGTGCTCGCGACGTGAGGCGCCTGGACGGCCGCTCCGACCGACCTGCGACGCAGGAAAGTCGGGGAGGAAAGTCCGGACTCCACGGGTCGGAGTGGTTGTCAACGGCAACCGAGCGCGAGCTCAGGGAAAGTGCCACAGAAAACAAACCGCCTGCGTGCTTCGGCACGTCGGTAAGGGTGAAACGGTGCGGTAAGAGCGCACCGCGGGCGTGGTGACACGGCCGGCAGGGCAAACCCCACTCGGAGAAAGACCAAATAGGGAAGGGGATGGCGATGACCCGCGCCGAGCACCTTCCGGGTAGGTCGTTCGAGGTCGACTGCGAAGTCGATCCCAGAGAAATGGCCGTCACCCTTCGGGGGCCAGAATCCGGCTTACAGGGCGCCTCACGTCTTTTCCCTTTCGCCAGCCAACGGGGGAGCGACGCTTTCGATGGAACAGCACTCCACGCGCTCTTCGGGAGCACCCCCGTCTCCCGGCGGATCTGTTCAGACTGTGTCATCCGCCGACCGCGCGCTCGATCCACAAGATGCAGTGTAGTTGCCTGCCCGATGGTGCCGGATCTTGACGATTTTCGAGTCTGCCCTTAGCCTCTTCTCTCCGAAACGTCGCAGCCACCCCCCGCGCTGTACTGTTCGGCCCCGCCTCGATCGCAGCCGCCATGGAATTCGTGTACGTCGTCCCCCGCTCGGTGCTCTTCCCCGAGTACATGCCTCAGGGCTTCGTGCCGTTCCCGGTCGTCGCGTTCGATCGCGCAGCCGAAAGCGCGATTGGCGGCCTTTCCTCTGCGCACCTCGAAGGCGTGCTGCGCACCGACGGTTTCTTCGTCGAGCGCCCGTATGCCGAGCGCACTCCCACGCTCAAGCAGCTGATCCCCTACTCGATCGTCGAATGCGACGGGCGCGTGTTGCTCGTGCAGCGCACAGCGAAGGGCGGCGAATCACGCCTGCACGGCAAGCTCTCGATCGGCATCGGCGGACACATCAATCCCGAGGACCTGGAGGTCGCGCCGCGCCCGGGTCGAACCGCCCTCGACGCCGGTTCGGAGCGAGAAATTTCGGAAGAATTGCACGTTCGTGGAACCTATGAGATCCGTCGCGTCGGACTCCTGAACGATGACGCGAATGCGGTCGGAGCGGTACACGTCGGCGTGGTCCAAGTGATCCACGTGAACGGCACGGTCGAGATCCGCGAAAAAGAACAACTCCAGGGCCGTCTCGTGCCCTGCGAGGAATTGAGCGCCCTGCACGCCGAGGGCGCGAACTTCGAGACATGGTCCCGGATGCTGCTTCCGCATCTGGGCACACTCCTGAACCACCCTAACGCCGTGAAATCGCGAACCCTGGTTTGAAGGCGAGAGACGGCAAAGAAAATCACATGAGCACTGCTAGCAAGAAGAACCGCGAAATGGTCCCTGAGCGCATCTACGACATGCTGCTCGGCACGCGCACCGCCGACAAAGTCACGGTGCACTTCAAGGACGGACGCGTCGTGCAAGGTGCCCTGATCTTCAACCCGTTCAAGGGCACGGGCCGCCTGATCAACATCGATGCAGAGGTCAGCGTCGACTTCGCGGTCGACGACATTCGCGATCTGAAGTTCTAGTCGATCCACATCCGACGCCGATTCGAAACGAGTCGGCGATGCGCGCTCCGCGGACTCACAAGAGTTCACGGAGCGCGCTGCATTTCGCTGAGCCCCTCGCATCGACGGCGCGCGAGGGACAGACTGAACGCACCACCATGACACTCGCGACGATGCTCTTTGTTGGCGCAGCCCTGGTCGGCGATGCGCAGGACGTGAATCCGAAACCGGCCCTTTTCGTTCGAGGAAACGAGCGTTTCGAACCGGTGCCGACACGCGGCGATGGGACTCCGGTCTTGCTCCCGCTGTTGTCGCGATCGGAGCGCGTCGTGCGTGCGGTGAGAACGCAACGCGGGATCGGATTGCGATCGCTCGCGGGCGTGGATCTGCGTGTGACGTACGTCGAGCATGCCGACGACGAACGCATCGTGATCGACGAAGTCGGGAGGATCGTGCGACTGACGGGAATGCACTTGCCCTACTCGGTGCGGGCGAGTGCGGACGGTGACGAGCTCTTGCCTTGGGTCGCGCGACAAGATGGGGTCGGTTTGCCCTTCGCATCCGAGAGCCGGAGCGGCCTCACGATCGACGAGCGCAATCGCCGCGAAGGAGAGAAAGTGATCGCCTGCGCATGGCCGGAGCAGCCCAATACGTTCTACGAAGTCTCGGCGTCGCCCCCGACCTTCGCGCCGTTCTCGGGAATGCGCGTGACGACGGATCACATCGTATTGGCACGCGTCGAAGCGCTGGGAGCCGAGTCAGACGCAGCGCACGTGTCCGAAGCGAAGTACGACGCTCGATACGTCGAACATGGGTACGCGCCACCGCCTGATCCTGCACCTGGACGAACGACGACGCTGATCGTGCGCGGCTCGTTCGGCAGGTGGCCAGTCGGAGCTCGCGCGGCGCCCGCAATGAATGCGCTGTTCCGCGACGTGTCCCGCTCCGCCGGAATCGACATGGTGCACATGGAAGGGCCGGACCTGCAGCTCGACATCCGACCGACGATGGGACCGGGCGCGGCTTGGGGCGACATCGACGGAGACGGTTGGGTCGACTTGTTCCTGCCGCAAGGCGGCGGACGCGAGGGCTCGCGGGTCGCCAAGAGCAAGCTGTATCGCAATCGCGGCGACGGTACGTTCGAAGACGTGAGCGAGAAGAGCGGGCTCGCGCTCGAAGGCGCCGGCATGGGCGCGCTTTTCTTCGATGCGGACGGCGATCTCGATCTCGATCTCTTCTACGCGAACTACGGCAAGAATCGCTTCATGCTGAATGACGGCGTCGGCCGTTTCAGCGACGTGACTGCGGCGGTCGGACTCGACACCGATCGTTGGCACGCGGCGGTGAGTGCTGCGGACTACGACCTGGACGGCGATCTCGATCTCTACGTCACGAGCTATCTGCGCTACGACGAAGCGGCGATGCCGACGAGTGAAGAACTAGGTCGCTACCAACGCGAAGATCCGGTCGCGATGCTGCCCTTCGCGTTCGCAGGCGAAAAGAAATCGCTGTGGCGCAACGATTCGCGCGTGGTGCGCGAGGCTTCGACGAAAGAGAGGCCGACGATTCACTTCACCGACGTCGCGAAGGAGTGCGCGCTGCAAGACGAAGGCGGCCGCGGCATGCAGGCGCTCTTCTGGGACTTCGACCGCGACGGCGACCAAGACTTGTACGTCGCCAACGACGTGTCGCCGAATCGCTTCTGGCGCAACGAAGGCAACGGCAAGTGGAAGGACATCGCCTTCTCGACGGGTGTCGACGATCCGCGCGGTTCGATGGGCCTCGCCGTCGGCGACATCGAAGGCGACGGGGACGAGGACTTGTTCCTCACGAACTGGCAGCTCGAATCGAACGCGCTGTACGTGAACAACCTCGTCAATCGCGTCAGCGCCAAAAGTCGCGTCTCCACCTTCCGCGACAGCGCGGTCGAAGCCGGGCTCGCGCAGTTGTCCGTCGGCGTGACCAAGTGGGGTTGCGAACTCGTCGACTTCGATCTCGACCTGGATCTCGATCTCGCCTACGCAAACGGCTACACGTCGCCCGATTACGAGAGCACGGGCATCTGCCTGTCGCAGCCGAATCACTACTTCGAGAACGACGGCGAAGGCCGTTTTTCCGCTGCTTTCGAGCGCGCCGGAGCTGACTTCACCGAGCCGTTGTCGTCGCGCTGCTTGCTCGCGTGCGACTACGATCGAGACGGCGACCTCGACCTCGTCGTGACGGCGAACAACGGGCGCGTGAAGTTGCTGCGCAACGAGCTCGAGCATGGGAAGAAGCACTGGCTGGGCGTGCGGCTGCGCGGCAAGGGCGGCAACACCTTCGCGATCGGCGCGGAAGTCGAGATCGAAGTCGGCGGCAAGACGCTGCGTCGATCGTTGCGTGCGGGAACGAGCTACCTCGGCGGCAACGCACCCGAGTTGCATTTCGGTTTGGGCGAATCGAACACGATCCAAGCCTGTCGCGTGCGTTGGACCAGCGGCAAGACGACGACCCACGCTCTAGCGTCCGTCGATCGCTTCGTGACCCTCGAGGAGCCCTGAACTTCGAGGGCCGGCGTCGACATCACCCTGTCACGTCGTCGTTCGACGATTCCGAGTGCCGTCCCATGACGTTTTCGTTCGTACGCCCGTCGCCGACACGAATCGCTGCATTCCGAGCGCAACAAGCCGCCCTCCCCTTCTCTTACGCAACTGTTCAGTCGACGCGCGGGCAAGTGCCAACCGGGATGAACCGCGATCGAAGCTCGATTCAGCTTGGTGCCGGCGTCGAGGCATGGACTCGCGCTCGCAACGCCGTACGATCGTGGCGGATGTTCGACCTCGGCTGGGTCGAGTTGCACGATCCGTCGACTCCCATCGAAGTCGGTGCGACCGTCGCCGTGCTCGTGGGCTCGATGGGTCTGTGGTCTCTCAACGCGGCGCGCATCGTGTACGTGATCGACGAGCCTGAGCGCTTCGGTTTCGCCTACGGCACGCTGCCCGATCACGCCGAGAGCGGTGAGGAACTCTTCCTCGTCACGCGCGACGGCGCAGGTGCGGTTTCCTACGAAATCACCGCTGATTCCAGGCCCAATCAGCTCGCGGCGAAGCTCGCCTATCCGTGGGTGCGAACCCTCCAGAAACGATTCGCGCGCTGCTCGCTCGAGGCGATGCAACGCGCGATGTGAGCGATACGGTACACGGGACTATTCTTCCCGATTCGCCGACGACAGGGTGAGCATCATGCGCGCCCTGCCGTCGGCGAATCGGGAAGAATAGTTCTCCATACCGTACCTTCGATTCAGAGCGTCTTCTTGTTCAGGTAGAAGTCGAAGCGCTCGTACTCCTTGTGGCTTTCGCGCTCCTTCACGTCCGAAACGGTCTTCGGCGGCGGCACGATCACTTTGTCGCCCGGTTTCCAATTCACCGGCATCGCGCACGAGTGTTTGTCGGCCGTCTGCAAGGCTTCCAGCAAGCGCATGACTTCGTCGATGTTGCGACCGACGTTCATCGGGTAGTAGACCATCGCGCGGACGACGCGCTGCGGATCGATCAGGAACACGGCGCGCACCGTCGCAGTCGCCGAGGCCTTCGTGTGCAACATGCCGTACAGCGTCGCGACGTCCTTGTTCAGGTCCGCGATCAACGGATACGGGATCTCGACGTCGAGGATCTGCTTCAAGTTCTCGCGCCACGCGAGGTGGCTGTGGATCGAATCGATCGAGAGACCGATCAGCTTCGTGTTCTTGCGCGTGAACTCGTCGTTGCGGCGCGCGAACTCACTGAGTTCGGTCGAACACACCGGCGTGAAGTCGGCCGGATGACTGAACAGGATAACCCAGCTCCCCTTCTGCCACTCGCTGAACTGCAGCTTGCCGTGCGTCGTTTCCGCCTCGAAATCGGGCGCTGTTTCACCGATGCGGGGCATCGGATTGTTCGTGACGTCTGTCATGGTCTTCGTCTCCTCTGTCTCGTTGGGACCGTCCGCGAGTTTACCGCTCGCCGGGTCAATGCGGCACCCACGCTTCGAGGATTCGCGCATGGCGCAATTTCATACCGGCCAGTTCGTCGCACGTGCGTGCTTCGACCGTGCGACCGGCGGCGGCGAGGTAGCGCGCGTACTCGGCGTACCAGCGCGCGATCACGTTCTCCGAATCGATGCACGCCCGGAGCGCCATCGACGACGCGCGGCCGCGCGACGTGAACGCGAGACACCACGACAAGAGTGCGCGACGGCGGCTTTTCCGCGGGATTCTGGGCATTCCGAGCGCTGTCAGGACCTGCCGCAGCCTCTCGACGATCTGGATTTCGTCTTCGTGAAAGCGCGCGATCACTTGAGCCAGTTCCGGGTCGCGGATGCGCACGGCGAGATGTGCGTACATCGAACGCGCACCGAATTCGGCGAGCAACGCCGTGCGCATGTCGGCGAGCAAGCTCGCGTGGACCAGCGGTGAATCGTTCGGCGCCGTCACGAGTCGTCGCCGATGACGTCCAACGCCGCATCGACGGCAACACGCTCGATCGCACTCGGATTCGACCCGGCGTGACGTTCGAGCGCCGCTTTGGCGCGCGAATCCTGCGAAGTCGCCAGCGCGGCCAAGGCTTCGCGACGCATCCGGATGCGCGGGCTCTCGAGCAGTTCGATCACGGCCTCGAGTTCGTTCTCGCGCAGATGCGAACGCGCCAATTCGCGAACCGCGACGGCGCGAGACGCATCCGGCTTCGACGAGTCGCGCAGCCAATTCAACAGCACATCGCGCGCTCGCGCATCTTTCGTCGCGAACAGCTCGGCGAGCATGCGTGCTTCGAATACGCCATGCGCCGAGCGCGTCTCGAGCTGACGCAACAGGAACTCGAAGGCTTCGTCGGGCCTCGACTTCGCCATCAGTCCGACGATCTCGCCGCGCAGGATCCAGCCTCGAGAACGCGCGAGTGCTGCCTCGGCGAAACCAAAGATCTCGCTGTCGCGGCCCGACGAGCGCAACGCCTTGAACGCCGCGATCTTCACGCCGCGATCGACGTCGTGCCGCGCGGAGTACAGGAACAATTCGCGAGCGGCTGCACGGCGCGACGGAGAAACGAAACGCGCGGTCGCGACAAGGGCGGCTTCGCGAATGTCGGCGGACTCGTCGGCGGCAGCTGCTTTCAGCAGAAAATCGTCGACGAGTTCGACATCGCCCCTCTTCAGCTCCCCGCGGCGTGCCTTCGAAAGCACTTGGATCGCGCGCAGTCGACCTGCGGTATCGCCATGCTCCGCCAGGGCGAACCAGCTCTTCGTCGGCATGCGCTCGTCGAGTTCCATGGGCACGAAATCACGTGGATCGACGCGCACCCACGTCGGTTCCGAATCACAGTCGAAATCGAATTCGGTGCGGCGGTGCTCGAGGCGAACACGTTCCGTCCGTTGCGCAGTCCGCGTCGCGATGTCGACGTCGACTTCGATGTCGAACGCGGATCGACGTTGATCGAGTTCGGGCTGCGTTTGCTCGAGCGCGAGCGTCAAGCGCCGTGCCTTCGCGTCGTAGCGCCACGACGACGACACGGTTGGATGACCGGAACTCTCGAGCCACTGCTCGAACCACCGTTTCAGGTTGCGCCCCGAAACCTCTTCGAAGGCCGTGCGCAACGCGTCCGTCGTCACAGACCGTCCGCGATTCAGCGCCACGTAGCGCCGGACACCCGCGAAGAACACGTCGTCACCCAGGATGCCGCGCAAGTAGTGCAAGCGTGTCGCCCCGCCTTGATAGACGTGGCCCGTGAAGAAATCGCGCAGCGGATCACCCGCAGGTGTGCGCACGATCGGCCTGCGATTCGAGCCTGTGTCGCGTGCGAGATACACGTCGCGAATGCCGCGCATCGTGCGCTGGAACGCCTCAGGCCCCGCGACGTGTTCCTCGTACAACGCAGCGCAGTACGTAGCGAAACCCTCGTTCAGCCAAATGTCCTTCCACGTGAGGCACGTGAGGAGGTCGCCGAACCATTGATGAGCAGCTTCGTGCGCGATCAGCTCGCGCTGATCTCCGTCGGACAGCGCCTCCTCGTCGGGCAAACACGCATCGGTCAATGTCGTCGCCGAAACGTTCTCCATCCCGCCGAATGGAAAGTTGTCGACGCAGACTTGCGCGTACTTCGAGTACGGATACCGCACGCCTGTGAGCTCGGAAAAGTACGCGAGCATCGCCCCCGTCTCGCCGAACGCTTCGCGCAGAAACGCCTTGTTTTCAGGCGCAGAAACGTACTGCAGCGGTACATCGGCCCACTCGTCGTGCTCGACCTCGAGTTCACCAGCGACGAGCGTTTCGAGGTAACTCGGATGCGGGAACGACATACGCCACAGCTCGGTCGCTTGTTCGCCGTGCTCCGTCCGCTCGATGCGCTCCCCGGCTGCGATCGACGTCCACGCGAGCGGCATCGTCACGCTGATTGCGCTCGTCGCGCGGTCGGACGGATGATCGCGGCACGGAAACCACGCGCGCGCCTCGTTGCATTGACCGTGAGTGAAGACCTGCGTCGCGACGCCGTTCACGTCGCGTGAAAACCACAAACCGGCGCGCGGCTTGCCGCCGTAGTGAACCGTGATCTCCTCGAACTCGCCGGGCACGAGCGGCTCGACGAGTTCGACGGTGAACCGGTCCCCCTGCCGGTCGAACTTCAAATCTCGGCTTGCGCGATCGGTGACCGAACTCACAGCCAGTCCGACGAGTTGCAAATCGACGTGTTTCAGCGGCTCGTGCGTCGCCCACACGCGCAGCGTGCACGTCGCTTCGATGGCGCGCTCGAGCGGATCAAGTTGAATTGCGATCGCGTAGTGCTCCACATCGAACGGCGCGCCACCTGGGTGGTCGACGGTCGAGCGGCGGCGATCGATATCGAGCGCGCAACCGGCACACAGTGCGAGGAACACTCCACCGAACAAGCGCGAAAGCGTCATCGTGGCGAGGATCCTACTCTGCGAGTCTTCGCGTACACTCTGTGCGCCTTGGACTTCCTGCTCGAGTGCATCGGCTTCCCGCCGGATCAGTCGCTGGACGATCTCGTCGACCTCGTACGCGTGCGGGGCGAGTCGGCCCCGTGGCGCGGAAAGCCCGAAAATCACCGACGTTTTCCGCTCGTCGACGGCCTCGAGCTGCGCATCGATCGCGAGGACGAGGATGCGCCTTGGAGCATCCTGCCCCACTATCAAACGAACCGTCGTTTGCGCATCGCAGTCGACGACATCCGCGCAGTTCCCGATTCACGCTTCGACGCCCTCTTGATCGGTTGGGCCGCGCCGCCTGTGCGCGAGGACGACGACGGCGTCGCCAATCTCACGTGGCACAAGGGTTCGACGGCGACAGCGCACGCGCCGGGTGCGTACGCCATTTCGACTTACTTGACGGACGCGCGACGTCTGCCGAATCAAGTTCCCCACGGGCTCGTGCTCGCGGTGAGCATCGCCGGATTCGCGCTCGACGTCTCGTACATCGGTGATGACGCAGGTGCATCCAACACGACGTTTCACGAGCGCGACGACGGCGCCGCGATCGAACCGCTCGGTGGATCGACCGAACCCGGCGGATGCGCGGACGTTTCGCTGCGCATCCAAGAAGTGAGGTCGCTCGTGAATCCTCTGACAGGGCGCGCGTTCGACCGCATCGAAACCATCGCGCCCGAGCGGCCGCACACGCTGTTCGTGAGTCGATGGCAACTCGAGGCCGACGACCTGTCGCCGCCCGCGACCGGTTTGCGCATCGAGGGCTCGTTCCTTTTCACGGGCCGCCTCGCCGGCGGGTTGCCCGGTCCGAAGCAGACGGCGCGCGGCGCGTTCGGCTGATCGCGCTACTTGGTGGGCGTCGTCACGCTGAACGGCACGCGCAACTTCGCGAGTTCTTCGGCGGGCATCGGTTCGGCGAGCGAGTAGACGCGCAACACGACCAGCGCCACCTTTCCGTCGGCCGAAGTCTCGCGCGAGATCGCCACGTCCGTCGGAGTCGAACCTGCGACCCAGCCCGCTTCGACGGTGCGCTCCGGACCCGAAAACACTGGGATCAGCGGTGATTTTTGCGATTCGCCGAGCGCCGCCGCGAACTCGTCCGCGTCCTTTTTGGTGTCCCACGCCGTCACGAGTTGCAGCAACGAATCGTCGCCACGTCGCAAGAGCACGAGTCGATCGCCGCCCCAACCTTCGGCGGCTTCGTTCGTGTACTCGACGGCGAGCACCGAGAACGGATTCGAGAGATCGAGCCCTTTGCGCTGGGCGAGCGGCGTCGTGAGCAAGCCCAGATAGAGCTCTCCGAGCGTGTCGACACCCGCTACTTGCCAGTCGACCGGCAACGCGTCCGCGCTCACCGACACGTGCAGCGGTTCGTCCTTGTGATCAGGATCCCAGTACTTCTTCGAGTGCAGGATCTGCTCCGACGATCGGGGCGGCGCCTTGAACGCGGTCTCGACATCGGCGGTCGTCGCAGCTTTCATCAGCGCATTCAGTCCCGATCGCCGCGCGAGAAACGAATCGCCGGTCAGGTAGACGGCGAGGAGCGGCTTCCACATGTACGGCGGCGCCTCGGCCAAGATGTCGGCGCCCAAATTCTGCGCAGCTTCCAAATCTGAGGGCGTGACCTCTTTCCTGTGCTTCAGGAACCACTGATTCATCAAGCCGGTGCCGCTGCCTTCGACCACCGCCTGAAACGCAATCGTCGCGTCCGTGTCCTCGCCGCATTTCGCGAGCGTGCCGTCGATGTCGAAGTACTGATCGTCGAGCGCGTGCGTCAGCTCGTGCGCGAGAATGATCTTCGCGACGCCGCCGGTGAACGTCTCCATCAAGAAGAACGTGTTCGAACTCGGGTCGTAGAAACCACCGACTTGCTCCTCGAGGATCTTCAGCATCTCGGCTTGGTAATCCATGCTCGGCGGGATCAGGCCGAGCAGCTTCGCCGTCGTCTCGTCGCGCGATTGCTTCGCCGGTGACTCGGTCTTTTCTTGGCGCGAGAGCGCGTACTCGAAGAACCCCTTCTTGTCGGTCAGCCTCACCGCGACCGGGGCTTTGAATTTCATGCCGCGCAGATCTTCGACTTGGACGCGGATCTCGTCGGACACGCGTTCGAGGTCCGCCTGCGTCCAGACGGTTTTCGACGGCGTTTCTGCGGGAGTTTGGAGGGCCAGGGCGAGTGCGAACGAGAGCATGGAGCGTGTTCCTTCTGAGTGCGGCGGCGGAAGACAATCGTCGATTCCGTACGTGCTGGCAAGCGCGGAGCACGAGGTCTCTAGTTATTCTCTGACCGCTCATGTTCGGTTCCCGTCAGTTGAGAGTCTGCTGCGTCGCCTTCGCGCTCCTCGCCGTTGCCGCGTGTGGTCGCGATCGACGCGTGTATGCGGCCAAGCCCGTGCAGCCGACGACGAAGCCTGTGCGCATCGGCACCTTCGCGTCGCTCACCGGAGCCGACGGCGCACTGGGACGTGTCTACCAGGACGGATTCCGTAGCGCGATCGACTCCTTCAATGCCGGCAACGACGCGAAGAACGTGCGCGTCGAACTCGTCACGTACGACGATCAGAGTCGCGCGAGCGCCACGGCGGAGGCGGTGCTTCGTCTCACGAGCGAAGACCGCGTCGCGCTCGTCGCCGGCGGATGGAACGTCGAGCGCGTCGCCGCCGCGGCCGCCGGGGCGAACGGCGTGCTCGTCGCGTGCATCGGTTGCGCAGCGGACAGTAGCGCGAACGTCGTCGGTCTCGCCCCGAGCTTTCACGAGCGCGCCGAATTGCTCGCGGATCTCGTGGTCGAGACCATGAAGTTGTCGCGGGTCGTGATCCTCGCTCGACAAGGAAGTGCGATCGACCGCGCAGCCGGCGACGCTTTCCGCGCGAGCTTGAAGGCGCGCGGCGTCGCGACAGGCGACGCAACGACGTTCACGCCGCAGACGATCGGGGAGGTGATGGCGCAGCTCGCGAGCGACGCCCCACAAGCCGTGTTCGTCGCCATGGACGGCAACGGAGCCGCTCTCGTCGGGCGCGCGATACGCCGCCGCGCCGTCCCCTCAGCGCTGCTCTTCTTGGGCACGCCCGACCTTTCCGTGCTGCCCGAGGCGGATCGCTTGAGTGCGCTCGAAGGTGCTCTTTTCCCAGGCCTCAGCGAGCCGGGCTCGTCGGACTTCTCCGTCTGCGACGTGTCCGCCGAGCGCGAGCTGCTCGCTCACGACGCGGCGACGCGCTTGTGTCGTGCGCTCGAGGCTGCGGAAGACCACGACGCGGCGACGCTGCGTCGAGCGCTCGGTCGAGTGTGGCAGGGTCGGCGTTTGGAAATCGCTCGAGTGCACGCCGGCCGATTCCACCAGCTACGTCCGTGAGCGTCAGGTCGTCGACTTCGTCCGGCGGAAGAACGCGGTCACGAAGTAGAGCAACAGTCCGACGCCGAGCCACCAACCAAAGCGCGTCCACGCCACGGTCGGCAATCCGAACATCGTGTACACGCACGCCCCCGCTCCCGCCGGCGCGATCACCCATACGAACGGCACGCGGAACGCGCGCGGCAAGTCGGGTTTCTTGACGCGCAAGATCAAGACGCCGAGGCAGGCGATCAAGAAAGCGAACAACGTCCCGATGTTCGTCAAGTCGTACGTCGCGTCGTCGTCCATCAACGCCGCGCCGATCGCGACCACGAGGCCCGTCGCGATCGTCGTGACGTGCGGTGTCTTGTAGCGCGGGTGCACCTTCGCGAAGACCTTCGGCAACAATCCGTCGCGCGACATCGCGAAGAAGATACGCGGCTGCCCCATTTGGAAGACGAGCAGCACGGCCGCCATCGACACGACGGCGCCGATCGACAAGATGAGTTGCACGATGGGCAATCCGGCGCCTTCGAGCGCGCGTGCGAGCGGATCCGAACCGCTGGCGAGCTGCTGGTACGGCACCAATCCCGTCGCGACCAGACCGACGAGCACGTAGATAACCGTGCAGATGCCGAGCGCCGTCAAGATGCCGATCGGCATGTTTTTCTGCGGGTCGATCGTCTCTTCGGCCGCCGTCGACACGGCGTCGAAACCGATGTACGCGAAGAACACGATCGCCGCACCTTGGTGGATGCCTTGCCACCCGTTCGGTGCGAACGGCTTCCAGTTCTCGGGGTCGACGTAGAACGCTCCGACGATCAAAAACAGCGCGAGTACGAACAACTTGACGTAGACCATCCAGTTGTTGACGCGCACGCTCTCCTTCACGCCGCG
>JAWXBU010000051.1:0-8753 GCA_034440255.1 Planctomycetota bacterium | reverse complement strand
TCCGCGCTCTTCGTTTTCCTGTTCCTGCCGCTGATCTTGGCGCTGTACCTCGTGGTGCACCCGCGGCTCAGGAACGGGCTGCTTCTTCTCGCGAGTTTGATCTTCTACGCCTGGGGCGAGCCGGTCATGTCGATCGTGATGATCGTCTCGATCACGGCCAACTATCTGTTCGGCCTGTGGGTCGACGCGGCGAGACAGAAGGGCCGCGGTCGAGGCGTCATCGTCCTCGCGATCGTCTTCAATCTCGGACTCTTGATCGCGTTCAAGTACGCGGATTGGATCTGGAACACGGGCGGAGCACTGCTCAACGCGCTCGGACTGCTCGAAGGCACTCTGCCGCACATCGGCAGCTACGTCGCGGCCGATTCGCCGCTGGGTGTGGTTCTCTTCAATCCAGACGAGTCGATTCGACTGCCGATCGGCATCTCGTTTTTCACCTTCCAAGCATTCTCGTACGTGATCGACGTCTATCGCCGCGACGGCGCGGTGAACAAGAATCCGCTCGACATCGGTTTGTACGTCGCGCTGTTTCCGCAGCTCATCGCCGGACCGATCGTGCGTTACCGCGACGTCGCTGCCCAGATCGTGAAACGGCAGGTGACGCTCGATGGGTTCGCATACGGCGTGCGACGTTTCGTGATCGGGCTCGGCAAGAAGATGCTGATCGCGAACTTGTGCGCAGAAGCGTGTGACAAGGTGTTCCTCTTGCCGGTGAACGAGCTCCCGGTCGAGGTCGCCTGGCTCGGCATCGTCTGCTACACGCTGCAGATCTACTTCGACTTCTCGGGCTACTCGGACATGGCCATCGGGCTCGGGCACATGTTCGGGTTCAAGTTCCTCGAGAACTTCAATTACCCCTACATCGCGCGGTCGATCACCGAATTCTGGCGGCGTTGGCACATCTCGCTCTCGACGTGGTTTCGCGACTACTTGTACATCCCGCTCGGCGGCAATCGCGGCGCGAAGTCGCGCACGTACGTGAACCTCGTCTTGGTGTTCTTCTTGTGCGGCTTGTGGCACGGCGCGAACTTCACGTTCATCGTCTGGGGGCTCTACCACGGCCTGTTCCTCGTCATCGAGCGCATCGGATTCGGGAACTGGCTCGGAAGACGCGGGGCGTGGTTGCAACACGCCTACACCTTGCTCGTCGTGATGGTCGGCTGGGTGTTCTTCCGCGCCGAAGACATGACGCATGCGCTCGGATACCTGCAGACGATGTTCGGCCTGGCGGGCGAGAAACTCGTGAACGTGCCGCATCCGCCGATCGACGACGCTTGGATCGCGGCGAGCACACTGCATCCGCTCGCTCTCTTCGCGAACGTGCTCACTTGGATCGCGATCGTCGCCGGTGTGATCGGTTCGATTCCGTGGTTGCCGCGCGTCGCCGACTACGTTGCGAAGCTCGTCGAAACGGGACGGACGAAACGCGCATTCGCGTTCGAGATGCTCGGACTCGTGTGCCTCGCATTGATTTTCGTGCACGTCGCGATGGGGCTCGCGTCCGGCGCCTACAACCCGTTCATCTACTTCAGGTTCTAGTCGTGTCGAACAGAGTGAAGCAGCGGCGCCGTGCGTACGACATCATGGTCACGGCGCTCTTTCTGGGGGCGATCGCAGCAACGACGGTCGACCTCCTCGTCCGCGACGACGAGGCGCGCGGTCCCGCACCCGAGTTCCGCACCGCCGCTCCGAAGCCTGGTTTTCCGCGCGACGCGAAGGCGTTCTACAAATTCCCCGCAGAGTACGAGGCGCACTTCGCCGACACGTTCGGTCTGCGCGACAAGCTGTTGCGCGCGAACTCGATCGAGAAGCTGCTGTGGTCAGGTTTGTCCCCGACGAACTCACAGATCGTGGGTGACGACGGTTGGATCTTCTACGCAGGCGATCGGTCGATGGAGATCATCCGCGGTGTCAAGCCGCTGTCGAACGAGGCGCTCGCAGCATGGCAGCGTGAGTTCGACGAACGAGCGCGCATGCACGCAGCCGGCGGTCGCCGCTATCTGTTCGTCCTCGTGCCGAACAAAGAAACCATCTATCCCGAGCGCTTGCCGGACTCGATCCGGCCGACCGGCCCTACGCGCATGGATCAGTTGCTCGCGTGGATGCGCGAGTACGGCCGCGCCGACCTGCTCGACATGCGGCCGGCTTTCCTCGCGGCGAAGAAAGACGACACGGGGCCGTTGGATCCCTTGTACACGCCGTACGGGACGCATTGGACCAGTCGCGGTGTCTACACGGCGTACGCAGCGATCGTCGGACATCTCGCGCAAGGAACCAACTTCCGGGGACCGCTCCCCTTCTCCGATTTTCAGTTGGTGCGCTACGCCGAGGGCGCGGACTCCTTCGCGAGCAATCTGTATTTGAGCGGTCTGCTCGTTCAGCCGGGCGATGCTCTGTTTCGCGTGCAGCCGAACACCTTGTCCGTCATCGAGCACAAGCTGTCCCCGCCCAGGCGCTTCAGAACGCGCAGCTTGGAAGCGAACTTGTTGCCCGCAGCGGTCGTCTTCCACGATTCGTTCGGCCCGTTCATCTCGGTCACGCGGGCTCAGTCTTTCCAGTCCCTCGACATGTGCGAGGGTGTGTACGACCGCTCGCGCATCGATCCTCGCGAAACGAAAATCGTCGTGGAGATGTTCGTCGAACGCTACTTGTTCAGGCATCCCCCTCGGCCGACGACCGAGCCGCCGCTCGACCCGGTCGGCGGAGGGATTCACGGACTCGCACATACGCTCTTCGATCTAGCGGCGACGCCGGACGCCGCTCGTGCAGTCGAAGGACTCGGGCTCACGCGCACCGAGAGCGGCGGGCTACGGCTCGAGCGTAAGAGTGCGAAGGACGGCCTCGTGCTCGGCCCTTTTCGCTCGCCTAAGACAGGTGTCGTGCGCATGTTTTTCGTGCTCGAGGCGGCTGAGAAAGGGTCTTTAGATGTGATGTGGCGCCGTGTTGGGACCGAGTCCTTCAATCGACTCGCGCGCACTCAAGTGATGATCGGCCCACGGCGCGAAGCGCGCGACGTCGATCTGCCCGCTCTCGGAGGAGAGGTCGAAATCATGCTGCGGCCGACCTCGATGCAACCGGCGATCATCGTTCACGAGTGCACGGTTGAAGCTGCAGAGGCGCCGTGAGTGGCGCGGCGCGGCGCGGCGCGCGAGCGAGAGAGAGAGCGAGCGAGAGAGAGAGCGAGCGAGAGCGAGAGCGAGAGAGAGAGCGAGAGCGAGAGAGCGAGAGAGCGAGAGAGCGAGAGAGAGAGAGAGAGACAGGGGGGCGCGACGTGAATTGGCGGGCAGAATCACCCATGCAGCGTGCTTGTGGGCCTTGACCGGAGCGGGCGATTAGGGAGTTGCTCAGCACCGAGGGACCGGCACGGAATCCTCCGTTGGCTGGTGACGGCGAATTCGCCGTCACTAGGGCATCGCCATAAACCTGTGCACCTGCGGCACCACCCTCACACTCAGCTCGCGATCGCGCGCCATCTCGAGCACGATCTCGAGCTCTTGAATCGTCGGCGGCTGGACGCCGTTCATTGGACTCACCGGCTGCAGAAAGACGGGCAGCGTGGGCGCGTGCGCTTCCACTTCGTCGAAAAGCGCTGCAAAAACAGCCGGTTCGCGCCCGCCCGCGACGACGACCTTGCCGCACGCATCGCGACCTTCGACGAGTGCGAGGCAGGCTTTGCGCACGCTCGCCCATTCGGCGCGTGAGCGCGGCGCACTCTCTTTCGACGCCGACTCGTGCGTGATCTCGACGGGTTCGTCCAAGTCCAGATCGAGCTTCAAATCCAGACTGACGTGATCACAGCGATCGATCACCGCTGCGAGTGCTTTCGGATGCGCGCCCGCCGTCTCGAGGTGCAACCGCCGATCGCCGATCATCCCCTTCAGCGCGACGACGAACTCCGGCCACACGAGCGGTTCACCGCCGGTCAAGCTCACGGTGCGCGGTGCACCGGGTTCGACTTCACCGATCCAGCACGCGACTTGGAACGGCGTCGCGAACGCCTCCTCGCGGCGCGTCGGAGTCGCATGAGCTGCGATTCGCGCGCGATCGGTAGCCGACAACGTCCACGAATTCGGCGTGTCGCACCAGCGACAGCGCAGAGGACAGCCGCGCAGTCGCACGAAAGTCTGCGGCTCGCCGACGAACTTGCCTTCGCCCTGAATAGAAGCGAACACTTCGAGGATCGGTGCAGTGATCCTCGAAGTGTTCGCGGCGGACGTTCCCATGCGAGTCGTCCCGTGCTCACGATGCGAGCGCGAGACTCCGGGACTGAATCATTTCTTCGCGGCCGGCTTCTTGTCGGCTGCGGCGGGCGCTGCGCCCTTGGCACCGGCGGCTCCACCGGCAGCGGGTGCTGCGGCAGCCTTCGGTTCCTTCTTGACGCCCGCGACCTTGTAGCGCGTGCGGACCTTCTGGAGTCCGTAGACGCTGGCGGTCTCGTCGTTGAACTTGCCGGCCTTCTTGAGGATGGCGATGCGCTCGACGCGCGTGAACACGCTGCGCTCGCCGGTGAGGGTGTTGACGCCGCGGAGTGAGGAGTGGATCGACATAGGGCCGAAAAGACTAACAACGAGCCGGACACGAGGAAAGGCCTGGCCCACGCGGGAACCCCACTTTTCGAAGCGATTGGATCGGGCACGCCTGAGATCGGGACCGCGCTCTTGCCCCCGCGTCCTGCGACAGCCCCCGCTCGAGGCGCTCCCCCGGCGACGCCTTCAGCGGCTGACGACGTTCTCGATGTTGTCGATGTACGCGTCGCGGAACGGGTAGCTCTTCCCGTCCGGCCCGCGCATGCGCTTCAGATAATCGCGCAACACCGCGACGTCGTCCTTCTTCGGCTTCGCGTCGGCGCAGACGTAGATGTGCTGGCCGTCGCCGCTCTGGATCGGCTGAACGACGGGGACGTTTTCGCCGCGCAAGTACCGGTAGATGTCGCGCGCGAGCCTCAGACCGTTCGCGTCGTTGTTGTACTGCAGCAGCCGGATCGTGAACTTGTTGCGCGCGTCGCCGAACGCTTTGTCCTCGTCGGTCGAGCCGGCCGCCGGATCGAGCGTCGCGCGGCCGGTTTTCGCAGCGTCGGCGCCACTCGTCGCGGCCGGAGTCTTCGTCGAGTTCGAGGGCGATTTCGCGGCGCTGTCTGGAACGGCGCCGGTCGAAACTCCGCCGTATGCACTGCCAGACGGGCCGTTCGCCAGCGCGACGTTCGCGTTCGTTTCTTTGTTGCCGCCGAATTTCAGAGCGATCACGACGGCGAGGAGCACGCTCGCGCCGACGATCGAGAGCAAGAGTAAACGCGCGCGCGAAAACGGCGGCGGCGGCGCAGGCAAATCGGAGTGCGTGCCTGCGCGGCGCGGAGACATCGGCAACGGCGACGAAGCGCGCACGGGGACGGCGTGGTCGGCGCGCGCTTCGAAACGCGGCTCGTTCGCGCGCGGCGGATTCGTGCGTTGAGGCGTGGCGTGAGGTGACGTCGTGAAAGTCGACTGCGGTCGTTGAGCATCGGTCCCGGCCGCGCGCGGCTGTTCGACGCGCTTCGGATTGGCCGCGTTGAACGCGTTCAGGAGACTCGGTCGCTTCTTCGCCATGGTGTCGTCGGAAGGTATGCCTCCGACCACGGCCGTTCAACGCGCGGTTTCGAGCGATTCCCGCAAGGCGAGCGTCTCGGCGCGCCAAACGCCTTCGGGCTCGAGCGCCAGGTACTCGTCCAGCGCCGCGCGTGCTGCAGCGCTTTCGCCCGCGGATTTCAGCGCGCGCGCCAAATTCATGTGCACCGGATCGGGCAACACCAACCCTTCCGCACGCGCTTCCTTCAAGACGCTGCGCCACAGCGCTGCGGCTTCGCCGAACTGTCCGCGAGCGTACAGCGCGACGCCCAGATGATTGCGCGGTGCGAGCATGCCGGGCTCGTAACGCACCGCCGCGCGGAAAGCGACTTCGGCGGCGGCGAGGTCGCGCTTCTCGAGCGCCGCCAGACCCTTTTCGGTTTCGAGACGCGCCTCTTGGTCGAGGAGCGCCGCTCCGCTCGCGAGTTCCGTGTCGTCGAGTCCGAGTTCACGCGCAGCGACGAAGTGGTCGAGCGCGCGCCCGCGATCGTGTTCGAGGAGCGCACTCATGCCGGCTTTCTTGTGCAGCGACGCGAGTTCGGACGCGAGCGGACGCCCGTCTTGCACGAGTCCAGACAGGACGGCGATCGCCGCTTGGAAGTCGAGAGCGTCGGCGTACGCGTCGGAGAGGAAGCGTTTGGCATCGACATCGTCTGGGTCGAACGAGAGCGACGCGCGCGCGTGCTCGAGCGCGGATTCTTTCCTGCCCGCTTGCGCTTCGAACTTCGCGACGAGCAAGTGCGCTTGTCCGAGCGCGCGCTCCATGAACGGCAGATCGGCGTCGATCGTGCGCGCGCGCTCGAGGTGCTCGAGGCCCTTTTTCGCGCCGTTTTCGCGCGAAATCCACAACACGCCGCGTGCGCGAGAGAACTCCGCGGACTCGCCACATGCCGCGAGACCGCGCTCGACCTCTTGCCAGCCGGATTCGAATGAACTGCGCGACGCGTAGATTTCGGCGGCTGTCGCGTAGACCTCGGGATTCGACGGCGCGATCTCGCGCACCGTCTGCACGAGGCGCAGCGCTTCGATCGTGCCCTTCGCATCCAGCGCGAGTGCGCGCGCGCGCAAGAGCGGTGCTTCGACGCCGGCGTCGTTCGACGCGTCGAGCAAGCCGGCGACTTCCGACGTGTCGCCGAACGTGAGCGCGCGCCGCAAGCGGTCGAGTCGCGGCGTGTGCACGTGCACGCGTGCGGCGACGGCGGGGGCGGCCGGCTCGCCAGCGACGCTCGAGTTCAGCCCGGCTGGCACATTCGCGCTCGCGGCCTTCGTCACGGGCTCGCTGTCCGAACAGGACGGTGCGAGCAGGCAGCACAGGGCGAGCAGATGTGCGTGTTTCACGCGAGCCATTCGAACCGCGTTCGGCTCGGTCGGCAACTGCCGTCACCCGGCGAGAGCCCACTAGCCGCGCGCCGCGACTCCCGGCTACGATCCGACGCGATGGCGACGCGACGCGAGAAGGAGGACCGGGACGAACTGACGGAGTTGGCCCACGCGCTGTCGCGTACCGCGCGGCGCACGAAGACTCTCGGGGGCCGCAAAAAGGCCGCCCAACCGGCCGTCGAAAAGGCTCCCAAGCTGTCGTCCGCCGAGTCCAGGGCAGCGGACGCGGCCGTTCCGTTCGGGCGCCCGCGCAGTGAGACGCAGGCACCTGTGCGCGCGATTCCGCCGCTCGAAACGTCGAAAACGGTGGCAAAAACGGACGCAAAAACGGACGCGAATGCCGCGCACGCGACCACGCCGACGCGGGGTTCCGACCGCCCGCAAACGGCCGGTGTCCAGGCCGGCGCGCTCGCCGCGGCCGCACACAAGCCGCACCTCGTCCCTGCCACGGTTCCTCCGGCGCGCTCGGCCCGGGATGTCGCGGAACAGGCGGCAGCGTCCGATTCGCTCGCCCAACTGCGCGCGCGCGTCGCTCAGTGCGAGGCCTGTGCACTCCACAAGACGCGCACGCAGACCGTTTTCATGGATGGCGACGCCTCGCGCGGCGTGCTCTTCGTCGGTGAAGCGCCGGGCGCGGAAGAGGACAAGAGCGGTGTGCCTTTCGTCGGGCGCTCAGGGCAGCTTTTGACGGACATCATCACGAAGGGCATGGGCCTCGAGCGCCGGGAAGTCGCGATCGCGAACGTGCTCAAGTGCCGGCCGCCGGAGAATCGGGATCCGACGCCAGCGGAGAAGCTGATCTGCACGCCCTGGCTCGATCGGCAGATTCAGCTCATCGACCCACAGGTGATCATTCCTCTGGGCAGGCATTCGGCGAATCACGTGCTCGGGACCGAGGATGCGACCATGGGGTCCATGCGCCAGCGGATTCACGAGAAGGGCGGGCGCAAGATCGTGCCCACTTTCCATCCGTCGTACTTGTTGCGCAGTCCGGGCGAGAAAAAGGAGTGCTGGAAGGACATCCAATTGGCGATGGGAGTTCTAGGGCTGAAGGGGCCGAAGTCGAGCTGAGAATTCGCTCGCCGGCGCGGCGCGGTTGGGTTTTTGATTTTTCGCGCGGCGGTGGGCGCTGGTTTTTCATCCCGCGCAGGCGCTTGCGCGGGAACGGCGAGCGCGACCTCGCACCGGGGTGCCGAGTCGGAGCGGGGCTGTTCCAGAGCGCCACGCGGGTGCCTGCTTTGAGAAGGACAGCCTGAGCACGCTGCCCGGCGCGTCGAGCCGCGCACGAAAGCGCTCATCGTGGTGCGAAAGTACGCGACGGATCGTTACCGGGAAAACCGCCCCGGGTAGGTCGCGCCTGCTCATTCGCGAACGCTCCCCAAGGCGAGTCGCGAGCGACAACCGGCATGTTTCGCGGACGTTTCCGAGCGTTGACCCACTCCGAACTGCCCGCTATCCTCCCGCCCTGTTCTGTCCGCCCGAAGTCGGGCCGCAACTCGAGAAGCTTCGCCCGGGACCGCGCGCGCCGCAGGATTCCCGCTCACGGAACTTCGACAGGCAGCGTCCCGAACTCGGAACGAACCGCACGTCTCTGCTCTGCTTCTTTTCACGCATCACTCCGACACCGCAACCGAAAGCGCGCGTCTCATGGACGAACGCTTCGCGCTGTCTGCCGCGGGCTCAGTTTCGAGAATGACTCGAAATCGGGACCGCCGCAGGACACACGAAGCTGCCCAGTTCAAGAACCGCAGAGCCCAGGAAACGGACTTCGGC
>JAWXBU010000050.1:0-3141 GCA_034440255.1 Planctomycetota bacterium | reverse complement strand
TCGAGGCCAGAGTCGAGGCCAGAGTGGTGGCGCCTCGGGACGCAGTGGAATCCGGCCTGGGCACCCGAATCCGTCCATGACCGGATCATGGCCGCGGTACAGGCTCGACCGCTGAGCCGCGCCGAGATGGCGAAGGCGCTCGGGCACAAGGGCATCTCTGGATCGCTGGGTCGAGCTGTAGACGACCTAGTGAAGTCGAGCCTGCTCGAGTTCACCATCCCCGAGAAGCCGGGGAGCAGACTCCAACGCTACCGACCGATCCGACCCCAGGAGAAGCATGAGTGAGATCCGTCGGTTCTCGTCCCGCCTGCAACGGCTCGACCACGCGTTCCTGAACGAGAAGCTCCGCGGCGCGCGTTCGTACCGCCGGATCGCGGGGTACTTCCGCAGCTCGATCTTCGAACTCGTCGGCGAGGAGATCGCGGGGATCGAGAAGGTCCAGATCGTCTGCAACAGCGAACTCGACGCGGCGGACGTCGTCGTCTCGAAGCACGCACGGGAGACAGCGCTCAAGGGGCGCTGGAACGAGGCGCCCTCCGAGGTCGAAGCGCTCCTGCACCGGGAGCGCTACCGCCGCCTGCACGAACTCCTGACCAGCGGTCGGGTCGAGGTCCGCGTCGTGCCCAAGGACCGTGTGTTCCTCCACGGCAAGGCCGGCGTCATCGAGACGGCGGACGGGAGCAAGACCTGCTTCCTCGGGTCGATCAACGAAACGCGCAGCGCGTTCGCGCACAACTACGAGATCCTCTGGGAGGATCGCTCGGCCGAGGGCGTCGCCTGGGTCGAAGAGGAGTTCGATGCGCTCTGGAAGGACGCGTTCCCGTTGCCGGACGCGATCGTGGAGGAGATCCAGAGAATTGCGGAGCGCGTCCAGATCCGATTCGAGGACACACGCCCGGCTGAGCTACCTGCCGCGGCGCTCGCGGAGAGCCCGATCTATCGGGCTGGTGAACAGCTCCAGCCCTGGCAGCGTTCATTCGTGACGATGTTCCTGCAGCATCGCGAAACGTACGGACAGGCGCGCCTCCTGCTCGCGGACGAGGTCGGCCTGGGCAAGACACTCTCGCTCGCGGCCAGCGCGCTCGTGTCGGCATTGCTGGACGACGGGCCGGTCCTGATCCTTTGTCCGTCGACCCTCACGCTCCAGTGGCAGGTCGAACTGATGGACAGGCTCGGGATCCCGAGCGCGGTCTGGTCCTCGACGAAGAAGGTGTGGCTCGATCCCAAGGGGCACGTCATCAAGACGCGTGGGCCCGAGGACATCGCGCGTTGTCCGTTCCGGATCGCCATCGTTTCGACCGGGCTCATTTTCCACGACTCGGAAGAGCGCGGATTCCTGCTCGGACGAAAGTTCGGGACGGTCGTGCTGGACGAAGCTCACCGTGCACGGCGGCGAGGCGGGCTCGGAGCGGAGCGCGACCAGTCGAACAACCTGCTCGACTTCATGCTGCGGATCGGCCACCGCACTCAACACCTCCTGCTCGGGACGGCGACCCCGATCCAGACCGAGGTGCATGAACTCTGGGATCTCCTGCGGATCCTGAACTCGGGCTCCGAGTTCGTCCTGGGGCGCGAGCCGTTCGGCATGTGGAGCGACTGGGAGCGCGCGCTTCCGATCATCAAGGGGCTGGAACGGCCCCTCGAGGAGCGTGATGTTTGGGAGTGGTTGAGGAACCCACTGCCGCCGGGGAGCGAGGATGCGGTCTTCGCGAGCCTGCGCCTGCAACTCGGGTTCGAGGATCGGACGTTCTTCACGGATCGGGGATTCGGATCGCTGGGAGTTCTCGAACAGCAAGCCGTTGCTCAGGCCCTCGCGCCGGGGTTCCTGCGCGAGCACAACCCGATCGTGCGGCACACCGTGTTGCGGCGTCGACAGACACTCGAGGACGCGGGATTGCTCGACAAGGTCGCCGTCGAAGTCCACCCGATGCCTGATGCGCCGGCGGGTGCGTACGAGGGCGTCCAGTTCGTCGGCCTGGGGTTGATGACGAACCACCCGTTCGATCTCGCCTACCAAGCCGCCGAGAGGTTCGCGGCGTCGCTGCAGAAGAGAACCAAAGCGGCCGGTTTCATGAAGACGCTGATCCTCCAGCGGATCTGCTCGAGCTTCTCTTCTGGGCGTGCGACTGCCGAGACGCTCCTGAAGAAGGAGGTGCTGGAGGACGAGGATCAGGGTCGACTTATGGGCGAGCTCCTGCGTTCGCTGACGCCGGGCGAGGCGGCCGACCTGACCACGATCGTCACCGAGTTGTCTCGTCCGGAGGCGCGCGACCCGAAGGTCTCCGCTGTTCGCTACTTCCTGATGGAGCACCGGACCGAGGGGCGTACTTGGTTGGAGCACGGCTGCATCGTGTTCAGCCAGTACTACGACACCGCGTTCGCGCTCGCCGCAGAACTGGCAAAACTGCTCCCGAACGAGCCCGTTGGCGTGTACGCGGGCGCTGGCCGGAGCGGCATCTTCCGAGGCGGCGACTTCGCGGGAGTCGAACGGGAGGACTTGAAGTCGGCCGTGAAGAAGCGGCAGATCCGATTGCTCGTGGCCACTGACGCCGCTTGCGAAGGCCTGAACCTGCAGACGCTCGGCACGTTGATCAACGTGGATCTGCCCTGGAATCCGTCCCGCCTCGAGCAGCGGCTGGGAAGGATCAAGCGCATCGGCCAGACGCGTCGGACAGTCGACATGCTCAACCTCGTCTACCACGAGACACAGGACGAGAAGGTCTATGGCGTGCTCTCCAGGCGGATGAAGGATCGCTATGACATCTTCGGCGGCTTGCCGGACACGATCGAAGACGAGTGGATCGAGAGCGAAGGGATCCTCGAGACGGAGATGGACGAGTACATCCATCTCAGGAAGCAAGCTCGAGACGTCTTCGAGATGCGCTACCAAGAGACGATCGATCCGGATCAGGACCGTTGGGAACTCTGCGCCCGAGTGCTCGCCAGACGCGATGTCGTCGATCGCTTGAGTGTTCCTTGGTAGTCGCGTCTGGCGTTCCATGGTGCGGACGACGGTGAGTGGCATCGATCGCGACCGATTACGGTCGGGTCGGACTGGCCTACCCCAGGCGTAGATCCGCGCGCTGCAGCACCAGAAGTGCCGTCGCGTCGATCCCACGATCGCGCAAGGTCGAGATCGGA
>JAWXBU010000049.1:0-30099 GCA_034440255.1 Planctomycetota bacterium | reverse complement strand
GGGGTGTGTTGTGTTCGGTTGCGGAGGGGCGAGGGGTGTGTGGTGCTCGGTTGCGGAAGGGCGAGGGGGTGTGTTGTGTTCGGTTGCGGAGAGGCGGGGGTGGATGCGGTACTGCAGGCGAGGTCTCAGGCTTGCGAGTCAGGGGTAGTAGCGACACGCTGCCGGACATGACGATGGCTTGCACGGTCCGCGCTTGCGCAAAGGGGCTCGTTCGGGAGGAGCGCGCGTTCGTTTGTGCGGCGGGGCATGCGTTTGATGTGGCACGCTCGGGGTACGTGAATTTGTTGCAGCCGCACGACAAGCACTCGCATACGCCTGGAGATTCGATGGAGGTCGTGCGTGCGCGGCGAACGTTGTTGGATGGTGGTTTCGGCAATGTGTTGAAGACGGCGCTCGTCGGGGCAGTTGAAGGGGCTGCGTTGAAAGAGCCGTTCGCAGTTGCGGATCTCGGGTCAGGCGAAGGCACGTTTTTGGCCGCTATTCGTGATCGCTTCGAGTGTGTCGCGTTCGGCGTCGACATCTCGGTGCAGGCGGTGGAGGCGTCGGCGAAACGTCATGCGGGGGTGACTTGGATCGTCGCGAACGCGGATCGACGCCTGCCGCTCGAAGATGGTTCGGTTGGGCTCGTCGTGTCGATCGATGGACGGAGGAATGCGGCAGAGTGCGCGCGCGTGCTCGGTCGGGATGGCGTGATGATCGTCGCGGTTCCAGCGCAGGACGATCTCTTCGAGCTGCGTGAGTCGGTGCTCGGCGAAGCGCACGCGGTGGATCGTGCGGCGACCGTGGAGGCTGAATTCGTGGCGGATTTCGTGCTCGAAGAGCGCGTCGTCGCGCGCGATCGACGACAGCTGAACGCGCAACAGTTGAACGATCTCGCGCTCGCGACCTATCGTTGGGGTCGCAACGACGAGAAGCGCATGCTCGCGACCATCGACTCTTTGGCAGTCACGACCAGTCACGACGTGTTGCGCTTCCGCCGCCGATGACGAACGCCAACGAGAAGGGACCGTCGTTCGTGCGCGGCCTGACGTTGCTCGGCGCCGTCGCGCTGATCGTCGGCAACATGGTCGGCACTTCGATCTACACGTTGCCGGCTTCGCTCGCGAAAGAGGTCGGGCCACTCGGGCTCGTCGCGTGGGTCGTCACTGCGGCCGGATACTTGTTCGTCGCGCTCGTGTACGCACGGCTCGGGACCTCGATGCCGCGCACTGGCGGACCGTACGTGTTCGCACGAGCGGCGTTCGGCGACTTCACCGCGTTCCAAGTCGTGTGGTCGTATTGGTTCAGCGCGGTGATCGGGAATGCTGCGATCGCATTCGGAGTGGTTGGATACGTCGCTGGGTTTTCGCGGGAGTTGGAGCAGAGTCCGGTGGCGCAATTCGGCGTAGCGCAGCTGATTTTGTGGGGTTTGTGCGCCGTCAACGTGCTCGGCGTGAAGCACAGTTCGCGACTGCAGATCGTGATCTTGTTCGCGAACGTGGTGCCGCTCGTCGTGATCGCGTTACTCGCGTTACCATCGTTCGACGCTGCGAATTTGCAGCCGTTCGCGCCACACGGTTGGAGCGCGCTGCCGCTCGGTGTCTCGCTCATCGTGTGGGCTTATTCGGGCATCGAATCGGCGACGGTTCCCGCGGAAGAAGTCGAAGCGGCCGAGAGCACGATCCGGCGCAGCACGATGATCGGCTACGTGATCGGCACGGCCGTGTTCTTGCTCGCCGCACTCGCGGTCGCGGGTGTGTTGCCGAACGACGTCGCGGCGAGTTCTGCGCGACCGATCGCGCTCGCGGCCGAGCGCACGGTCGGCCCGTTCGGTGGATACGTCATCGCGATCGTCGCCATCGCCGCCGGACTCGGCACGTTGAACGGTTGGATCCTGATGGCCGGGCGCATCCCGGTTTCGGCGGCTTCCGACGGATTGTTCTTTCGTTCCTTCGGGCGCATTCATCCGCGCTTCCACACGCCGGCCTTGTCGCTCGTCCTCGGGACGCTGATCGCGAGCGCGATGTTGACGCTGGTACTCCAGAAGTCGTTGCTCGACGCATTCGGTTGGATCGTGCAGTTGGCGTTGCTGACGACGCTCGTGCCGCACCTCGTCGTCGCTGCGGCCGACTTCGTGATCGCCAGGCGCGCGTCGCCTCCCCTGGAGCGTTCGAAGATGCGCCGCGTGACGATCACAGCGTGTCTCGCGTTCCTATTCGTCGCATTCGCGATCTGGGGCCTCGGCGCCGAGACGTGGATGTGGGGCTCGCTCGTTTTCGTCGTCGGCGTGCCGCTTTACTTCGTGTTGAAGCGCGGTTCGCGAGCGCAAAACTGACGCGCCGTAGTCAAACGTCGGCGCGGACACGACACTAGCAGCCCGTTGAAAAACTCATCGCACCTGACAACCCACGCCTTCGCGCTGCTGCGCCGAGCTCGTCGGGCCGTGCTCAGTGGCCAGGAAGGCCAGTCCCGCTGTGAGAGCTCCCGAGGAGCGCTCACTACGGAGGCTTCGCTTCCTGGGCACGGGAACACATGCCGGCTCTCCGTCGCTCCTCGTGCGTCGCAAACGCGTGACTTGTCAGGAGCGGTGACTTTTTCAACGGGCTGCTAGCGCGCTCGATTCGGACCCCAAGGAGAAATGCTCATGTCGCTGTTCGTCGCTCTCGTCGCTGTTCTCGCCGCCGATCCGCATCCGTTCACCGTCCACGACATGCTCGCCATGCAGCGCGTGTCCGATCCGGCAGTTTCTCCCGATGGAAAACGCGTCGCGTTCACCGTGCGCGACACCGACCTCGAAGCGAACAAGGGTCGCACCGACGTGTGGATCACGGACATCGACGGCAACGACTTGAAGCGCCTGACCGACGATCCGGCCAACGATTCGAGTGCGCGTTGGAGCGGCGACGGTTCGATCTTGTTCCTCTCGACGCGCAGCGGCAGCAGCCAAGTGTGGCGCGTTCAAGCTTCGGGCGGGGCTGCTGAACAAGTCACGAAACTGCCGCTCGACGTCGAAGGATTCGTGCCGTTCGATGGTGGCAAGCGTCTCGTACTCGTGCTCGACGTCTACACGGATCTGAAGCGCGAGACTGTGATCGCCGAGACTGCCGCGCGCGACGAAGCGGCGTCGAAGAGCAAGGTCAAGGCGAAGATCTACGAGTCGCTGCCGTTCCGTCACTGGGACACGTGGGCCGACAAGAAGCGTTGTCACGTGTTCACGTACGACGTCGCGAGCGGAACGACCGTCGACCTCATGCAAGGCATCGACGCTGACGCGCCGACGAAACCGTTCGGCGGCACGGAAGAGATCGCGGTTTCGCCCGACGGTTCGGTGGTCGTGTTCGCGTGCCAGTTGGCAACGCGCGACATGATGTGGACGACCAACATCGACCTATATGCAGTGCCGACGGACGGGAGTGCTGCGCCGCGTCTCTTGACGGTCGCGAACAAAGCGCTCGACAACCAACCGCGCTTCTCACCGGACGGCAAGCAGCTCGCGTACTTGGCGATGGCACGGCCGGGTTATGAGGCCGATCGCACGCGTGTCGTGCTGATGGACTGGACGACGAAGACGTCGCGCGTCTTGACCGAGGGTTGGGATCGTTCTGCAACCGAGATCGCGTGGTCGAAGGACCAGAAGACGCTCTACACGACCGCCGACAACCTGGGACAGAAGTCGCTCTTCGCGATCGACGCGTCGAGCGGAACCGTCAAAACCATCGTGAAAGACGGCAGTTTCGGCAACGTGGCCGAGGCGGACGGTCGACTCGTGTTCACGTTCAACACGCTGCGCGCTCCGGACGAGTTGTACTCGTGCGGGTTCGACGGAGTCGGCTTCCGCGCGACCACGAAGTTCAACGTGGAGAGACTCGATCGCACCAAGATGGGCGACTACGAGCAGTTCACGTTCAAGGGCGCGAAGGACGACACGGTCTACGGCTACCTCGTGAAACCGATCGATTTCGATCCTGCGAAGAAGTACCCGGTCGCGTTCCTGATCCACGGCGGACCGCAGGGCAGTTTCGGCAATCACTTCCACTATCGCTGGAATCCGCAAGTGCACGCCGCGGCCGGCTTCGCAGCGATCATGATCGATTTCCACGCGTCGACCGGCTACGGCCAAGCGTTCGTCGACGCGGTCAATCACGACTGGGGCGGCGCGCCCTACCAAGACTTGATGCTCGGACTCGATCACGCGCTGAAGACGTACACGTTCCTCGACGGATCGAACGTCGCAGCGCTCGGCGCGTCGTACGGCGGTTACATGGTCAATTGGATTTCGGGCAACACCGACCGCTTCAAGTGCCTCGTCAATCACGACGGCAACATCGACGAGCGCATGGCGTACTTCGACACGGAAGAGTTGTGGTTTCCAGAGTGGGAGCACGGCGGAACTCCCTGGGACAGTCCCGAGAGCTACGCGAAACACAACCCGATCGACCTGGTCAAGAATTGGAAGACACCCATGCTGGTCATCCACGGCGGACTCGACTATCGCGTCGTCGATACACAGGGGATGAGCACGTTCACGGCACTGCAGCGCAAAGGCATCCCCAGCAAATTCCTGTATTTCCCCGATGAAAACCACTGGGTGTTGAAGCCGCAGAATTCGATTCTGTGGCACGAGACCGTGCTCGAGTGGACCTCGCGCTGGACGAAGACTGCCGCGTCGAGCGAGAAGGTCGGCGGAACGCCGGGCCGATGAGCGCGCGCTCGAGCGCACCGCAATCGTTCGCGAACCACAGAGCCATTCCGCCGCTGTGGCTCTTCCTTTCGGGGCTCGTGATCTTGGCCGAACTCGCACGTCGGGTTTGGCTCGCGATCCAGAATCCGAGCTTCGAGTCGATCTGGCTCGTCGTCTTCGTGGCCGCGATCCTCGGCACGTGGCATGCGACCCGCAGCAACGCCCTGATCGTGCAAGATCGGGTGATCCGTCTCGAGATGCGCCTACGGCTCGAGCGCGTCATCGGCGCGAATCGCCGAGCCGACATCGAACGCTTGCCGTTGACGTACTTGATCGCGCTGCGCTTCGCGAGCGATGCCGAGATGCCGGCTTTGTTCGACGACGCGCTCGCCGGCAAGTTCGCGAAGGTCGACGATCTGAAGAAACGCATTCAGACCTGGCAACCCGACTGGTTGCGCGTTTGAGCGTATCGAGCAGCGGAACGTGAGCGCCGAAACGCCGCAGAAGAAGCGCCCCAAACTGTCGGACAGTTGGCGCGAGACGCGCGAACTCGTCGGCGTTCACAAGCAGCGACTGACCATCGGCTTCCTCGTGATGATGGTGAACCGGCTCGTCGGTTTCGTCCTACCGCTCACCACCAAGGTTCTGATCGACGACGTCGTCGGCAAGGGCCGCGTCGATCTCTTGTGGCCACTCGCGATCGCCGGCGGTGTGGCGACGATCGTGCAAGCGATCAGCGGATACGCACTCAGCCAATTGCTCGGTGTGGCCGCGCAGCGTGCGATCAACGACATGCGCAAAGTCGTGCAAGCTCACGTCGGTCGACTGCCGGTGCGCTACTTCGACTCGACGCAGACGGGCGTGCTGATTTCGCGGATCATGACGGATGCGGAAGGCATCCGAAACCTCGTCGGCAGCGGTCTCGTGCAACTCGTCGGAGGCGTCATCACGGCCGTGCTCGCGCTCGGATATCTCTTCTACCTGAACTGGAAACTGACGCTCGTCATTCTCGTCGTGCTCGCCGTTTTCGGAGTCGCCATGTCGTGGGCGTTCAAGACGCTGCGGCCGCTCTTCCGCGAGCGCGGCAAGATCCAGGGCGAGATCACGGGGCGCTTGAATCAGATGTTGGGCGGCGTGCGCATCGTCAAGGCGTACACGGCGGAGCCTGCGGAAGAGCGCGTGTTCGGCGCGAACGTCGATCGTCTGTTCGACAACATCCGCCGCTCGATGAGCGGCGTGTCGATGACGACGGCGATATCGACGGCGATCGTGGGCGTCATCGGTGTCGTGGTCGTGATCGTCGGCGGAGACGCGATGGTCCATGAGGCGATGACGTTGGGCGAGTTCACGACGTACTTGATCTTCATCGCGCTCGTCGTCGCGCCCGTCGTGCAGATCGCTTCCATCGGCACGCAGATCAGCGAAGCGTTCGCCGGCCTCGACCGCATCCGCGAGATCCGCCGCGTCGCGACCGAAGACGCGGGTGATCCGGATCGCGAAGCCTGCCCTACGGTGATTGGAACCATCGCGTTCGAGGACGTGACGTTCGAATACAACCCCGGAGTGCCCGTCCTGAAAAACGTGACGTTCACGACGCCGGCCGGATCGACGACGGCGCTCGTCGGATCGAGCGGCTCGGGCAAGACGACGCTCGTGGGTCTCGTGATGGCGTTCAACCGACCGATCCGGGGCCGCGTCACCGTGGACGGCCGCGACTTGGAGAGCATTCGTCTCCGAGACTACCGCTCACACCTGGGCGTCGTTCTGCAGGACAACTTCCTCTTCGACGGCACGATCGCGGAAAACGTCGCGTTTTCGAGGCCCGCAGCGACTCGTGCCGAGGTCGAAGCCGCATGCGCGACCGCGCACTGCGATGAATTCACGCGCGACTTCAAGGACGGCCTCGACACGGTCGTAGGGGAGCGCGGCGTGCGTTTGTCCGGCGGTCAGCGTCAACGCGTCGCGATCGCACGCGCGTTGCTCGCGAACCCGAAGATCCTGATCCTCGACGAAGCGACTTCGAGCCTCGACAGCGAGAGTGAAGCTCTCATCCAAGACGGCTTGCAGCGTTTGCGTGCGAGTCGCACGACGTTCGTGATCGCGCACCGACTCTCAACGATCCGCTCGGCCGATCAGATCCTCGTCATCGAGCACGGCGAGATCGTCGAGCGCGGAAAACACGCGGAACTCCTGGCAGCGGGCGGCCGCTACAAGGAGCTCCACGATCGTCAGTATCGTTTCGAGCGCGAACTCTTCGTCAATCCCGGCGAAGAGTTGAAAGCGCCGATCAGTTCCGCGAAGGCAACGATACCGCCGATTGGAACATCGCTTCCACCGGCCGGATCGTGATGTTCTCCGGGTTCACGCGCAGCGGCCAGGTCGAGATCTTGGCGTCCTCGGCCAGGATCTCCGGCGATTTCTCGGCACCTTCAGGGTAGATGCACAGTGTCGGTGCTCCGCTTTCGAAGGCAGCCTTCAGACCGGCAGCGTCACTCGTCACGATCGCGATCGTCAGGTCCTCGGCCTTCATGTACTTCTTGATCGCCGCGTTGACTTCGTCGAGCGAGATGTCGTTCATCATCTTCTTGAAGCGCGCCAGGTGTCCGTCGATGTCGTAGAAGCGATCGTCGATCGCGTAGCCCAGACGTTCGAACGTCGACTCTGCGTAGTGGCTCGAATAGCCCTTCAAGAAGTTCTTCGTGAACTCGAACTCCTCCTTCGTGAGCCCATCGGCCACGAGCGTTTCGAGCTCGCGCAGCGCCGCGCGGATCGAGAACAGCGTGTTCTCCGTCGGCAGAGTGCGCAGCCAGACTTCGAACATCTGCTGGCGACGACCGACGCCTTGCGGAGGCATGCGCCGTCCACCACCGCGCGGGAACGCTTCGATGTAGGAGTAGTTGCCGTAGTTGATTCCGCGCTCTTCGCGGATCACTTGGTAGAGGTGCGACGAACTGTTGCGGTGTTCACCGAGCCACGAATTGGCGATCCACAGCGCGTAGAACTCGCGCGAGCCGCGCTGCAACGTGATCGGAACGCCCATGCTGATCGAGCTGCCCTGTGCGGTCTTGTTCTCGACGAGAACGAGGCGGCGTCCGCTGCTCATGGCGGGAACGGGCTTCGCCGGACGCTCGGGCTTGCCGCCCGGGAGCACGCCGAGATCCGCTTTCATGCGCACCGGCAGTTCTCGCGGATAGGCGCCGCCCATTCCGATCACGACGTTGTCGCGCGTGTAGTGCTTGGTGTAGAAGGCGCGCACGTCGTCCAGCGTGATGCTCTTCAACGACTCCACCGTACCGACGCCGACATGGGCGTAACGCGTGCCGTGGAAGACGGTGTCGACGAGCGTTGCTTTGCCGAGCTCCTCACCCGACGCGAATCGCAGTGTGTTCTCGATCTCCGAGACGAATTGATCGCGCAAGCGTTCGAAGTCGTTCGCTGCGAATGCGGGCTCGGTGATCGCTTGCACGAAGAGTTCGTAGAAAGCTGCCGTGTTGTCGCGGTGCACTTGACCCGAGACGAGCGTCATCTCTTTGTCGACCGTGTCGGAGTAGCTCGCCGCGAGCGGAAACAGCTTGTTCAGGATCTCGGCGTAGGCGTTCTTTTTCGTCGCGCCTTCGCTGATGAGCGCTCCGGTCAGTGCGGCGAGTCCTTCCTTACCGATGGGATCGTCTTGGCTGCCGACTTGAAACCACACGCGGAACGAAACGGTCGGGTCCTGAGCGATCGGCATCAAGACCGGCGGCTGCGAGACCGTGCTGCCCTCGAGGACGGGCAGGTTCGGCGTCGCTGCATCGGTGATCGCGTAGCGCGCTTGCTGCGTCGCGTTCGGTGCTGAAAAACCCGCTGGGTTTTGGAGATTTGTCGGAGCCGCCGAGATCGTCTCGCCTTCTGTGTGCAGAGTCGCGACCGTGCAGCGCTCCTCGCGCAACCACGTGTCCGCCGCGCGCATCACGTCTTCCGGCGTGACCTTCGCGAGCGTCTGGAACATCGCGTCGATGCACGTCAAGTCGCCCGTGAGAGCGATGTAGCGTGCGACCGATTCCGCCGTGTCGGAAGGCGTCGCGAGATTGGAGAGGAACGAGTAGCGCAAATTCGAGCGCACCGCCGCGAGGCGTTCGGCAGAAACCGGCGTCTTCTTCAAGTCGGCGATCGCCGCCCACAGTTCGTTTTCGATCGCGCGCACGTCGTTCGCTTCCTTGACGATCGCGTAGATCCACCACAGACCCGGATCGCGATTCGGATCGAGCGAGCCGCCCAAACCCTCGACCTTCTGATCCTCGAGGACGAGCTTCTTGTACAGCGGCGAAGTCGGCCCGAAGGCAAGCTCGCCGACGAGCTTCGCGGCCATCGCGCCGCGGTCGGTCGGAGCGAACGCCGGACCTTTGAAGCACAAAGCGACGATCGGTTGCGTCTTGCCCTTGAACGGAATGTTCACCGAGCGCTTCGCGGTCTGCTCCGGTTCGGCAGCGATGTTCGGAGCCTGGTAGCCCGGTTGCCACGCGCCGTAGTTCTTCTTGATCGTCTCGAGCGTCTCGGTCGGATCGAAGTCACCGGTGATGAGAATCACCACGTTTTCAGGCCTGTAGAAGCGCTTGAAGAACGTCTTCGAGTACGCGTACTGCTTCGGCATCGCTTCGATGTCGGCGACGAAACCGATCGTCGTGTGCTTGTAGGTGTGCTTGTCGAACGCGACGTTGCGCACGGATTCGTCGAGCACCTCGAACGGGCTCGAGCGTCCCTTGCGGTACTCGCCGAACACGGCGCCCGACTCGGTTTTGAACTCGGTTTCCGAGTACTTGAGGTTCTGGAAGCGATCGGCCTCGATCTCGATGACGCGCGGCAAGCTCGCCGTCGCGAACGACAGGTGATACGCCGTCATGTCGTCGGAGGTGAAAGCGTTCGCGTCGGCGCCCATGCCGCTGACGACGCGGTCGTATTCCTTGCCCGGCAATTTGTCGGTGCCGCGGAACATCATGTGTTCGAAGAAGTGCGCGAAGCCCGTGACACCTTCTTCGACTTCGTCGCGCGATCCCGTGCGGACCACCGACCAATACGAGACGAGTCCATCGGAGGGCATCGGCACCATCAGGACTTGCAGGCCGTTCCTGAGTTTCGCGCGTTGCACCGAGTAGGGGAAGACGGCTTGCGTCGCAGGATCTTGTGCTGCGGCCGAACTTCTCACCGATTGAGCTGCATCCGATTTCATTTGGTTGTCGGTCGATCTGCATGCCGCAGTCGATGCGAGTGCGAGGAGCAGGAAAAGCGTGTGTTTCATGGAGAATTCAGGGCCTTCGAGTGTGTGCGGCGATCGCAGGCCGCGGGGCCGGAGAGAATACCGCGATCCGCCGCGCAGGTCTGCGAAACGCGGGTAAGGCTGGGCGGAGCCCGACGAAAGAGCCTGTTTCAGGCCTTTCTGACTACGTTCGGGCGGAACGCACACGAGCTGCGATGCCGTCGGCGAGGCGGGCGAGCGCCGGCGGGAACTGCAGCAAGAACAAGGATGGCTCGACCAACTCGAGTTCCATGATCATCGGCGTACCGCGCTCGTTGCGTGCGACATCGACGCGAGCGAACAAGAGATCGCGCTCAAACGGCCTCAAAACGGCTGCACCGAGCGCGAGCTCGTCCGGAGCGATCGGCAGTGCTTCGGAGACATGCTCGTCCTGCCCGATGAAGCGCGGCGACTTGCGCACAGCGTGCGTGAAGACTCCGTCGATCCACACGAGCGCGCGCTCACCGTAGTCGTCGACCGATTCGACGTAGCGCTGCACCATGACGTCACGTTCGGCGAGCAAGCGCGCGAGGTGCGCCTCACCGGCCGCGGGGTCGCGCATCGAGACGCGCAACGTGCCGAACGATCCGCCCGACACGGTCGGCTTGACGACGAGGTCCGACCAACCCCGCTTTGCAGCGATGTCCACCAACTTCGCCTTCGCTCCGCGCGCGAAAAACTCGGTCGGCACGACTGCATGCCCAGCGAGCTCTAGTTCGTGCAGGTAGCTCTTGTGCAGGTTGCCGCGCACGATTCCGAGCGGATTCCACAGCGGCGCTGCGCTGTCGACGCGCCGGAGCCATGCTTGGAACGCGTCGATGTCGCGGTAGTAACCCCACGTCGAACGGATGACCGTGGGCACGCGCTCGTCCCAGTTTTCGCGCGGGTCGTCCCACGCCGCCATGCGCGCCGCGATGCCGTGCTGCGTGAGCGCTTCGAGCAGCGGAACTTCGTCGTCGTCGGGCTCCGTGAGAACGCTGGCCGTGGCGATGCGAACCTGCATGACCCGCGCAGCATAACGAGCGGAGAGCGCGCGTCCGATCTACGTCCTGTGCGCCTCCACTTGCGTGAGGTCCTGTGCGAGCGATCACTCGGCCGGACTCCGCGACCGAACGTAGAAGTCGGATGGCCTACGCCTCATCCACCGGAACTCTCGCCAGGCATGCCGCGGCCGTAGCGTTTGCGCTGAGGATGCTCGGTCACCGCGTCGTTGAGGCGAACGAGCTCGAACGGATCTTGCGCATGGACCTCGAAATCCGGACCCGCGCCGATCCAACTCGCAGGCCCGAGCCGCGCTGTTGCGGGCTGAACCGTCGCGCGAGTGCGTGCGGAGGATCGGCGTGGATTCTCGCCGTGGCCGATCACGCCGCCAGCCTCGGCGCGCTCCTCGGATTGCCGGAAGCAGGGCCATCGCCGTAGGGTTCAGTGGCATGTCATCCTCGCCACGCACCGACGATCCGCGCGTGTTCGACCTGCTCGCCATGATGCTGGCCGATCGCGAGCGTGACGAGCTGCAAACTCTCGATCACTACCGCGCGCGCTTTCCGGAACTGCAGGGCGAGGTGGAGCGCGAGCACCGTCGCCTCGTCCAGCGGAACGACAGCTCGGCAAGCGTCGCGTCTTGTGACGGCGCTCGCGAGACCGAATCCATCCGTGCGCTGCTCGCGCACCTGGCGGAGAGCGCGGCGCGTCCGTCGCGCTACGTCGACGGCGACGAGATAGGCCGCGGCGGCATGGGCGTCGTGCACCGCGTGTACGACGGCGAACTGAAGCGCTCGATCGCGCGCAAGACCGCACTTCGCGCCAACGAGCGCACGTTGGCCGCGTTCCTCGACGAGGCGCAGATCACCGGGCAACTCGACCACCCCGGGATCGTGCCCGTGCACGAGCTGGGACTCGATGCGCGTGGCCAGGTCTTCTTCACGCTGCGGCTCGTTCAGGGGCACACGCTGGCCGACGTGTTTCGCCTCGTCGAAGCGCGTGAGGATGGCTGGACGCAGGCGCGCGCTCTCGACGTCTTGATGCGGGTGTGCGAGGCCATGGCTTACGCGCACTCGAAGGGCGTGATCCACCGCGATCTCAAGCCGACGAACATCATGTGCGGCGCGTTCGGCGAGGTGTACGTGATGGACTGGGGGCTGGCACGCGTTCTCGAAACGCAGCGCGGCACGACATCTCCGCCGCCCGCGCACCTTCCCTCGTCCGTGCGTACGACGCGCGCCGAAGAACTGTCGATCACGCCCGATTCGCCGCTCGCGTCGTTGGAAGGCGACATCGTCGGCACGCCTTACTACATGTCGCCGGAGCAAGCAGCCGGTGATCGCGTGGAGATGAGTGCGCGCTCCGACGTCTACTCGGTCGGCGCGATCCTCTACCAGCTCCTCGGCGGTCGCGCGCCCTACTCCGACGGCGAGGCGCGCCACCACGCGCAGATCTTGTTGCGGTTGACCCAAGGTCCGCCGCAATCGCTCGCCGCTCTGAATGCGAGCTTGCCGGGCGAATTCCTCGCCATCTGCGAGAAGGCGATGGCCCGCCATCCGGCCGCCCGCTAAGCCGACATGGCGGCGATGGCGCTGGACCTGCGCGCGTTCCTCGATCAGCGCGTCGTGCAGGCCTATCGCGTCGGAGCGTGGCAGGAGTTCAAGAAGTGGTGTCGGCGCAATCGCACTGCCGCCTGGCTTGCGGCCACCGCACTGGTGCTGCTCGTGAGTGCGATCGTCGCGCTGTGGCTGGCGTCGGAGTCGCGTCGAGATGCGCTCCAGGCGCAGATCAATTCACAGAAGGCCAACGAGATCGGCCTGAATCAAGCCGAGCCCGCGATGCGCGCACTCTATCTGGGCTCGATATCCGTGGATCGCGCGCGCCTGCGAGCTTTCGCGGCTGACGTAGCCTTGCAATCCGCGGAGCCTGTACATCCACAGCGATCCGGATCTGTGGCCGAGCGTCTCGCGGTGACTGCCGCGACGTTGCTCGGGGAAGTTCCCGCGTGCGCGTTCGCGCTGCAAACACTGCGCAGCAACGGGGACCTGAGCACGAGTGTCGTTTCGCGCTCCTTCGAGTCCACTCTGGGTGGTGAGGCGGGCTGGAAGGCGGAGGCCGACGCCGTGGAGTGCCTCGAGGCGTTGGCGGCGCGGACGCCGAGCGCGTGGTCGGCGTGCCTCGCACGCGCGCACTGGAGACTCGATCGCGCACGGGCCCAGTCGGACCAACTGAGTGCTGTGAGCTTTCCGAGCCCGGAATCGCGCGACGACCACGACACGTACACGCGTTTCACCGCCGAATTCTGCGAGTTCTGCGACACGGATCCGCGGATAGGCGTGATTCCGCTGCTCGAGTCCAGCGCGGAGAGCCCGACGCCTGAGTCCGCGTTCGACGCTGCGCGCCGTGCCGTCTGGGCGAGTACGCAGCGTGCGATCGCCGATCGCGCGGAAGCGCCGCGTCACGTCGGACTCGTGCTCGCCGTCCAGCCGGGCCTGGTCCCGATCGGCCGTGATCCGCAGACGGGGCTCTTCGAGTTCGCGCACGAGGCGACGGGCAGCGTGCCCTCACGCGGCGCCGATGGGCAACTCGTTCTCGACGAAGACACGTGCATCGTGCTCGTGCTGATCCCGGCCCAAGACCTGAACGCGCGCCCGGTGTTCGTCGCCCGACACGCGCTGACGTTCGGACAGTGGTTGCGTTCCGGGAACCTGCCGTCCAGTGAGATCGCCCACCGTGTACGCGCAGCATCGCCCGACGAGCGTCGCGCAATGCTGATGCGGCCCGTCGAAAAAATTACATGGGTGGAGGCCGCGCTCGCACTGCGACGCGTCGGATTGCGACTGGCGAACGAGCGCGAGTGGGACAGCGCAGCTTCGCTCCACGAAGCCACGAGTCCAGATTCGACGACGCCACGAGCGGAGTGGGTGGCCGACGCCTTTTCCGGGTTCGAGGGCGACCGATCGGGGGCCGAACGATCAGAGAGCTCCACCGATTTGCGCGCCATCCGCGGAACCTTCGCCTCCGTCGAGAGTGACCTGCGCGCCGCCGGACCCGCATACGAACCGATACACGGCGTAGGCGTGCGGGCCGCGCGTTCGATCGACCCCTGATCTCGAAAGCAGGCGCCATGGACGAAACAGAGTTCAATCAGCGGTTCGCGGAGGCGGAGCCGCAACTCGTCGGGTGGTGTCACTTGCGTGTTCCACCTGCGCTGCGCTCGCGGCTCTACGCCGAAGCTGTCGTTCAGGAGTGTTGGATCCGTGCGCGCCGCGGCTGTGCCGATTTCGATCCGGCGCGCGCCTCGTTCTCGACCTGGCTGATCGCCATCGCGCGCAACGTCTTTTCCGAGTCGCTGCGACGCGTCGACGTGACGCGCGTGCGGCGTGATGCCTTCGATTCGCAGATCGACGCAGCGCGCGCGACGGCAGGACGGAGCACTCTCAGCCTGCGTGGGAGACTCGCACGCGAGGAAGTCTTCGTGCGACTGCTCGAGTCGGTCCAGGGACTGCCCGGCGAAGAACAAGAGTTGATCGCTAGGCTGGGCATAGAACGCGCCACGTGCGCGCAGGTCGCCGTCAGTTGGGGGATGAGCGAGGAAGCGCTGTCCAAGCGCTGGCAGAGGTTGCGCGAGCGCTTGAAGGGGACGCCCGAAGTGCAGCAATTTCTCGGTGTGGATTAGATCGGTGTGGACTGAATCCGTGTGGACCGAAACAGTCGACCGCGTGCGATCATGTGAACTCATTCGAGCGTCGAAGTCAGAGAGCAGGTCAACTGTCGACTCGCTCCATCCGCGGTCTTCCCACTCTCTCGAGGTGTCTGATGTACTTGCGCTTTTCGACGAGCCTCTTGGCATTTCTCGCGTGCGCCTTGCCCACCACGGCCCAGGTCAGTTTCGCAGAAATCGAGCCCAATTCGAACAAGGCCGACGCCAATCTCGTCAGCGGAATCGTGCCCGGTGACAGCATCACGGGCTCGACGACCGGCACTGCGACGGGCGCGGGGCTCACGATTCTTACATCTGCCGACTACTACCATCTAAATCTGCCGCCCATACCGGCGGGGATCTACTGCTACGACCTCACGTCGACGACGGTGACGCTCACGCAGTCGCTGCGCGGACTGCAGCAGGCCGGCGGTGTCATCAACGCCGGAACCGACACGACGTTCGGGACGAGTACGGCGACGGCCGGTTCACCGTCGAAGACGCGTTGGTACGGGTTCGGCTGGCGCAGCAGGATCTTCGTGCGCGACACGGGCACTGCCTTGACGGCGCCGTACGGGATGGCATTCACGTGCACTCCGATCACGCCCGTTGCGGTCGGCACGTTCCCTGCCGGGCCGATCACGATCACGACGATCGGACAGGGACACACGACGGACACGGAGATCTACATCTACGACTCGCTGTTCAATCCAGTCGCGGGCGCACACAACGACGACTATCTGCCCGCTGGGACTTTGCAATCGCGCGTGGACGTGGTGCTTCTGCCCGGCACCTACTACGTAGCCGTGAGCGACTTCAACCTGGCGAACAATCTGTCCGACGCGTCCGCGACCGAGTCGTTCCTGGGAGGCGAGTGTGCTCGACTTTGCGGGTGTGATCGCCAATGGCAGTTCGGCTGGAACCGTGGGCAGTCCCGTCAACGTCTCGTTCAGCGTCTCGGACGGCAGCACGACCGTGCCCGTTGTCGCGAGCAAGACCGAGCCCTTCCAAGTCAAGTGGGCGACCTTCACGGTGGGGGCTCTGCCGCCTCCGAACAACGCGTGTTCGAGCGCGCTCGCGCTGGCGAGTCTGACCCAGATCGGGTTGTTCACGTACGCCACGAACGACGGGACCGCGAGTTGCGATCCGGGCGGCGCCGCCTCGCAGGACCTCTGGTACTCCTTCACCGCCGGAATCTACGGCGGAACGTTGTCGCTCGACACGTGCGGCTCACTCGGCGTCGACACCGTGCTCTCCGTCCACGCGAGCTGTGGTGGTGCGGAACTCGCCTGCAACGACGATTGCGGCGGTGCCCCGTGCGGCGGTTCCACTTCGTGTCTCTCGGTCGCATTGACCGCGAGCCAAGTCGTCAAGATCCGCGTCAGCGACAAGGGGCTCGGCGGCGGAAACTTCGTACTCAACCGAACTTTCGTTCCGAACTCTCCGACGAACGACGATTGCTCGACTCCGCTCACGGCGATCGCCGGCCTCAACGCGTTCGACAACACCACCGCGACGACGAGTGCGCAGGGTCAAGCCGAGACGCTCTGCACCTTTTTCGGGTTCACGGCGATTCCGAAGGACGTCTGGTACACCTTTGCGCCGACGACGAACGGCACTGTGACGGTCACGACCTGCCCGCTCATCGCGCCAGGCAGCCCGAGCACGGACACGAAGATCGCTGTCTACGCCGGTACCGCCTGCCCGACCATGAGTAGCGCGATCGCTTGCAACGACGACGATCCGACTCCTTGTCCGACGGCATTGGGCCTCGAGTCCCTCGTCACCTTCACCGCGACGTGCGGCACGACGTACCTGATCCAGTTGGGCATGTACGGAGGCAGCACCTCGAGCGCGTTCGGTCAGTTCTCGATCACCGAGACGGGCGGCTCGCTGTGCGGCACGCCGTTCACCGTGTTCTGCGACGGTAGCGCAGTCGGCACGACGTGCATCGCCTGCGGGAACAACGGTAGCGCGAGTCGCGGCTGCGCGAATTCGATGTTCGCTGGCGGCACGATGCTCGTCGCGGGCGGCACCGCCTCGATCGGTGCGGACACGTTGACGTTGACGACGACGGACATGACCGGTCCGGGTCTGTTCTTCCAAGCGAACGGTCTCACCGGCACGCCCCTCACCTTCGGCGACGGCATGCTGTGCGCCTCAGTCGGCATCCAACGCCTCGGCGTCGTGTTCCCGGTGGCGGGCTCGGCGACGTACCCGGGTGGCCTGACCCCGAATCCGATCTCGATCGGCGGCGGTCCGATCTCGGCCGGCAACACGAAGCGCTACCAGTGCTGGTACCGCGACTCGGCGGCGTTCTGTACGACGTCGTCGTTCAACACGTCGAATGGGGTGTCGTTGACGTGGACTCCCTGACACGGATGGACCCGTCCGCACTCGGGGACAGGTCCTGGCACAGGTGAACGTGCGAGGCCTGGTTCGGGTTCACCCGGGCCGGGCCTCACACATTTCGTGGCGAGGGCCGTGGCGTGGTGGGGGCGTTCCTGGAAGCCCGGCACGGAGCGCACGCGGAGAAACACGATTTCCTGTCCGGCGCCCGAAGTCCGCTGCAACCACCGGCGACGAGACGGCGAACGACGCGGGACCGACCCGCCGTGCGCGAATTCTCGCGAACCCGAAACCCTCCGGAAGCCGACCCGAGCAGCGAGCGACACACATGCACCAACATTCACTGACCCACCGAGCAGCCACGATCTCCGCCGAATTTCGCTCGTGCGCGAGAACGCCGTTCCAAGCGCCCGCGCGTCGAGGGCTCGTTGGCGCTTGCGCGATCACGGTCCTGCTCGCCGCAGCCTCTCCCGCGCTGGCCGGCGGATCGGGCACCTTCCCGCATCTCTACACGATCGGGTCTCCGGGCGACTTCCACCCGGCCTCCGACGTGGCGATCTACGCCGACGGGGACGTGCCGAGGTACGTCTTCGTCGCGGATCGAGGATCGGCGACGCGCATCGTCCGATTCAACGGCACCGGACAGACGAACGTGTTGTCCGCCAGCGTCGCGCTGACTCCGGACCGGCGGTATTCGTTGATCGGACTCGCGGTGAACGACGTGCGCGGAAGTCCGGGGTTCGGAAACGTCTACGTCTCCCAGATGACGGTATCGGGCCCCGGCCTGCTCACAGCGTTCGACACGAACCTCGTGTCGTTGTTCAGCCACAATTTGGTCGGCGTGAGCTCTCCCAACGACGTGGCGATCGACGCTGCGGGCAACGTGTATGTCGCAGACGGTGTGACCAAGGGGATCCACATGTTCACGGCAGCAGACGTGCTTTCGAGCGCGATGAGCATCTCGCCGAGCAAGTTCTTCAATAACTCGGTGGTCCCGAGCTGCATCAGCGTCGATCACAACGATCGCGTCCACGCGACGTCGTGGGGCCGCTATCAGGTCTTCAATTCCGACACGAAGCTCAAAGCGATCGCGAGCGTCAGCGGCGCGCTCGGCGTCTGCGCGCTGAATCCTTGCGCGGACGGTTACGTGGCTCACTACGCCAGCGGAGCCTACGACTTCCTCCGGTACAACTGGGACTGGAGCACCACGACCGGTGCCGTCGACTTGACCTCCGGGATCGGTTGGCTCGGTCGCCCGGAGGCCATCGAGTATCAGAAGTTCACGTACGGCCTCTACAACGGCGAGGTCGCTCCCTACTGGCAGCAGCAGAAGTGCGACGAGCGCCTGTTCGGCAGCAAGGTGTCCACCATCGAAATCTTCGGCCAGAGCTACCTGTCCGTGCCGGTCCCGAGCGGGATGCGCGCTTGGTGGCGCTTCGAAGAGACGCAACAATCCGGCACGCCGCAAGTTTCCACCAACTACCTCGATGCGCTGGGAGCGAACTCCGCGACGCCGCAGGGGCCGATCGTTCCGCGTACGGTCGAGGGCATGGTCCGCAGTGGATTCGACACCAAGGCCGGCACGGCCTTTCTGACGGCGGCGGACAACGGCGCGCTGAACTTCGGGAGCGGCTCGATGACGATCGAAGGCTGGATGCGATCGGAGCAGACGGGCGGCGTCGCCACCTTGCTCGACAAGCGCGTAGGCACGGGAGTCGGATACTCGCTCTTCCTCTACCAAGGCCGCATCGGTTTCCAAACCAACGTGGGCAGCAGCTACCTGAACTACGTTCCGGGCGCGGGCACGGCGGACCAAGCGGCGGTCGGAGCGTGGAAGCACTTCGCAGTGGTCCTCGACCGGACGAACTTCCCGAGCACGATCCGCGTGTACGTCGACGCGGTCGCAGTGGGCGTCGCGGCAACACCGCCAGCCGGAAGCATCGACAACGCGGGTCCTCTGTACTTCGGCCGCACGAACTCAGGATCTACGCCGTTCGTCGGTGCGATGGACGAGGTGACCCTGTACGACGTGCCGCTCACGACCGCGCAGATCCAAGGCATTTTCCAGGCTGGGAGCGCAGGCAAGCACGTCTACGTGGCCAGCTCGTCGGGGGTCTGAAGTCCTCGCAGCACAGACCGTCGCGACGTGCGCGGTGACTCTTCGCCAGGCGCCTCATCCGTTCGAGACGGAGGGGCGCCTCCTCTGTTGTCTGAGCGGCTTTCGTATGATCGCGCCCCGAACACCAAGCACCCATGCGCATCCTCTTCGTCTACCCGAACCTCTACACGCAGATGGGGTTCAACCACGGACTCGCTTCCTTGTCGGCCGTGCTCAAACAGGCTGGACACGAGACGCAGCTCGTCAACCTGAACGAGAACTTGCCGCCCGTACCGACGCGCGAAGACTTGCGCGAGCTGGTGAGAACGTGGGAGCCGGGCATCGTCGCGTTCTCGTGCTTGACGCAGCAGTACGCGCCCGGGCTCGAGCTCGCCGAATGGTTGCGAGCGGAGTTCGAACGTGCGCACGAAACGCTGCCGCAGCTCGTCGTCGGCGGCATCCATCCGACGATGGTGCCCGAGGACGTCATGTCGGACGGCGTGTGGGATAACGTCGGCGTAGGTGAGTGCGAGAACGCTCTGCTCGAGCTCGTCACGCGCATCGAGAACGGCTCACGTGTCGACGACGTCTCGAATTTCTTGTCGTGGAAAGACGGTGCACGACCGGCTCAGGCAACGCGCGGTTCGCACGGCCCAGAACACTGGGTGAAGAACAACGTCGGCGAGTTCCCCGACTTCGCCAACTTGCCCGAGCCCGACTACGAACTCTTCGACACGCAGCGCATCACGGATCAGAAGCAGGGCTGGTTCGGATTGATGACGTCGCGCGGTTGCCCGTACCGCTGCACGTACTGCCTCAACCACAAGATCGTCGATCGCTACAAGGAAGAGCTCGGGCGCAACGTCAAGAACATCGGGTTTTTCCGCTTCAGACCGGCCGACAAGATGTTGGCCGAGATTCGCAACGTGCTCGCGCGCTACTCGAACATCGGCACGTTCATCCTCGACGACGACCTGTTCACGCAGAACGTGCCGCACGCGCTCGAGTTCTGCGCGCTCTACGAAAAGAGCGGCATCGGCGTGCCGTTCGTCGTCAACAGTCACGTCAAGCAGCTCGACGAGCGCGTCGCGGAGGCACTCGGTCGCGCGGGTTGCCGCATCTTGAAGCTCGGCATCGAGTCGGGTTCGTTGCGCGTGCGCAAGGAAGTGCTCAAGCGTCACATGACGCAGAGCGACATTCTGCTCACGGTCGAATCGGCCGAGCGTTGGCATTTGCACACGTCGGGCTTCCTGATGATCGGCTTGCCGAGCGAGACGCGCGCCGAACGACTCGAGACCGTCGACATCCTCGCCCAATCCGGCATCGGTCGCTTCCGCACGAGCTTCTTCTTTCCCTTCCCGGGCACCGACAGCTATCGCTTGACGATCGACGGTGGCTACATGAAGCCTGGCGACGATGCCGCGCTGACGACGTTCACCGACGGTTCGTGCCTCGACTTCGGTGCGGAAGAGAATCTGTTCATCGACAAACTCGGCACGTGCATGCCGTGGTTCGTGAACGCGCGACTCGACGCGTTCCGTGATGCACCCGCCGCAGCGCGCTATCGGCCGCTCGTCGAGCGCGTCGCCGCGATGTCGAAGGACGAGTGGATCGCGTTCAAACCATCGGTGCGCTCGATCGATCGCGAGATCAGCGCCCCGTGCGTCGCCGCCGACGAGTTGCACTACGCGATCCGCTACAACGCGTTCATGGGCGTGCGCTCTGACTACTTCCTCGCCGAAGAAGCCGGGATGGAGTGGTACACGGCATCCGCGAAACCGGTCGCCGAGTTGCGCGAAGCCGCGCTCGCCGCCGCGGCTGCGGAAGTGTGCTGACGAGCGGCCGCCGCACGGCCCGCAGTCGCCGTGTACACAGCGCGAGCAACTTGACGGTCAATCTGCTCGCGGCCGGATGTCAGGAATTGAGCGTTTCATGTCGAGATGTGACAGATTCCGCCAACGCGTGGAAACTTGGGACACGAAGCAAGAGGTCGATCTCACCACCATCAACGTTTCGCTCCCGCGTGCTCAGCGCGACTTCGTGGAAGACGCTGCCGCCCGTCGATTCGCGACTCGTGTGCGTCCATGGAACCCCGCCTCCCGCCACAGCGAAGCAGAAAAGCTTGGCGGCCGTGACCTCCCGCGACTTCGCGATGCATCGTAAACGGCCCGTGGGAGGGATCTCCGCGTGAGTCGTGAGTCCGCGCGCCCCTCTCGTTATCTTGTGCACAACCCGCCGGCCCTGGCTCATGCGCTGTCCCAATTTTACAAGCCTCAAGGTCGCCGTCGTCGGTGATCTGATCGCCGACCATTGGTTGTTCGCGCAACCGACGCGTCTTTCGCGCGAGGCTCCGGTCATGGTGTTGAAGCACATCTCCGATTCGATCGGCGCAGGCGGAGCGGGCAACGTCGCGCGCAATCTGCGCGCGCTCGGAGCTCATGTCACGCTGCTCGGCGCGGTCGGAAGAGACGCCAACGGACGAGAATTGCTGCGCTTGCTCGAGGGCGAGGGCATCGACACGGTCGACGTTGCCGTGCTCGCGGCTCATGCGACGCCGACGAAAACGCGCGTGCTTGCTGCGGAAGCGCGGCGCAATCCGCATCAGATCTTGCGCATCGACCGCGAACCGAACGCGCCGATCGACGCGAATGTGCGCGAGACGTTGGCTGACCGCGTGCGAGCACTGACCGCCGATGTCGTCATCGTTTCGGACTACGGCTACGGCCTCGTCGCGGATGAGATCGCCGCGGCGTGCAAGGAACTCGCTGCCGCTGGAACGCTGGTCGTCCTCGATCCGCGCACGGACGTCGATCGCTTCACCGGCATCGCCGCAATCACGCCGAACGTCGGTGAATTGGCGCGTTTCACGCAGCGCGACGAAACGAAGCTCGACCACGTGCGCGAACTCCGACTGGCGGCGCGCGAGATGATGGAACGCGCGCGGCCGCGCTGGTTGCTCGTCACGCGCGGCAACCTCGGGATGGCGTTGTTCGGCGAAGGATTGCCGGAAGAAGGCGTCGCCGTCGAAGCGTCGGGTTCCGGCGAAGTCACCGACGTGTGTGGAGCTGGTGACACGGCGGCGGCGGTGTTCGCGCTCGCGCTCGCGGCCGGCGTCGAACCGAGTCAAGCGATGGTGCTCGCGAATGCAGCCGCCGGAATCGTCGTGATGGAGAAGGGCGCTGCGACGTGCCGACCGCAGGAGTTGGCCGCCGCGCTGGTCGGTGCCCCGAGTGTCGTGCGCTTGTCGCGACCGAATTTCGCCTGACCGATGAACAGCGCGAACAATAGCGATATTTCGAGCCATTTCGACCGCAGCTTCGTGGCGCGACTCGTCGCCGACTTGCGTGCGCGTGACGTCGTGCGGCGTGTCGTGCTCGCGAACGGCTGCTTCGACATCCTGCACGTCGGGCACGTGCGTTACCTCGAGGACGCGAAGGCGCAGGGTGACTTCCTCGTCGTCGCGTTGAACACGGACGAGTCGGTGCGCGCATTGAAAGGGGAGACGCGTCCGGTCGTCACACTGCGCGAGCGAGCGGAAGTGTTGCGCGCGTTGCGCTGCGTCGACATGGTCACTTCGTTCGGTGAAGCGACGCTCGAGCAGACCTTGCGCGAAATCCGGCCCGATGTGCACGCGAAAGGCGCGGACTACACACGCGAAAGCGTGCCGGAGCGCGCCGTGGACATCGAGCTCGGCATCGAGATCGCAATCTGCGGCGACGTGAAAGAGCACTCGTCGAGTGAACTGGCTGAGAAACTGCGCGTGAGTTCGAAAGCGTGACGAAACCGCCGCTCGATGTGGCGACGTTGTCGCGCGAATCGACGACCCGAGCGCCGTACGATCCGTCGCGCCGTCCGAGTTCGAACGAGAAGGTCGTGCTGCTGGCGCTCGGCGTCTTGCTCGGCACGTACAGCACGCTGTGCGGCATCGGCGGCGGTGTGTTCGCGGTGCCGCTGTTTCACTACGTCTGGAAGATGCCGCTTCCGATCGCAGTCGCGAATTCACTCGTGCTCGTTTTGGCATCGACGACGAGCGCGACCGTCACAGAACTGTTCCATCCGCGTTCGTCGATCGACTTCGCGGTCGTCGGCGTCTTGATCGCGACGAGCTTCGTCGGCACGCGCCTAGGCTACGCGGTCGCGAAGAAACTGAACGTGCGCACGCTGAAGATCGTGTTCGCGGTGCTGCTCACGCTCGTCGCGCTCGAAGTGCTCTTCGACACTCATTTTCGCGACTCCGCGAGTGTGATCGGCTCCGCCGCGAGCCTCACGCCGATGCAATGGGTGATCGTCGTGATCATCGGTTTCGCAGCCGGATTCGTGGCTCCGATGCTCGGCATCGGCGGCGGCTTGATCGCCGTGCCGGGCCTCGTGTACGGAGTTCCTGCACTCGGTTATCTCGGCGCGCGCGCGTGCAGCATGGCGATGTCGATGTTCACGTCGTGGCAGTCCGTCTTCCTCTACAAGAAGGACGGTTCGTTGCGCACGCACACGTCCGGTTGGCTCGCTGCCGGAGCACTCGCCGGCGGAGTGCTCGGTATTCAGCTCGTTCACGTTCCAGCAGTGACGTCGTCCGCGCGTTGGTTGGTCGGGTTCGCGCTTCTGTTTGCGGCCGGTCGCTTCGCTTGGGATCTGCGGGTTGCGAAGGGCGTGCCTCGGCGCTGATTCCACCGGCCAGTGGAAGCGACTTGCGAATAAACGCGTACGAAAGGATCTCTCGAGTTCGGATCGCCTTCTCTGCGTGGCCTACGTCGACCGAGAAGAGCGACTCCGAATCATCAGCAGTTCCAGCGACCGCTCACGAACCCGCGCATCGCCGTCGCCCGGCATGGGGGAATTGAGCCTGAAAACAGGCACATTAGTCGACGCGCAAGCCGCAGCGCGTGCATTCGATCCTTCCGCGGTATCTTCACCCGCATGCCGCGCCACGATCCGATCGCTGTAGCTCTCGTCCAGGCCATTCACGAATGGGGCGAACGCCGACTGTTCGACGAAATGGACGAGGACGAGCCGTTCCTCGTGCGTGTGCCGGGCGAAGAGCACCCGCTCGTCGCAACGATGATCGGTGAGAGCGACATCGATCCGTGCATGATCGTCAACCGCGGACCAAATGCGTTCGCGCAGGTCGTGAACATCTTGTCCGGAGCAGGCGAGGACGACGCGAACTTCGACGAACAGTCGACGATGACGCTGTCGCTGTCGCCACTCTCGGTGATTCCGCCGAAGTTGCGCAGCCTCATCAACGACGCGGGTATCGAAGCACGCCGCGAAAGCATCGTGCCCTTCGTCGCGTGCAAGCCGCCGCACCGCGATGTGCGCGCTCCGACGCGCGGTGAAATGCGGCTGCTCACGATCTGTTTGGAGGCGATCCTCGAGGCGCACAAGACCGGAGCATTAACACCCAAACCGCTCGATCGTCGGCGCCAACGGATTTTGCAGATCACCGTCGACGAGATCGGGCGAGAAGCCGACGCGCGCGTCGAAAAAGTGCCCTGGCCGAACGCGACGAAGTACGTTCCGGCCCGCAGTTTCCTGACACTCGCTGATGTCGAGCCGACGATGCTGCGCGAGCCCGTCGATTGGCAGATGGTCTTCGTCGAGGTGCCCATCGCACCGTTTCCGGACGGCCGCAAGTTGCGCTCGAACATCGTCGCCGAACTCGACGACGGCGAGATTCTCTCGACCAAATTGACGAAGGACTGTGAGCTCGACGTGCTCGAACGTCAGCTCGCCGACGCGCTGTCCGACTTTCTGCCGCGCAGCATCCTCTTCGCAGAAGAGGCTCCCTACGCCGCCTTTTCCGAGCAGCTTTCAGCACTCGGCATCGAGGCGCGACTCGAACCGTTTCACCAGGAGATGCGTCGCTTCGACGACATGTTCACGCGCGCGATCGGCCCCGATGAGGATGGGGATGACGCGTCTTTCGACGAGGACTCGGGCTTCGATCCCGAGGCCGAGCCCGAGATCGCGGACGACTGGCGTTTGCTCGGCGAACACGTCGACGAATGGGTGGTCACCCTGTCGTCTAGAGAGCTCGTCGACGGCCGGATCGCCACGGAGCGTTACTTCGGCAGCAGTGAAATCGCACGCACCGTCGAGAACAAGTTCTCCGAGTTCCAGCCGGAGATCGCCTTCACCGAGTGGCTGTTCGCGGACTTCAGAGCGCACCCGAGTTCCCAGACGATTTTCGAAGCTGCGCTCCGCGATGACGGCATCACGCCGCACGCACGGACACTGCTCGCAGCTCGTCGCGATGCGCGTTTGTCGATCTTTCGCGTCGTCGAGACGGACTCCGAGGAGACCCTGGTCGTCGAAGACGTGCTCGACGGCTTGCAGTTCACGCTCGAGGATCCTGACCTTGCGCACGCCGTCGTGATCGGGTTGTTTCTGCCGTTGCGCATCGCACACGTGCCTGGGTTTCACATCGCGAAGCTCGCTGGGCCGCCGCTCAACGGCTTCGAGGTGCAGGCCGCACTGCTCCACCTCGAGAAGATCGGTGTCGAACTGACGCCGGCTGGAATGCGCCGGAACGCACACCTCGTCGGAAGCCTGTGGAAGTGGTTGCTCGAAGCTCTCGACGTACCGCCGCGCTTCGTCAACACGCACGACGAAGCGCTTCTGTTCCACACAGCCACGTTCCGCGTGGCAGACATGCGCGCTTTCGAAGCCGCGCTCACGCGCCGCAAAGACGTGCGCGACGAGCCGTCGACGGGCGGTTGGGTGTGGCGCGAGCCGGCCAATCCCGCGCTTCCGAAGGGCGAACAGACTGTGCTCGCGCACATGCAGATGATGGATGATCGCTTGGTCCTCGAAGTGAATTCAGCCGAGCGTCTCTCTCGCGCACGCAGTTGGTTGGTCGCGCTGCCGGGAGTCTCGTTCGAGCGCGCGACGACACGTGAAGCGATCGAACCCGATGCGCCGCTCGACGATCGTTTGCCCGGCCCCGACTCCGAGCCTGATCCGGAAGCCGTCGCTGCTTTCGAGTTGCGCCAGCGCGAGTACATGAAGCAGTGGTGCGACGAATCGATCCCGGCGCTCGGCGGGATGACGCCGCGCGAAGCGTGCCAAACGCCCGAGGGTCGCCGCCGCGTCGAACGCTTGGTGCGCACGATGCCCGACCCCACGTATCCCGGAGGGTCGATTCGAGCGCCGCGCGAGGAAGTGTTGCGCGAGTTGGGACTCTTGGGCTGACGATCTTCGGCGCTTGCCCCGCGCGTGTTCCGGCCTTCACGACGCGTCGATGATTTTCATGTGCACGAGGTAGCTCATTCACATGAAATCGGAGCGGAGGGGCAGCCGCCTGCGAGGCTGGACCGATGAGGAGCGAAACAACACAGCGACCTCAGACCCGTCACCAGGCGCGAGGTCGCTCGAGAAGCTGCTCGGAGATCGCTCAGGCGTACACGCCGCGCAGACGATCGGCCTGACTCACGCGCCGCACCGCCAACATGTGCGCAGCCATCCGCAAGCGCACGTTCTGCTGCTGCGACAAGGCCTCGACCTCGGTCCACGCTTCGGTCATGAAGCGCAACAGGCGATCTTGAACGACCTTGGCCGTCCACGAATAGCCGGCGCGATTCTGCACCCACTCGAAGTAGTTGACGACCGCGCCGCCGCCCGTCGAGAGGATGTCCGGCACGACCAGCGATCCGCGATCGGCGAGCACGCGCTCGGCCCGCGAACTGACTGCGCCGTGCGCACCTTCGACGATCAGCTTGGCCGCGATCTTGCGCGCGAGGCGCAAGTGGATCGTACCGGCGACCGCACACGGGATCAGCACGTCGCAATCGCGCGTCAACATCTCTTCGTTCGTGATGCGATCGAACGTGCCCTTGGCACCGCGCAACGATCCGGCGCCGGCGCGTTGCTTCAACAAGTCGGCGACGTCGAGCCCGCGCTCGTTGTAGAAGGCGCCGTGCACGTCGGACAAGCCGACGATCTTGTGCCCGTCTTGCACGAGTGCTTGCGCGAGCACGCCGCCGCGCATGCCGGCACCTTGGATGATGATGCGCACACCCTTCGCGTCGAGCCCTGCGAGCTTCATCGCCGGGGCGAGCACCGCGCGCAAACCCTGCGCGACCGAATCCGCGTGTCCGTACGTTCCACCGAGCGTGAGCGGCTTGCCGCACACGACCGCGTTTTCGGTGTGACGCGCGTGCATCGACACCGTGTCCATGACCCACGCCATGATCTTCTCGTCGGTCGCGACGTCGCTCGAAAAGATGTCGCGATCGGGACCGACGTCGTGCAAAAGGCTCGAAACGTAGCGTCGAACCGTGCGCTCGACCTCGCCGCGACTGTGGCGCGACGCCGACATGCGCACGCCGCCGGCTGAACCGCCGAACGGAATGTTCAAGACGGCGCACTTCCACGTCATCCAACCGGCGAGCGCGCGCAGGTCGTCCATCTTCAAGGCACCTTGCACGCGCAACGGGCCGAAATACGGGCCCAAACCGGCGTTGTGCTGCACGCGAAAACCTTCGAGCACCGCGAGCGTGCCGTCGTCCATGTGCACCGGCAGCGACACTTGGATCTCGCGATCGGGCTTGCGCAGGATCGCGTAGACGTCGGGATCGAGTCCGAGCTTGTCGGCCGCTTCGTCGAAGCTCGCCATCATCGTCGCGAACGGATTCTCGTCCTCGACGCTGTGCGTGTTCGGCGCGAGATCGTCGTAGTCGACGCCGTGGATTTCGCTCTCGGAGATCACGCGAACACCCCGCGCAAGCGGTAGACCGTCGCCACGCGATCGATCGCCAGGATGTACGCCGCGATGCGCATCGACACGTTGTATTTCTGCGCGACGTTCGCGACGTCGTCGAAGCTCTTGACCATGATCGCTTCGAGCGAATTGTTGACGCGCTCTTCGCTCCAGAAGTAGCCCATGCGGTCTTGGACCCATTCGAAGTACGACACCGTCACGCCGCCCGCGTTCGCGAGGATGTCGGGCACGACGAGCACGCCCTTCTCGTCGAGAATCTTGCTGGCCTTCGCGGTGCACGGACCGTTTGCGCCTTCGACGATGAGCCTGGTCTTGATGCGCTCGACGTTTTGCGTCGTGATCTGATTCTCGGTCGCGGCGGGAACGATGACTTCGCAAGGCAATTCGAGCGCTTCTTGGCCGCCCTTCATCGCGGTCGCTTCCTTGTACCCTTCGAGGCGACCGACTTTCTTGACGTGCGCGAGCACGGCCGGCATGTCGAGGCCCTTCTCGTTGTAGATCGCGCCGTACTGGTCGCTGATGGACACGATCTTGTAGCCCTCGCGGTGCATCAACATCGCGCCGATGCCGCCGACGTTGCCAGCACCCTGCACGACGACGCGCGCATCTTGCGGCCGCAAGTTGAGCTTCTTCATCGCTTCGCGCGCGATCAACATCACGCCGCGACCAGTGGCTTCGGTGCGGCCGTGCGAACCGCCGAGCGCGATCGGCTTGCCCGTCACGATCGCAGTCGTCGTCTTGCGCACGTGCATCGAGTACGTGTCCATGAGCCACGCCATCGTCTGCTCGTTCGTGTTCACGTCCGGCGCCGGCACGTCGCGATCCGGCCCGAGGATGTCCATGATCCCGGCTGTGTAGCGACGCGTGATTTTCTCGAGCTCGGATTGGCTGAGCTTGCGCGGATCACAGATGACGCCGCCTTTTCCGCCGCCGAACGGCACGTCGACGACCGCACACTTCCACGTCATCCACGCAGCGAGCGCGCGCACTTCGTCGAGGTTCACGTCGGGCGCGTACCGAATCCCACCCTTGCACGGACCGCGCGAAAAATTGTGCTGCACGCGGTAGCCGGTGAAGACCTTCAGTGACCCGTTGTCCATCTGCACCGGGATCGCGACCGTCATCTCGCGGTCGGGACGCTGCAGGACCTCGCGCAAACCCTCGTCGAGTCCGAGGTGATCGGCAGCCGTATTGAACAGCTGCGCCATCGAGAGGAAGGGATTGAACTCGTCGGCCAAGGACGGCGGGGCCACGGCGGGGGCTTGGGACATTTGTGTTTCTGGCGGATCGAAGCCGAGCTCCAGGGGTCTCTAGGAACTCGCGGGAACCGCGTGGGGGACGGTTGGAAACGGGTTGTTTTCGCTGCGGGGGACGTGTCGAACGGGCGACGAATCCGCCGAAGTGGGAGCGAAAGTCTAGAGGCTCGCCCCGACTCTTGCGAGGGGGGCGAACGGCCCGGACGCTAGGATCCCGCGCGTGACCACGCTGAAGCCCCAGCCGGCGCGCGATTTCCTGGATGTCGCGGTACCGAACTGTCTGCGCCGCACGCAGGGACGTGAGACGTTCGCGGTCGGTGACTCGCTGATCGTCAAGCGCACGCTCGAGCGTCCGCGCCCTGGCTTGTGGCCGTGGTTCCGATCGCGCTCGCCCGGGCAAGTTGAGTTCGAGGCCTTGCGCGCGTTGGAAGCGAGCGGCGTGCGTGTGCCGCGCGGAATCGATTGGGCGGTCGACAAGCGCGAGCGCGATCGCGTGTCGGTGTGCGTGATGGAACGTGTGCCTCACGCGCAGACCGTGCGCTCGTTTCTGGAGCGTGCTTCGCAGGCTGAGCAGCGCGAGGTGTCCCGGCGGCTCCTCGATCTCGTCGCGCGCTTTCATGGCGCAGGGTTCATTCACCGCGATTTGTATCTGCAGCACGTGCTCGTGCGTTCGAGCGACGGCGAACTCGTTCTGATCGACGTCGGGCGTGCGCGACGCAGCGTCCGTTGGCGCTCGCGTTGGTACGTGAAGGACCTCGCGAGCCTGTTGCATTCGACTCCGACCTGTGTGAGCGAGCGCGAAAAACTGCGCTTCCTAGCAGCCTGGCTCGATGTCCGCCGAATCAAGTCGCGCAATGCGCGCAGACGTTGGGCGCGAACGATCCAGCGCAAGGCTCTGCGCATCGCGGTTCACGTGCCGAAGGACGAGCGGATGGTGACGCGATGAAGCTCGCGACGGCTTCCATCGACGCGGGGCATCTCGCGCGTGGTGTCCACGACGCGGGGCATCCCGCTGGCAGGATCCATGACGCGAGGCACCTTGCGAGCAGTGTCCACGACGCGAG
>JAWXBU010000048.1:0-6511 GCA_034440255.1 Planctomycetota bacterium | reverse complement strand
TGATCCGCTGGTTTCGGTCGCAGGCAGCGCAGCACCCGCGCAGACGATTTACTACCAAGTGATCTACCGTGACACGCTCGCGTTCTGCACGCCGGCTACACAGAACTTCACGAACGGCTACAAGATCACTTGGACGCCGTAGACCTGGATGCGAATGACTGCGCGGAGGATCGTCCGGTCGAGGACGGTCCTCCGCGCATTTCCGCCCCGAAATTCAGGGCGTCCACGTCACGCTGACCGCGTTCGTCAAGTTGAACGTCGCCGACGTGCAGAACGTGAACGCGTCGCGATACCACAGTTGGTACAGACGTGCGTCGCCCGCCGCGACGCTTCCCGCCAGCGAGATGCGCGTGTTGTTCGGTGGCGTCGAGCCCGACGGAAAGCTGGAGCTGTTGTTCGTCGCCATCGCGATGCCGAGGCGCAAGATCGACGCGCCCGCGCACAAGATGCCGTCGCCGAAGGAGACTCCGAGTCCGCTCAGGAGCGGCGCGGCGCCTTGGAAGAAGAGCCCGGGACCGTTAGGCACGAACGCAGCCGACAAGAGAAACGTGTCGTTCGCGAGCGTTGCGCTCGCCACGCCGGTCGTGGAGAGCAAACCGCCGCTCGGCACGGAGGAACTGGCGCAACCGCGTGCTCCCGAGCCGCTGTTCCCACACGGACACGCGCTGCCACTGCCGTCGCCGAAGCACAGGCTCGTCGTCCTGGTGCTCGGCGTTCCGAAGTACGACACGGCGCCGCGGTAGCCCGCCACCCAAACTTCGCCGCTCGCCGTCGCAGCGATACCCGTGTATCCGTCGTACGCGTCGTGGAATGGTGTGACGATTTCCGTCCACGTCGTGCCGCCGTTCGTGGTGTGGAAGACGCGACCGTTGTCCGTCGAGGCAGCCCAACACTCCGTCGTACTGACTGCGTGAATCGAATCGAGGTGCGTGTCGAACCCGACGACAGGCACTGGCTGCCGAGTCCAGGTGAGACCGCCGTTCGTGCTGCGGGCGATCCATCCCGAGAGGCTCGCCGCCCATCCGACGAGCGGGCTCGCGAAGTCGACGGCGCGACCGTCGCCGCTGGGTGCAGGGAAAGCGTGGAAAGTCCACGTCGCACCGCCGTTGGCCGTGCGCAGGACTCCGCTGCCGAACGTTCCGACGAGCCAACCGTTCTGCGCGTCGACGAAGTCCATGTCGTACACGCCGTCCGCGGACGAGCCGCCGACGTACTGTTGTTGCCAAGTGGCGCCGCCGTCGGTCGAGTGCGCGACCTCGAGGTGGCTGCCCGCGATCCAACCTTCCGTCGTCGAGATGAACGAGCAAGCCGAATAGCTGCCGGTGCCTCCGTTCGGATATCCAGTCGGCGCCTGGACGCCCTGCCAATGGAGTCCTCCGTCGAACGTTTTCAGGAGCATGCCGCTGTTGCCCGACGCGAAGGCGAATGCGGGCGCGACGAGCGCGAGATCCCGGAGCGGTCCGGCCGCGAACGAGCTCGCGGGCGTCGTCGGAATCCACGAGCGCCCGCCGTCTTCCGTGCGCATGACCGCAGCGCCCGCGACCAACCGCGTTGCGCATCGAACATCTTGACGTCCTCGAATTTAGTACCCAAGCCGCTCGAAACGTATCTCCACGTCTGACCCGCGTCGCTCGTGCGGAGGATCAAGTTGCCGGACTCGACGACGTAGCCATCGGTGGGCGACGTGAAGTGTCCGTCGTTCACGCTGCCGGTCTTTCCGCTGTTCCAGACGCTTGTCCAAGTGAGCCCGGCATCCGTCGAGCGGTACAAGTCGCCGAATTGCGTGCCCGCGATCACCGTAGTCGCGTCGACGCGCACAGGCGCTTGCAGGTCGACACCCGGAACTTGAATCGGCTGCCAAGACAATCCCGCGTCGGTCGAGCGCGCGAAATCGGGTCCTCCGAAGGAAATCGTGGAAGCGATCACGGTCGTAGCATCGAGCCATTCGATGGCAAACGCTTCGTGGCCGTGCACGAGCGTCCACGTCTGACCACCGTTCTGCGTCCTGCGCAGCGCACCCGCGGACGAGAGCACACCGATGTTCGAGTCGTAGAAATTCATGGAGTCGATGCGGTCGACGACGCCGAAACTCTGCGGGTTCCACGAGGTTCCGCCGTCGTTCGTGAAGTAGAGATTGCCCCACGCTCCGACCCAACCGCGCGTCGGCGACACGAAGTCGACGTGGCTCCACTGCGAGTAGGCGAGGATGTTCACCTGCGTCCACGTGACGCCGCCGTCGCTCGTCTTGAAGCACGAATTCGTCCACGACAGATTGTCACCGACGATCCATCCGTCCAGTGGCCCGGAGAAACTCACGGCGTAGTAGCCGCCGTCGTTGTACGTGGCGCCGGTGAGCACACGTTCGTGCCAAGTGTCGCCGCCGTCGGTCGTCTCGAGCAGATGATTGCTGCTTCCGACGATGTATCCGCGCGTCCCGGAGAAGGCGACTTCTTCCGGATTGAGCTGAGGCGGGTACGGCAGCGGGCTCTGACGTGTCCATGTCGCTTGCGCGGTCGCGGTGGCAACGAAGCAAGCGCACGCGGTCAGGAAATTCAGAATCTGCATGAGGAGGATCTCGTGACGAGTGAGAGGCGGGAGAGAACGCAGAGGCAATCCGCGTTCCTCCAGTGCTGGATGGGCGGCAGACCGGATAGCCCCCAGCTCGCGTCCAGGTATTGGAACCGAGGTCCGTCCTGCGGAAGCGCTGAATCGACACGAGCGCGAGCCGCATCCCTCTCGCGGATGCGGCTCGCGCTTCTCGACACTCTCGCGTGTCTATTCTTTGTCGTTCGGATCGTTGAACAGCACGCTCAACTTGATGCTGCCGTGCCCGTTCAGCGGAAAGTTCGGCGCCGCGTCGTTCACGGGCTCCAGGTTCGAAGCCGTGTCCGGCGGCGAGAACAGGACGAGCGAGTTCAGGAATGCGATCAACTGTCCCTTGCGCAACGCGTTCAAGTTCGCGAAGCGATCGCGTGAGGCTTGGGCCTCGCCGCCGTGACGCAAGATAGCGTCCTCGAGTGTCAAGCTGCGACCGTCGTGACCGTACGGCGCTGTCGTTCCGACGCCCCACAGAGGTTCGGTCATGAACTTCGTCGTGATCGTGCCGTCGAAATTGCGCTCGTGGAATCCCGGGCCCAGATCGTGGCGCTTGAAGTCGGTGAAGATGCGCTCGACCTTGAACGAGTTCGCCGCGGGGCGCTTGAGCGTCGGAAGGCCCGAACCGTCATTCGTCACGCTGAAGAGGGGTATCGCCGTCGCGAAGAAACCGTTGAAGACTCGATTCGAGCGCACGGCGTCGAACTTCACCTCGACGTCGGCGACGCGGCGATCGTGATCGATCGTGAGATCCTGCACGTGACACGTCGTACATCCGATGAAGCGGAACGCGCGCTCGCCGTCCTCTGTGTCGAGCGATTCGCGGCCGCGACCCGGCTTGAAGTAGTTGAGGAGATAGAACTCCATGCTGTCGACGAGGCTCGTCGGGATCTCGTTCACGACGCCGTCGAGGTCTGGATCCAGCGTCGGATTCGTCGTCGGCGGAGCTTCAAACGTGTCGGTGGAGCCGCTGAGCAACATCCCCGAAGGCGTGACGACGTCCTGTCCTTGGGCCGCCGCGGCCGTGTCGGGATCGACCGCCTGCAAGCCCATTTCGGCGTTGAACGCGCCGACGATGAACTCGCGCATCGAGATGGTCTTGCCCTGCGCGAAGAACGGTCGCACGCGCAGGTCCGGATTGACGCCGTCGACACCGCTCGTGTCGATCGTGCCGTTCGCAAGTGCGGTGATCGTGCCGTAGTGAATCGACTTCGACACGAGCGGCAACGTGACAACGCTCGCACTGGACTGAGCCTGCGTCGCAGCCTGAGTGCGAATCGCCCGCAGTTCGCGCGTGATCTCGTCGGCGAGCATCTCTTGCAGGCCGAGGCCGAAGAGGTGCGGCGCATCGCGACTCTCGGGACGCGTGAACACGTTGCCGCCGACGCCCGCAGATCCGAACGGACGGCTGTGACATGCGCCGCAGCTGTCCGCCAGGCCGGCTCCGAATGCGCCCTCGATCTCGATGTTGCCGATCCCGTCGTTCATGCGCGGACCCAGCCCCTGCGCAGCGGTGAACTTGCGCTGGAACAACTGGCGTCCACGTTGGATCGAGCGAAACGGATCGCGCTCGAGGATGAACTTGGACGACAGCGGCGTCATCACGTCACCACGCCCCGCTCCGATCTCTTGGGCGAGGGACTTGACGATGCCGGCTCCGGCGACGTTGGGCGTCTGGGTCTGGTCGGTCTGTTGCGCCGTGGCCAGGCCAGTCGACGCGAGCAAGGCCAATGCAAGGGAGGAGATCGAGCGGGGGGGCTTCGAAAGCGACATGTGTGGGTACCTCGGACTCTGGGCGTGCCGCATCCGCGCCTGCTCTGGCTCGTCATCCTCCAGCCGCAGTCGGGTTTCGGGCACGACTCTCGGGCTAGACCTGCGGACAGCTCCTGGTCGAGACCGGAAATCGCGAATCCCGGGTCGGATTCCGTGCTCCCCCGATAGCCCTGTCTTGTTCGGCCGGGCGACGACTCCGCCTGGCCGAATCGTGGGGGGGGCTCGCACGCCTGCCTCAGAAGCGCAGGACCAGTCCGATCGAGAAGCCCTGGGAGTCGTTGCGCCCTTCGTCCGTCAGGCGATAGGCCGCGGATAGACCTACAGAGTCGGTGAAGCGCCAGTACGCACCGAGACCGAAGCGATTGAATGCTGTACCGCTGGTCGCGAGGCCGCTGTCGTCCTCGGTCTCGCCGATGCCGAAGACATGGCTGTAGAAGGGGGTGAGCGTCAGACGTTCGAGCGGATTGAAACCGAAGGTCGCGTTGAAGGGCACTTCGTCGGCTGGCGCTCCGTTGCGGCGGTCGTAACCGGATTCGAGTGCGAGCCACGGGCCCGCGTCGAAGCGATATTGGCCGACGACGCGCGCGCGTAAGTCGACTTGACCGTGGCCCGGTGCATTCACCGCATTGTCGATGAAATCCGGATAGTCCCTCAGCGGAAACTTCACGCCGGGCAGCAGCGCGAGCGAGGCCTCACCCGGACCGACGCGCTTCGAAGCAACCGCGAACTTGGCTCCCAGCGTCAAGTCCTGCAGGCTGCTCTCGTCGGAGATCAGGAAGTTTTCAGCGTCGGCTTCCGCAACCACGTACGAGGCGTTCGCGATCAAGTCGATCGAGTCGGTGAGTCCGTACGCACTGTAGAGACTGTAGATGTCCCGCCGCACACCGTCGATCGGCGGAGCGAATGGCGAGTCGCCGATGAAGTACTCGTCGAACGAATCGCGGTTCCAAGACGCGACGACGTCGAGCTTGCCCGCGCCGCGCAAGAAACCGGTTTCACCCTGCGCGCGCGCCGATCCGACGAGCACGCAGGACGCGAAAACACCGAGAAACAGGCCGTTGCGTACGCTCACGGCCCGATGAAGAAGCGTGTGGCGTTCGTGAGGCCGACTCCGCCGACGCTGAAGGCGTCGCGGTAGTAGTACTGCGCGAAAACTTCGCGACCCGCAGCCAGATTCGTGTCGATGCCCGAGCGCACCCAAGCGTTGAAGTCGAGCGCGTACGAGCCTGTGCAGCTTTGGCCGGTCGTGTTTCCGCCCGAGAACATCACGCTCGTCCTGCGCAGCGGGCTGCCGATGCACAGCGTGCCGCCCTGGAAGGGTACGTTGGCGCTCGAGTTCGCATAGATCATCAGTCCGGGGCTCTGATTGAGCACGTTCGTGGTGCTGATCATGAGTGGCGCCAGACTCGTCGCGCTGGCGATGCCGCTCGTCGCGATCGTGGGCGTGCAGCCCTGCGAGTTCATCTTGCCCACGCAGAAGCTCTGCGGTGCGACCTGCGCGAACGACCCCGAGCCGAAGTTCGCACCCGCCGCGTCGCACCACACGCTGATCGCGTTGAATCCGTTGAGCGTGTTGCCAGCCGGCAAGTCGATCACGAGCGTCGCATCGACGCGCGGCGTGCCGAACAGTTGCGGGCCGATGCGCATCCCCGACGCGAACGCCGCGTTCGTGTTCGTCGCCCCGAGGTAGAAGTACACCGAGATCCCACCACCGTCATAGAAGAAGTGCTCGACGCGGATCGTGTTTGCGTCGACGATGTGCACCTGTCCAGAGACGTTGTGTCCCAGCGTCGACAGATTCGCAACGAAGCCCGTGCGCGGGTAGGTCTGAGCCGAAGCCGTCGTGACCAGGGCGCCGAACGCCAGCAGAGCCGACAGCAGGCGGACGTGAATTCGCATGGAAGGGGACCTTTCGAAACCGTTAGTTGCTGGGGCTCGAAGGTGCCTGGAATGCGGGCATTCCCTCGATCTGGCGGCGCTACGGCCGCCGCTCGCGCCTGTGACGCAGAAAGTGGGTGCTGGCCGGTTTCAGCGTCAGATCGTGAAGTACTTCGCACTCGGATGATGGCACACGAGAGCTGACGTCGACTGCTCGGGCCACAGTTGGAACTCGTCGCTCATCTCGATGCCGAGCTTCGACGCG
>JAWXBU010000047.1:0-29288 GCA_034440255.1 Planctomycetota bacterium | reverse complement strand
GCATCGGCGACGGCGGCGACGAAGCGCGCGACGGCCGCTGGATTGCCGCGCGAAAAGCCGGGTGACCTCGCGCTCCTGTCGAAGCTCGCGCGCGCGAGCGACGGCCCCGAACGCAAGCTCATGCACGACATCGGTCGCGACTTGGGCCGTGGACTCGGCATGGTCGTGTGCTTGCTCGATCTGCGCGTGTTCGTGATCGGCGGCGGCTTCGGCGCTGCAACCGACGTGCTCGAGGAGGGCATTCGCGCCGGCTTGCGCGATCGTTCGTACGGCGATCGTTTGCAGAGTGTGCGCATTCTGCCGGCGAAATTGGGTTCCGACGCCGGTTGGATCGGCGCAGCGCGGCTCGCGCTCGTGGGGTGATTCGGAAGATCGATACAGAAGTCGGGTTGGATGCGATTTCCTGGCCAGGCGCGATGACGACGCGGGCTCGCTGCATCCCCCGCAGGAATCGCAACCCCACCAGGAAGTCGCAGACCGCCCGAATTCTCCGGCGAATTTTCGAGTTACCCCACGCGCTGGATCGCGAGCCGCGTGCGCTCTACGTCGCACGACTCGCTATCCTCTGCGTTCCATGACGACGTCCGATTCCATCCTGGAGGTCCGGGATCTGCGCAAGGTCTACAAGAAAGGCCTGTTCTCGAAGAGCGAAGTCGCCGCGATAGACGGTGTGTCGCTGCAAGTCGGACGCGGAAGCGTCTTCGGTCTGCTCGGGCCGAACGGCGCGGGCAAGACGACGATGATCAAGTGTTTGCTCGGCCTCGTGCGCCGCTTCGAAGGTGAAGCGCGACTCTTCGGGCTGCATCCCGACGATCCTGCTTCACGCCGCAAAGTCGGCTATCTCCCCGAAGCGCACCGTCTACCTGGACACTTGACCGGTCGACAAGTCATGCACTTGTTCGGCGCTCTCGCCGGATCGTCCCCGGAGGACGTGAAGAAGCGTGTCGATCCGTTGCTCGAACGCGTCGACATGATGAAGGCCGCCGACCGCAAAGTGCGCGAGTACAGCAAGGGCATGCAACAGCGCATCGGGCTCGCGCAGGCGCTCGTGAACGATCCGGAGCTCGTGTTCCTCGACGAACCTACCGACGGCGTCGATCCGATCGGGCGCGCGGCGATTCGCGAGCTCGTGACGGACTTGAAGAATCGCGGTACGACGCTGTTCATCAACTCGCACTTGTTGATGGAGGTCGAGATGATCTGTGACCGCGTCGTGATCATGCACAAAGGCCGCATCATCCGGCAGGGGACGATCGACGAGCTGACGCCGCGCACCGGTGCAGTGAGATTCGAAATCGGCAGCGTGCCTACGAATCTGAAAGAGATCCTGGCCGGAGTCGGCGCCGATTTCGCGCTCGACGGACACGTCGTGTCGCTCAAAGTGAACGAGGCCGAACTCGACCAAGCGATCGATCGTCTGCGCAGCGCGCGCATCTCGATTCGATCGATCACGCAGCGTCGCGCGACGCTCGAGGAATCGTTCATCGGACTGGTGCAAAAGGGCGTGCAATGAATGCCCACACTTCGAAGGCGCTGTTGCAGGACGCCTTCTACCAGGTGCTCGACAACAAGGTCTTCCGGATCCTCGTCATCCTCTCGATCTGCCTGATCGCGCCGACGTTCTTGATCGCTTTCAAGCCGACCGAACTCGACGTGCTGTTCGGATGGCAGACGTTCAAGTATTCGGAACTCGGCGTCCTCGGGGCCGGAGCCGCAGCCACCAAAGATGCGCACATCGCAGCGATCCAAGGCTTGCAGGACATCTTCATCGAAGGGCTCGCGGGCACGTTCGGCATCATGTTGTCTCTGGCGGCGACGGCGTTCTTCGTTCCGCGCATGCTCGAAAAGGGCGAAGCCGACATCCTGTTCTCGAAGCCGGCTGGGCGCTTCGTGCTGCTGTTCGCGCGTTATCTGTCGGGAATCGTTTTCGTCGGCTTGCTGGCCTTCGTGCTCGTACTCGGAATGCACATCGGCTTCCTCGTGCGCTCCGGTTACAGCGATCCGGCCTTCCTGTGGAGTGCGTTGACGCTCGTCTACGTGTTCGCACTGATTCACGCGTTCTCGACGATGGTCGGTGTGTTGTCGCGCAGCTCTATCACTGCGCTGCTCATGTCCATCCTCTTCTTCGGGTTCAACGGTTGCGTACACAACGTGTTGTGGCTCAACAAGGAACACGCGGTCACGCAGATCCACGAACGCATCGAGGCCAGCGACTCGGCCGAGGCCAAAGAAACGCTCGAGCAAATGGATGCGCCGCTTTTGCAGACCCTCGCGACCGCGATCGATGTCACGCACTACGTGCTGCCGAAGACCGGCGACGCAGCTTTCCTCGTCAACAACCTGCGCCGCGCGGTGAGTGCGCCCGACTTCGCGTTCGAGGATCCGGTCGGCGAGCTCAGGTTCGCGAAGGAACCAGAGGGCTTCGTGCGCAGCGGTTGGAGCGGGCGCACGATCGACTTGAGCACCACCACCGCAACGTGGACCAGCGTGATCGACTCCTCGAACATCTCGGCTTCGCGGCGGACGCGTGTGAACGACAAGACCTCGAGCGGTGCCCCCAAACGGGCGCGCAGTTCGTCGACGAGCGCTGCCAACGAGCTGGTGAAAACGCTCAATTCCCAGCCCGAAATCGTCAAGAAGGCCGAGCGTGCGCGCGATCCTTTCGATCGCTTGGTGCGCGACCTCGTCACATGGTCGGAGAAGCGCGGAGACACCGTCGTCCAACGCCAGCGCGCGTTCTTGGGGCTGGGCAACTGGCTCTTCGAGTTCGACTTCGAGTACGACGATGCGTGGGTGGCCCGCGGAGGCGACGTCGACGCGTTGCAGGAATTCGTTTCCGGAGCGAGACCGGACGGGAGCTCGGCGTCCTCGCTCGACGCAGACAAGTGGTACGCCAAGCAGTTCGGCTGGACTTCGCCCCTGCGCTACAACGCGTTCTTCTCGATTCTGTCCTCGCTCGCCTTCGCATTGATCATGTTGCTCATCGCGCGCTGGAAACTCTCGCGCATCGATTTCTGATGGACGCGCGGATCGCGGAGGGGTTGCGCGCGCTCGTAGGTGACTCGGGGCTCGTGACGCATCCGACGAGGCGAGCAACGTACGAATCGGACGGGCTCGCGCACGTGCGGCGCGTGCCCGATCTCGTATTGATGCCGCGCAATACGCGAGAGACGGCTCTGTCGCTGCGCTTCCTCGCCGCTTGGAAAGTGCCGATCGTTCCGCGCGGCGCAGGCACCGGACTCTCGGGCGGCGCGACGCCGGTGGATGGCGGGGTGCTCCTCTCGACCGCGCGCATGCGCGACGTGCTCGAGGTCGACGTCGAGAATCGCTTCGCGCGCGTCCAAGCCGGCGTAGTCAACGTCGACCTGACGCACTCGTGCGCGCAACACGGCCTCTTCTACGCGCCTGATCCGTCGAGTCAGAAGGCGTGCACGATCGGCGGCAACGTCGCCGAAAACTCGGGCGGTCCGCATTGCTTCAAGTACGGATCGACGACGCAGCACGTTCTCGGTCTCGTGTTCGTGACCGCCGCCGGCGACATCGTCGACTTGTCGCGACCCGCTGTCGACCCGAGCGGACTCGATCTCGTCGGAATTTTCGTCGGGTCCGAGGGCCTGCTAGGCGTCGCCACCGAAGTCACGGTGAAGCTCGTTCCGACGCCGCCGGTCGTCGAGACCTTGCTCGCGATCTTCACGAGCCTCGATGCTGCGTGCGATTCCGTCACCGACGTGATCGCTGCGCGACTCGAGCCCTCGGCGCTCGAGATCCTGGACGACAACACGATTCGCGCGATCGAAGCGAGCGTGCTCGCCGCCGGGTACCCGACCGATGCGCGAGCCGTCTTGCTCGTCGAATGCGAAGGAACCGAAGTCGAGGTCGCGTCGAATCTGCGCGACATCGAGACGATTCTCGCTCGTCACGGCGCGTACGACGTGCGCCGCGCACGCGCCGCCGATGAACGAGCGCGCTTGTGGGCCGGACGAAAGGGCGCGTACGGAGCCATGGGGCGGATTGCGCCAGACCTGTACGTGACCGACGCCGTCGTGCCCCGCACGCGCTTGCGCGAACTCGTACGCGCGACCACCGACGCCTGCGAGAAGCGCGGATTGAGAATCGCCAACGTGTTCCACGCAGGCGACGGAAACTTGCATCCCAACATCAGCTACGACCGCCGCGACGCGAATGAACTCGCGCGCGTGCTCGACGCAGGCAACGAGATCATGCGTCTGTGTCTTGCAGCAGGTGGATCGCTGACCGGCGAACACGGCGTCGGCCTCGAGAAGATCGAAGGCATGGAGCAGCTCTTCACTCACGAGGACTTGGCCGCGATGTGTCGCGTGCGTGAAGCCTTCGATCCCGAAAAGCGCATGAATCCAGGCAAATTGTTGCCCGTGCGAGCTTGCATGGAGACGCGTACGAAGCGCGTCGAAGGCTAGCCGTGGGCGAGACACGCGACACCTTGGAGAGTGAATTCGGAGTGCGTTCCGTCGGCACCGCCGTCGTCGACGAGCGCGAAATCCCCGTCGTTTTCGCGACAAGCGAGGCCGATATCGTGGCCGCGCTCGTGCTCGCGTCGTCCCGGAATTGGCGTGTGCTGCCGATCGGTTCGGGCACGAAACTCGAACACGGTCCGCCGCGCGAGAAACCGAAGTTCGCGATCTCGTTGCGCGGGTTCTCGGGCGTCACTTCGTACGAGCGCGGCGACGGCACGATCACCGCGCGCGCGGGCAGCACGATGGCGGCACTCTCGGAAATCGCACGCTCGGGCGGCAATCATTTGACGCCCGACGTTTCGATGGCGAAGCATGCGACGCTCGGCGGAACGATTGCGAGCGGACTGTCTGGCTTGGATCGACTGCGCTACGGACCCGTGCGCAATCACGTGCTCGGTGTGCGTGTCGCGCTCGGCGACGGAACGGTCGTGAAGTCGGGCGGTCGCTTGGTGAAGAACGTCACCGGTTTCGACGTGCACCGTTTGGTCACGGGATCGCGCGGTTCGTTGTGCGTCGTGCTCGAGGCGTCCCTCAGGTTGTTTCCTCTACCGGTGCACGAAATCGTGTTGGAAACAGCCTATTTCGGCCGCGATTCCGCGCTGAGCGCAGCACGCGCGATCATCGCCTCGGCGCTGAGGCCCGTGTGCGTCGCGGTCAGCGGGTCGAACGGAACTCGGTGGTCGCTCGTCGTCGGCCTCGCGGGTCGACGCGACGTGCTGGCCGTCGAGGTCGAGCACGCGCTACGCCTCGTCGGGGATGCGACGCGATTCGACGGACTCGAATCGCGCGTGCGCATCGATGCGCTGCGCGTGCTCGAAGGCGAGTCCACCTTGAGCGCGACGTTCGTCTCGAGCGTACTGCCGTCCGTTCTCGCGACCATCGATTCACTTGCTCCTCTGGCGAGGATCGTCATCCATCCCGGAGTCACGGCCGTCCACGTAGCGATCGACGCTGCTGTTATCGTCGACGTCGCCTGTTCGATACTCGCGGCCGGGGCCTCGGTCGAGATCGCCAACGTTCCGGTCGCGACGCGGAGTGCTTTCGATCCGCTCGAGCACGTTCCCGCAACGGCGCGTGATCTCATGAGGCGGCTGAAGTTCGCACTCGATCCGGCGCAGCGCTTCGTAACAGCCCGTCCGCCGGAGGTCGTGCGCCGTGGATGACGCGCAGCTCATCGACTACACGAAGAGCCTCGACTGCATTCACTGCGGTTTGTGCCTCAACTCGTGCCCTACGTACCAACTCACCGGCGCCGAACCGTCGAGCCCGCGAGGTCGAATTCACTTGATGCGCGCTGTCGCCGAGGGAACGCTCCCTGCGGACGACGAGTTCGCGGCCGAGATGGATTTCTGTCTTCTCTGTCGCGCCTGCGAGAGCGCTTGCCCGTCGGGCGTTCAGTTCGGCGCATTGATGGAACACACGCGCTTCGGGTTGGACGCAGTGCATCCACGGCCATGGAGTTCACGACTCGCGCGGTGGGTCGGCTTCCGCGTGATCTTGCCATCGCGCTTCATGCTGAAGACTGCCTCGTTTCTTGGGCGTTTGGCTCAATCCACGGGCGCGGTGAAGGCACTCGCGAAACTCGCCGGTTCGACGACGATGCGTGACGCGCCCTCGATCCCACCGTTTGCAGAGCGGATGAAGCTCCCCGATTCGACGCCGGCACGCGGCACGCGGCGCGAGGTAGTCGCCGTGTTGCAAGGCTGCATTGCCCCCGAACTCTTCGGTCGCGTGAATCGCGCGACGGTGAACGTGCTCGCACACTGCGGCGTCGAATCACGTGTGCCGTCGGACCACGTGTGTTGCGGTTCGCTCCACGCACACAACGGAGATCGCGAAGGAGCGCGTGCACTGGCTCGCTCGACGATCGAATCGTTCGAACGCGTCGTCGACGAACACGGTCGCTCCGCGCGCGTCGTCGTGAACAGCGCTGGCTGCGGGGCGCACATGAAGGAGTACGCGGCCCTGTTCGAGAACGATCTTCCGTGGCGCGAACGCGCTCTTCGTTTCTCGGCTCGCGTCGTCGATTTCACGCAGTTCCTCGGTGAAGCTTCGTACCGCACTGCGCTCGGAGAAGCGCTGGCGCCCACCGACGCGGTGACGAATCGAGAGCGCATCACGTGGGACGATCCCTGCCATCTCTGTCATGCGCAGAAGATACGCACTGAGCCGCGCACGCTGCTCGACCTGGTCGCCACCGCCGATCGCGTCGAGATGCACGATGCGGAGGGCTGCTGTGGTTCGGCTGGCATCTATTCGCTGCTGCGTCCAGTCGATGCCGCGGCGGTCCTCGAACCGAAGTTGAGCGCGCTCGAAGCGACGCACGCCACGACGCTCGTCACCGCGAATCCAGGCTGTCAGTTGCAGTGGTCCGCCGGCATCGCGCGCTCGAAGCTCGACGTGCGCGTCGTTCACATCGCAGAATTCCTCGACGAAGCGCTCTCTCGGTCGAATCGTTCGTGAGTTCGAAACGTAGGCCGTATATCCGTCGCGGCGATGAGACCCGCGAACAGTTACTTCCTCGAGTCCAACAACGCGAGGAGTTCCTTCAACTGCGCTTCCGACGCAGCTTCACCGCGTGACCAGTAGGCACTCAGTACACACGGTCGCCCCTCGACGCTCAGATTGACGCTCATCGCATCGCGAAAGGTCAGCGGCTGTTCATACGCGCGCTCGTGCACCCATTGCGCGTCGAACCCGCGCCACGCGAGCTTCTTCGAATCGACGACGACTTTGCCGCCCTTCGAACCGAGTTGAGAGACGTCCTGCCATTCGCTCTTCGTGAAGAACGCGTCGATCGGAGCTTGGCTGCTCTGCGCCTTCGGTAGGGTGACGACGATGCGTCGAGGCCATGCTTTCGACGGTAAAATGGCCACTTTTCCCCAATCGACACGTTCGTCGTTCGGTGGTGATTCTCCGGCGCTCGCCGCTTCGATCCGCGCGCTGGGATCGTCGAGAATGACAACGCACGCGCCCGTAGGCATCTCGCGCGCTTCGACGATTCCGTAGCGCGAACCGATTCCGCGCACACCGAATGTGCTCTCCATCAGCGCCGCACCGTCGACCGCACCTCCGCGCGACATGATCAAAAACGCGGCGAGGACGGCGCAACCCATCAGCGCGAGTGCCACGCCGACGACGACGCCGGAGCCGCCGACTCGCTTCGAATCAGCGGACGGGGCCGACATGGAACGGCTTCAAGAAAGTCTCGATGACGTCGTCGCCGATCGCGTCTTTCGAATGCAGGCTGACGAGTTGCAAGATCACGAACTTCGACGCGCCTTCCTTCGTCAAGTCGATGAGCGCACTGGGACCCGCGCCTGCGCGCGGCATGCCCTTCGAACCCGTGCTCGTGTCCGACATCTGATGGAACCGCAGCACCGAAACTTCGCGGCCTTGGATCTTCAACTTCGAAGCTGTGGCGTCCTTGCGACTGCCGACACCCATGACGCCGCCGTCCTTGGTCGGGTCCATCAACTCGTCGCGATCGGCGCGCTGCCCCAGCGGAAACACCATCAAGATGGCCGCGTAGCCGCGACTGTCGTCGAACACGTACCCCTCGAGACCCATGAATCCGCCGCCGCCCTTGAGATCGAGCTCGGGCGGGCGTTCGTCGAACGGCAGGATTTCGGCCACCTTCGGCCACTGTACTTCTGGATTGCCGACGTCTTTGAAATACGACGCGATCAGCGTGGCCGCGATGATCGCACCGACCACGGCGAGCAAGCAGCCTCCGCCGCAGAACCACAGCCAAGTCGGGATCGTTTTCTTTTTCGGCGGCGGCGCGGTATCGGCCTCGCCCCAACTGCGTTCGCTCATGACTGGCTGACTGCTTTCTGTGTGCGTGTGCGCGACATGCGCTTTGCGGAGGTGATGAGTCGATCCGATTCGCGCTCGAACGTCTTCACCAAACGAGCGCGAGTATTCACGACGTTCGTCGAAATGTCGAAGCCGCGCGCGCATTCGATCATGATCGCGAGGAGGCCTTCGAAGTCGTTCCAGTCGACGAACTCGGGCTGAATGGCCTGTTTTGGGCCGCAATTGTGGTAGTTGCCGAGCGCGAGACACATCGCTCCGGCGCGTATGCCGAATGCGTTGTACGCGGTGGATTCGCAACTGCCGCCGTCCATCAGAGCGCGCTGGCGCAGGGACTTCGGCGCTCTGGCCGATACGCGACGTGCCGCCGCTTCGATCTCACTCGTGATGGCTGGATCGAACACCGACAACCGATCACCGACGCGGATCACCGGCCCCTTCCCCACGAGCGCCGTCGATCGGCGTGGCGAACACTCGAGCCCGACGACGATCGTGTCCGGCGCGAGCAGCTTTGCTTCGAGCAACCCGATGCAGCCGATGAAACCCGTTTCCTCGGCGCGCGTGAAGATGCCGATGACGGGTTGCTCGACACTCGATCGCACGCACTCGTCGAGCAGCGCGAGGATCGCGGCGGCGCCCATCAAGTCGTCGCACACGCGCGCCGACAGGCGCGTGCCACGCATCACGCCGTCGGTCAGATCGAACACACCGAACGAATCGCGCGCGAGTTGGCCGCGCACGTCGGCGAGCGTCGCGAGGATCCCCTCTTCACCTTTCACTTCGGCCGAATTCACCGTCGCAGTTGCGCAGGCGATTCCATCGGCAGTGAAAAAGCGCAACGGCGTACCCGGCATGAAGCGCGCCGGAACGCCGCCGTGGAAATGCGCAGTATGAACTCCCGACCTCACGCCGCTGTAGTGGAAGCCTGGATGGTCGAGATGCGCGCTGAACGCGAGCGCGGGTTTGCGCTTCGACGCTTTGGCGCCGGGCCAGGTGATCACGACGTTCGCGTATTCGTCGTGTCGAATCGAAAGACGCGGTCTCTCGGCAGCGAAACGGCGCACGACAGCGAGCGTCGAGTCCTCGAAATACGGCGCGGTGGGTGATTCGAGCAGGGCACGAACGAACTCGAGCGACCGCTCACGCTGGCTTTGGTCGAGTACGCCGTGATGCGCCGACGGAAGCACGAAACGCGAGCGCGGCGCCGGCGGAAGGTCACTCCTTCCAGTCATAGAATCCCTTGCCGCTCTTCTGGCCGAGCTCGCCGCGAGCGACTTTCTCGCGCAGCAACTGCGGCGGCGCGAATCGGTCTCCGAGTTCGCGTGACAAGTACTCGGCGATCGCGAGGCGCACGTCGAGTCCGACGACATCCGTCAGTTTCAACGGCCCCATCGGGAATCCGTAGCCGAGGACCATCGCTTTGTCGATGTCAGCAGCACTGGCGACGCCGCTTTCGAGCATGCGAATCGCTTCCATTCCGATCGCGATGCCGAGGCGCGAGCTCGCGAAACCCGGTGCGTCCTTCACGCGGATCGGTTCCTTGCTCATGCGCACGCCGAGTTCCATCGCGCACGTGACCGCTGCGTTCGAGCTCAATGGCGTTTCGACGACCTCGAGCAACTTCATGATGTGCACGGGGTTGAAAAAGTGCATGCCGACGACGCGCTCTGGATGGCGCGTGACTTCGGCGATCTGGGTGATCGGCAGCGAGCTCGTGTTGGTCGCGAGCAGCACTTCGGGTCCGAGCTTCGAGCCCAGATCGCGGAAGATCGATTGCTTCAGTTCGAGCTTTTCCGGAACCGCTTCGATCACGATCTGCGCACCGCGAACTGCCTCGTCGAGTTGCGTCGTGCCCGACAACTTGGCCAACGCCGCGTCGCGATCAACGGTAGCTACCTTGCCCTTCGCGACGCCCTTCTCGAGGTTCGAGCGCACCGACGTGAGCCCCTTTTCGACGGCACTCGGCGCCACGTCGAAGAGCCGCGTCTCGACGCCGATCGAGGCGAGCACGTGCGCGATGCCGTGGCCCATCGTTCCCGCGCCGAGGACGGCCGCCGTGCGAATGTCGCTTGATTTCATGGTGTTTTCCGCTGACTCAAAGCGTGAGGACGATTTTGCCGAGCACTTGTCGCGATTCGAGCAGTTCATGCGCCGCGCGCACTTCTTCGAGCGGCATCACACGATCGACGACGGGCATGAACACGCCGCGCGCCACGTGATCCATGATCGTCGGCAGCGCACTGCGCGGCCCCATCGTCGATCCGAGGATCGACTGGTTCTTGATGAACAAGTGGGGCAACGCGAGTTGTACCAGCGGCCCCGTGGTTCCTCCGCACGTCACGAGTCGACCGTTGCGCGCGAGCACGCGCATCGAACCTTCCCACGTCGCCGGTCCGACATGTTCGACGACGACGTCGAAGCCGCGACCTGCCGTCAATTTCTTGGCTTGGTTCGGCCAATCCGGTTTCGAGTGATCGACGACTTCGTCGGCGCCGAGGTTGCGGGCCAAGTTCATTTTCGCCGTCGTTCCGGCCGTCGCAAACACGCGCGCGCCGCGGTCGCGCGCGATCTGGATCGCAGCCGAACCGACGCCGCTCGTGCCAGCGATGACGAGCACGCTCTCGCCTGCTTGCACATTCGCGCGCGAGACGAGCATCCCCCACGCGGTCAGGAACACGAGCGGGACCGCTGCAGCTTTGATCGGATCGATTCCCTTGGGCAAAGGCAGCGCGAAACGCGCCTGAATCGCGACGTATTCGCACGCGAGTCCGTCACTGTGCTCGCCGCGGATCTTGTAGTCGTCTGACAGATGATCGTTGCCCGCGAGATCGTGCGCCGACGCGCCCGAGCTGTAACCCGGCTCGACGAGGACGCGCATGCCGGGACGCAAGTGCGTGACACCTTCCCCGAGCTTGACGATCTCGCCGATGCCGTCGCATCCTGGAATCATCGGCAGCGGTAGTTTCAATCCGGGCATGCCGCGTCGCACCCACAGATCGAGGTGATTGACCGACACTGCGATCATCTTCACGAGCACTTCGCCCTCGCTCGGCTCGGGCGTCCGCCGTTCGACGAGTTGCAAGACGCTGGTGTCTCCGTGCGCGACGACGTGGACGGCTCGCATCGTGACGCTCATCGACCTTGGAACTTGGCCGGGCGTTTCTCGACGAAGGCCGCGATGCCTTCCTTGGCGTCGAGCGACGAGAACAGTCGTGCCTGCAGCTCGCGTTCGAGAGCGAGTCCGCTTTCTAGTGGGATTTCCGCTCCCGTTTGCACGGCGCGCTTGATCAAGCCGACCGACAGCGAAGCTTTGTTCGGCGGACAGAACGATTGGGCGTACGCGAGGACGCCGTTCAAGAACTCGTCGTCGCTCCCGGTCGCGCGTACTTCGTTCACGAGTCCGAGCGTCAGCGCTTCCTCGTACGCCATCAATCGTCCGGTCGCCATCAATTCGATCGCGCGGCTCTTGCCCACGATGCGCACGAGTCGCTGAGTTCCGCCGGTGCCGGGCAACACGCCGAGCGCGATCTCCGGCACGCCACACTTGCCGGAATCCTTGCGCGCGATGCGCAAGTCGCACGCCATCGCGATCTCGAGCCCACCACCGACGCAGTGTCCGCCGAGCGCCGCGATCACGAGTTTCGGCGTGTGCTCCAAGCGCAACAGCGTTTCGTTGGCGTGCAAGCAGAACTGATATTTGAAGCTCGGCGTGACGTCGTTCAGCATCGCTATGTCGGCGCCTGCGCAGAAGAACTTCTCGCCCGCACCGGCGACGACGATCACGTGCACCGCGTCGTCGAAGCGCGCCATCAGGACGGCCTCGTCGATGTCGCGCATCATCGCGTGGCTGTAGCCGTTCGCAGGCGGATTCGTGAGCGTCAGGAGCGCGACGCCAGCGCCGCTCCGATATGTGACCTTCCCGTTCGCGAGCGTCTTGGGAGTCGAGAGTGCGAGGGTCGTCATGGCGCTGTTTCCACGGTTTTGGGCCGCTTTTTCTAGCAGAAACGTGCTCTCGCTGGAAATGCGAGCCGGCGCTGCGTTTCGCGGGCGAGCGGACTCGCGTCCGATGAATTGGATGGTGAGAGACGGTTCGTTCGGCGCGCACTACTGCATGCTGATCGCGAGCATACGACCACCCGTGGCTTCGGCCCACACCCGCCACTTGTCCTGCAAGCGCTTCGACGAATCGACGAGGATCACGTCGAGCGCGACGTGACGAAAGCGATCGCGCGACACGTAGTGCTCGCGCATCAAGTCGATGTTCCAACGCAACCCGCCCGTAGGCGCACCGTCGGAAAGGACCAGAAGCGTGTCGATGCGCTCGTCCTCCAGCGCCAGCTCGATCGCGCTCCACACGTTGCCCTTGCCACTCGTCTTGTTGCCCGTGAAGAACTTCAAAGCGCGCTGCACGTTGGCCGTCGTCGCCGGGACGAGCGCTTTCTCGAACGGGATCGGTTCGGACGTGAACGGGATCACATTGAACAGGGTATCCGGCGGCAGGGCCTCGAGCGCTTTCGTCAATTCGACGTCGAGCTTCTCCTTGCGCGTCTTGCCGTCGGCTCGTTTTTCCCAAGTCGAGCCCGAGAAGTCGACGAGGATCGCAATGGCACTGCCGACGATCGGAAATCCGGCGATCTTTGGCGCAGTCGTCTCACCCGCGCGCGCGGCCGTCGGTTTCGACGTGCCCGTCGAAGGCTTCCATTCGGGCCCCAAGTTGTCGATCCAAGCGCGCCAGAAGTCGGCTTTTCCGCCACCAGAGAGTCCCGAAAGCTGCTCCAGCGCGCCGTCGATCGCCCACGACACGCGTCGGTTCTTTTCCTTCTCGAACATCGCGACGAGCAACTTCAAACCTTCGGAGTCGGGGTTCGCAGTGATCGTTTCGACGACTTGGCTGCGCACGGATCGCTCGGGACTCTGCGAGCATTGCGCGACGAAAGCTCGCGCCTTGGGATCGCTCGCGCCGACCAACAGACGCAAGACCGCGCACGTCACGGGAGGCGGGTCACCGTTCTTCGCGAGGTCGACCGGATTCTCGGGCATCTGCTCGGGCAACCGCACGAGCGCCGACAATCCGGCGGCGCGCACTTCGGCGTCTTCGGTACTCTTCGTCCACGACTCGAGCGCGGCGATCAATCGATCGGGAGCCGCGATGCGGCCCGAACCGACGATGCGTTCGATGCTCGCGCGCAGCGTGCGGCGGACTTCGATCGATTTCGCGGCCAGCGCCGCCGTCAACTTCACGGCGGGCAACGTGCCGCTTTCGAGCGAACCGAGCACGCCTGCTGCGCGCAACTGCACGCGTTCGTCGCCAGACATCAAACCGCGCTTGCCGAGCAGGTCGTCGACGAGCTCGGGCACGTTCAGCTTGGCGAGTTGGATCTCGGCTTCGTCGCCGACGTTCGACGCCGGATCCTTGAGCGCGTCGATCACGCGCGTCCAGGCCTCTTTCGAGCCTATTTTCGCCAATTCCGTGACGGCCGATGCGCGCTCACGATCATCCGACGACTTCAGTTTCTTGTCGAGCGCGCCGAGGTCCTCGGCGACGAAGAGGGCGAGCGAGAGTACGAGTGCTGCGATCACGGCTTCGTCACCACGTAGCGATTGTCTGTCGCGGCGGACACCGACTTCTTGTTCACGAACACGTTCTCGAGCACCTCGCGCAGGAGCGTCATGTCGTCCGTGCGCTTGTCCCCTGGCGGAGCCTTCTCGATGTAGGCGTCTCCACCGTCGGCCATGAACGAGTTCATCGCCACCCGATAAGTCTTGGCTGGATCGATCGGTTCGTTGCCGATGTGGACGCCGACGAGCGTGCGCTTGTCGCCGGCTTCGACCTTCACGTGAAGGTGGATGCCGCTCACTTCGATGCCGGAGTGCGACTTGCCTTCGACGGCATTGCGCACCATCGACGTGAGCTCCGCGCCCGTCATCTTCAGCACGACGACGCTGTTGTCGAACGGCATGACTTCGAAAACGTCGCGGCGCGTGATCGTACCCTTATGGAGATCCGCGCGGATTCCGCCGCGATTCATCAAGGCGACATCGGCGCGGGTGTGCTCCTTCAAAATGTCGGTGAGGAAGTTCCCCATCGCACTCGAGGCCAGCGGATCCTTGGCGCGTTCGGCGGTCGCAAGCATCTCGCCGATCTGTTCCTTCATGCGCAACTCGGTGCGCGCGACGAGATTCTGCGCGATGATCGAGATCGGTTCCGTCGCGAACGCGGGAGGCGGCTCCTCGTCCAAATCGACGAGTTTTGCGCTGCTTTCGAGCACTTTCTTGGTGGTCTTGTCGAGCCACAGATCGACGCGGCCGATCGCGCTCGCCTTCGAACCGGTCTGTACGATCAACGTCGACCCTTCGCGCAGCCCTTCCTTCAAAAAGGTGTGACTGTGCCCGCCGACGACGAGCGGTATGTCGGGATGCGCCTGCGCGAGCGCCCGGTCCGTTTCGACGCCGAGGTGCGTCAACGGCACGACGAGATCGACCTTGCCCTTCAGATGCTGCGCAGCGCGCGCGTAGGCCGTCGCCGGATCTGCGAAGTCGATCGTCTTGCTGTCGGGGTGCGTGATCTCGGGCGTGATCGTGGTGACGAGGCCGACGAACCCGATCGTGACGCCGCCGCGTTCGACGACACGCCAGGGAGCAACCCAGTCGACATGCTCGTCTTTGCCCTTCACATGCAAGTTCGCTGCGACGGCAGGCACCCTCGTTTCCTTCAACATCGCGACGAGATTCGGAATGCCGTGATCGAACTCGTGATTGCCTACGCACATCGCGTCGTAGCCGACGTACGAGAGTGCGCGCAAGTAACCAGCTCCGCCGTCGAGCAAACCTTCGGGAGTACCTTGGTACCAATCGCCGGCATCGACGACGAAGACGATCTCGCCGGCCTTGCGAGCCGCGCTCTTCACGCGATCGACGTACGCCGCGACGCGCACGATTCCGCCGACCAGGGGCGCGGGATCCTTCTTCAACCAGGTCGCCTTGCGCGGCAGCACTTGTCCGTGCAGATCGTTCGTGTGCAAGAGAACCACGTGCAACCGCTCGTCACCCGCGCGGACCGGAGTCGTGCATGCCGCGGCGAACAACGAGAGAACGGCGAGAGTTCGTCGAATGCGCATCATGGCGCACAGTGTCCACGACGCACGCCGACTTGTGAATGTCGCTTCAGCGTTTGTAGGTGTCCTGCACCCAGCGCCTCCAAGCGGCATCCATCTCGGCGAAATTCTTCGCGAAGACTTGGACCGTCACTTCGACTTCGCGCGCACGCAAGGCTCTGGCCCGCGCGTCTCCCTTCAAGTCGTGAAACGGCTCGGTGATGCCGAAAAGCCACGATTTCAGGTCCATTCCGCGCTGCCCAAGCAGCCAGGTGACGCGCGACCACGCCACCATGTGCCCGGGGCCGGTGAGCTGATCCCACGAGGTGAACGCCGCCATCTCCGCCCACTTGGGCACGTAGTCGTTCGCGACCAGGCCGAGCACGCGCGGCTCCCATTTCCACGCGTCCGTGTCGTGTTGGCGCACCGAACGAAAGGCGTAGATGGCGAGCTTCTCGTCGACCTTGCGCGAGGCGATGTGGGCCAGGCCCGTCTTGAACCACAGCGGCGACCAGTAGCCGTGGTCGCGCAAACCGTCGACGAAGTTGTACACGACGTCGGCTGCGACGACGCTGTGCAGCGCGGCATCTTGCTCGTAACCCCACTTCACGAGCGTCTCGGCGCACGTGATCAAGAGCATGCCGCCGCCCGGCATGCGCAGACGCGCGGATTGGTGATCGACGGGCGTGAACCAACGTGTGTTGACGCGCCCGAAGTGCGACTGCTTTTCGAGCAGTAGAACGACGGCCTTGCGCACTTGGCCCAGGTAGGGACCCTGACCGCGCGGCGCGTCGAAGGGAACTTTCTCGTTCTCGGTCGCGAAGTCCTCCGGCGTGAGCGAGAACGTCTTCACGAATTCGGTGTGTTGCTCTTCGAGTCGCTGCGCGTAGAGATGCAAGCGCAACCAAGGGTCGACCTTGCCTGCGGTGGGTTTGAATTTCGCGAACTTGGGCTCGAGCCGTTTGAGCTCTTCCTTCGAGCGCTTTTCCTCGCGCGGATCACCCTTCGCCGACTTGTACGTCTCGAGCGTCGTACCGAGCTTGAAGTGCGCCGTCTCCACCCAGAGGAGCTTCCGACCGATCGCTTCCTCGACGTCGCTCGTGCGCACGCCGTCCCACAAAGGAAACGGACCGAACCCCACGTAACCGGCGCGCTCGAGCGAAGTGCGCTGGTTCGTCGTGTACGGATCGACGAGCTCGAAAGTCTCGTCTTTCGAATCGTTCGAACCTTGCAGCGCGAACGAACTCTCGACGAGCACGACGACCACCGCTACGGCGACTGCGACGATGCGGCTCATGCGGATACGAAGCAGGGCGAGCCGTGTGCGCCCGCCCTGCGTCGAGGTATCCATGCGACCGACGAAATCGTCAGCGCGCAGCCTTCGCCGGAACACTCGGCTTCGCTACGGCAGGCGGGCGCGGAGCGAGCGTCATGAGCTTCTCGACAGCAGCTTTTTCGGCGTCGATTTGCGCGCGCACGTCGGCGATTTTGCGCTCGACATCGTCCACCTTCTTGCGGTCCGGACGCAGGCTCTCCATCTCGAGGCCCTTCTTCGCTTCTTCCTCGATGATCTTCGCGTCGAGGATGTCGATCTTCGTGAAACGCTTGAGCACATCCGCGTACGCCGGCGCAGGATTCTTCTCGTAGGCGAGCTCGAGCACGCGGCTCATGCCCGTCCACAGCTCGGTGCGCGAGCCGTCCGACTCGAGCGGAATCTTCGAGCTGCCATCGGCGAGCGCGAGGAACAAGTGCTCCGACTCGTCGTTGGGGAACAGCGCGTTGAACGGATGAGTCGGATCGACCACGTCGAGCGGCAACTTGACGCAGTTGAACCAGCGCGCGAGCACCAACGTGCGATCGTTCTCCGATCCGCCCTTCAACAACGCATCGTCCGTCTTGTTGCACACCGAACACTCGCGCAGCACCAAGAGCGGCCGCGGATCCTGGCCAGCGATGGAGCGCAGAGCTTCTTCGCGCGACAAGGCGCGCCGCATCGCGACCGGCGCCGTGCCCGAAGTGCGTTCGACTTCGGCCGACTTGTGGACCGGATAGCTCCAATCCATCTTCATGAAGGAGAGCGTCGTCGCGCCGCGCGGAACCGCGGTCAACTCGAGGATGTTCGTGGCGACCTTCGGTTTGGCCGGCCCTCCAGGACCGCTCGTCGTCGTGCCGCCTCCGGCTCCGCCGCCGCCGCCGTTGCTCGGAGCACCGCGACCGGGATTTCCGGCCGAATCACCGGGAGCGAAACTGCCCCCGCTCTTGCGACCGCCTCAACAACCAGCAGGGAACGCGTCGAGCTGACGCAACGTACCGGCCGTGAGCGCGGCGAACGCGCTCCATGCGATGAATCGATTCCACTTCATTGGGACTCTCCTCAGTCGATAAGTTCGACGAGCCGCTGACAGAGCGAGTGCGGGCGAGGGAGCGGCTGACCCCCGGTTGGGCACATGTCGGATCTTACAAGCACAGCGCCGCGCAGCGCCACCCGTGACGAAAGATACGCCTGATCCGCCTCATCGCCGGCGGTCAAGGCCGAGGCCACATCACGAATCCGTGCCAGCCGCCCTCGTCGATCCTCTCGATCGTGTCGACGTCCGCCGTTTTCCAGTCGTTGGCGAGCGCCCAAGCCAGGACAGCGCGCCTTTCGGCCGCGTTTTCAGCGTCTTTCTGAATCGCCTTGATGTCGCGGACGTGCGTGGGCTTGGGCGGTGTCGCGGGGGTGCCGGACCGTCGCATCGACTTCAGTTTCGGGGCCATGGGAGGACCCGCTATCCGCATGAACGGTGTAGAGGCTCGCGAACATCCAATCGGCGAGTGCGCGGCGACTTTCACTGCCGAATCAAGTCTGCACCCTTCGGATAGGTGATCGTCGCTTGCCACACGAGGTCGGCTGCGCCGTCTTTGGGCACGCGCATCAGCCAGGTGTGAATCCCCTTCTCGCTCAGATCCTGTTTCCAGCGCTCGTCCTTCGACTCTTTCGGATCGGCTTTCGTGAGCTCGACGTCGATGCGTTCATCACTCGAGCGCGGCAGGACTTCGCGCACGATCACGTCGACGGAACCGTCGGTCGACTTCGTCATCGCGCCGTGGTTTTCGAAGTGCACGCGCCAGCCTTCGATCTTCTCGGCGCGCGACGACAGGAAGCCTGGCCCCTTCGCCATGTCCTCGGTCTGCGTGCGCTTCACCGTGAGCATCGGATCGGCGCCCAAGTGCAGCGTGAGTTCTTGACCGACTTGCACCGCGTCGAGTTGCGCGAGCCCGAGATAATCGGCGCCGAGGAATACCGACGCCTGGCCTGGCAGCATGGTCCAGTCGCTCGTGTTTTTCGCCTTGCCGCGCAACCACACGGTCGTGTCGAGCGCGGGAGTGCAGTGGCGTTCCGTCGTGATCGCGAGCGTCGAGCGACCGACGAGGACGGTCGTCGGTTGTTCGCGTGATTCGATCGTCTCACGGCGCGCCAGCGCAAAGCGCACCGACAGGCCTTGGCTCTGCACCGTCGCGAAGCGCGGCGCAGCGGGCCCGTCATCACGGTCGCGTCCCTTGGCCTTTTCGCCAGCGTAGCCGAGCGCATCCGACTTCCTGGCCTCCGACATGACCATGCCGGACGAAGCGCGCGGTTCGTTCAGTGAAATCCACTGCGGAATCGGCTCGGGACCCTGCGCACCACGCTGCGGTTCTGCGGTCGAGAGCGCGACGGCGACATCGCTCCAATCCTCCCCCGTGTGCTGCCGAATCCGCGCGCGGTAGCCGAGTTCGACGCTCGTGAGATCACTCGCGGCGCGCAAGTCGTAGTACGGCTGCCAACCCGTGCCCGACACCATGTATTCGACGTCGAGCGTCGCTTCACCGTTCGCTTCGATGTCGACGATCACGTCGCGCACGTTCACGTTTCCACCGCGCTGCACGCTGCCGATCTCGACCTCGACGGCTTTGAATGCGCGCTCCGCGTCTTCGAGTTTCCAGCGCGCTTCGCGCAGAGACTTCGCATTCTCGACGAGCTTCGTCTGCAGGAACGAGTAGCTCTGATTCCAATTCGCATTGTCGCCCTGCTTGGCGCCCACGTCCGCGCGGAAGTCCTTCGACGCGAGATCGGACAGGCTCCTCAGATGATCGCGCATCGCTTCGACGATCGCGATGTCGTCACGCGCGGCCTGCACATCGCGCGCCAGCATGTTCAGCTTTGCGCGCAAGGACTCGAGTCGCTCACTCGGCGCCGTCGCTTGCTGGCGATCACGCACTTCGACGCTCATCACGTCACCGCCGAGACAACGCACGCGCACGTTGTCCTTGTCCATCGCGAGTGGCAGACCCTGGATCGCGAACGATCCCGTGCCCGGGACTCTCGTGCTGCGGTGCACGAGCGCACTAGCTCCGTAGAGCGTGACGTCCTCGATCTTGGATTGCAGCGGAGTCGGATCGGCCAGAACGAGCAGCAAGAGCGGAGTGAGCATGAGTGATCAGGTGGCTTGTAGATGACGCGATTGTCCGTGAGTCGCGGAGGATATCCCCTCCGCTGCTGGACCGCGCGGTCGCACGGTCGGCGTCGTGCGTTCAAACGCCGACATCAGGCTGACTCTTGGCAATGCGGAACATCCACGAGGCACCCAGAACGCCGAACACGGCCGCACCCAGGAAACCGATCTCCGGTCGTCCTGCGCCAATCGCGAGCCCGATCGCGACGCTAGAGATCATGTCGCCGACCGCATTCGACGCCCCCAAGACTCCGAGTCCGAGCGAGCGCGATTCGCGCGACAGAAATTGCGCTCCGCAGGCTTTTTCCAGCGTTTCTTCGGCCGCGACGTACACCCCCGACATCACGACGGCGACGACGAGCCACGGCATCGAATCCGATCCGAACGCGAGCACGACGTTCGTCGCGACACCGAGCGCGTAGCCCCACGCGAGCAATCGGGTCTTCGACGTCCGATCGCCCCACTTGCCGATCGGATAAGCCGCGAGAGCGGACACTCCGTTGTGCAGTGCGTACATCGCGACGGCGATCGAGAGCGTCGCGGGCTTCGATTGGCCTTCGTCTCCGAGCGCGCGCGCCGCGAGCAGGATCAGGAACGCGCGCGAGAAATCGCCGAGTCCGAAGAGCAGCACGCCGACGAGAAAGCGTTTGAAGTCCCTCGGAAGCGGAGCGCGCTTCGTCGACGTCCTCGACTGCGGTGCAACACGTTTGTCTCGCGTCATGAACAGGATCGCGACGACGGGAATCGCCGCCGGAACGATGGTCCACGCGATCACGGATCGCGCGGACATGCCGATCCACACGAGCAAGATCGCGAGGAGCGGTCCGACGAGAGCTCCGCACATGTCTGCTGCTCGTTCGATGCCGTACGCGCGACCGAAATGTGTCGGTTCGACTTCGTCGGCAAGCATCGCGTCGCGCATCGGTGATCGCACGCCGCGTCCCACCCACGCGGCTGCGCGCAAGCTCATCATCGCGCCGGCACCGCTCACGAGCGACATCGCCGACGTCCCGAGCATCGTCAACGCATAACCAGCGGCGACGATCGGTCGTTTGCGCTCGACTCTGTGACCGATCACACCGCCGCCGAGTTTGGCGAGCGAGTACACGAGATCGGCGAAGCCTTCGACGAGCCCGAGTGCCGCCGGTCCGAGCCCGATCGAAGCCAGGTACAGCGGCAATACAGCTGTCGCAGCCTCGTGTGCGACGTCGGAAAAGAATGTCGCGAGCACGATGCCGACGACGCCGCGCGTGATCCACGAGCGACGTGTGGGGGTGCCCGAACTCACTTGCGCCGCACGACGGCGCGCTTGTCGATCGCAACATCCGCGACGTGCTGCTTCACGCCGTCGGGCCACGTGACCTCCAACGCCAAACCGGTCGTCGCCGCGAGACCGAAGTGTGCAATCGCCGTCGATGTAGCCATGTACGAGCCTCCGCCGACGATCCACCGCGTTTGCAATGCGCCTCCTTGCGAGAGCGTGATTTTCGCGCCGATTCCGCGTCGATTTCCGATGCCGGGACGCTCGTCGATGAGCTCCACGGAGAGCCAGTGACCGCGCGCTCGATTGGCGAGCACGCGCATTTTCTGGTTCACGCCGCCGACGACCATGTCGAGGTCACCGTCGAGATCGAGGTCGCCGAACGCGACACTGCGATCGACGTGTTCTTCGGCGAGCCAGCGATTGTTCGCATCGGCCGTGACTCGCTCGAAGCGGCCGCCGACGCGCGCGAAGAGCAATGGCGCCTGCGCGTACGTCGAGTCCATCGTCTGCCGACTCGCGTTCGGATAGACGTGACCATTGAACACGACCAGATCCTCGTCACCGTCGAGATCGAAGTCCGCGAACGCCGTCGCCCAACCGAGGAACGGCCGACTGACTTGGCCGACCCCGTATTGACTCGTGCGATCGGAGTAGAAGAAGCCTTCCTTCGCCGCAACGCGCAGCGTGTTCGTGTCGTTCGCGAAGTTCGTCGTGAACACGTCCGGCTTGCCATCACCGTTCACGTCGCCGATCGCGATCCCCATCGTCGCTTGCGCTGCGCCGTCGCCGTTGCGCGCGAGCCCGATCGACTCGGCGATCTCGACGAATTGCGCTCCGCCACTGTTCTTGAAGAAGAAACTCGGCATCGAATCGTTGCCGACGAGGATGTCCTGGCGCGCATCACCGTCGAAGTCGCCGATGACGACGCCCAGACCCGCGGAAGGGAGCACTTTCGTGATACCGGACGTCGTGCTCGCATCGGTGAAATGCCCACCCCCGTCGTTCAAGTAGAGCGCGTCGGAGTCGCACGGTTTTCCGACGGGGCCTGCGAACACGTCGACGCCTTGGAAACGCTCGGGCGGATAGGGCTTGGCTGGATCGAACTTCACGTAGTTCACGACGTACAGATCCAAATCGCCGTCGCTGTCGACGTCACCGAACGCTGCACTGGTGCCCCAGCGCGGATCGCCGAGTCCCGAGGCACTCGTGATGTCGACGAAGCGCTTGCCGCCGTCGTTGCGCAACAACACGTCGTTGCCAAACGCTGCGATGTAGATGTCGTCGAAGCCGTCCGCGTCGACGTCGCCGACAGCGACGCCCATTCCGAATCCTGTGAACGCGACACCGAGCGCGCTGGTGACGTCGCGGAACTTCATGGCGCCCACATTTTCGAACATGCGGCAACCCGGTCCTCTGCTCGGTGCGTCGAGATACGCGCCGTTCGGCACGAACACGTCGAGATCGCCGTCGTTGTCGTAGTCGACGAGCGCGAGACCGCTGCCTTTGACCTCGAGCAGTTGAGTCGAGGGCGTGCGTCCCGTGGTTTGGACGAAGCCGATGCCGGAAGCCGCGGTCACGTCCTCGATCGCGATGCCCGACGACACGCTCGTCGCGACGGACGGGTTCGCGACCGGTGCACTTTCATGCGAACAACTTGCGAGCAGTGCTGCGACGAGTGAGCACGGAACAGGAGTTTTCATCGAGAATTTCCGTCTGACCTGAGTCGCTTGCCCGCCGCTTCGTCAGCCTTGGCGCGCGCCGTCGCTGCACGAGCGGAGTCACCGAGCCGCTGGCATGCAGAGGCGAGCTTGCTCCAGATCTCGGGCGAATCGGGACGCAGTCCGGCCGCTTTTTCGAACAGATCCTGCGCCCGTTTCCAGTCATCCCGACGTGCGAACAGATCGCCGAGCCGCGCGTTGTAACGACCCAGATCCCCGTCGATCGAGCGCGTGTCCTGCGCAGCAGCCCGTTGCTTCGCGGCAAGCTCGATGGCGCGCGTCACGAATCGTTCTGCGTCGTCGATCCGGTCGGCTTCGATCTCCACGAGTCCTTGCCCGAACGCAGTCGCGTGATCATCGGGCTTGTACTTGGCGTAGACAGCGTACGCCGCTCGCGCTTCTTCGAGTCGACCGACGTTGAAGAGCGAATGACCGGCGTAGTAGTACGTCTCCAAAAAACCGGGCTCGAACTTCAGCGCCGCGAGAAAGTGCTCGCTCGCCGAGTCGAAGAAATTCTGGCGGTGGTACGTGAGGCCGACGACGAACTCGGCTTGTCCGCGATGGGCACTCGCTCCGCTCGCCGAAACGTACTGCTCCACCATGCGCCGCACTTCGTCGAAGCGCCCTGTTTTCAAGGCCTTGTACGCACCGCCCAGCTCGGGAACGATTTTCTGAGCCGCCGGGTCGATCGTCGGATTCGGAATGACCGAAACGACACTCGTCGGCGCTTTCACGACCACCGGTGCGCCCTTGGGATCGCAGGCGCCGAGGAACAGGAGCGCGACGAAGTGCAGTCGATGCTTCACGACATGAACCTATCACGCGCTGCGTGAGCGATCGACGGCAAGAGAGCGCTCCGGCTTTTTCGACGCAGCAGCATCGCGTACCGTGCGCGAATCACTCATGGAACTGCGCCCCGAAGACTTGGCTCCGCGCGATCGCTACAAACTCCTGATCGGTTGCATCGTGCCGCGCCCGATCGCGTTCGTGTCGACGATCTCGCCGGACGGCAAGCTCAATTTGGCGCCGTTTTCGTTCTTCAACGGCATCGGCAGCGATCCGATGACGATCCTCTTCTGCCCGGCGAACGATGCGAGCGGTGGAGAAAAGGACAGCTTGCGCAATTGCAAACCGAAGAGCGAAGGCGGCACCGGCGAGTTCGTCGTGAACGCAGCGACGACGGAGTACGCGCGCGAAGTGGCCGCGTGCGGCGACTCGTTGCCGTACGGTGAAAGCGAATGGGACTTGGTCGGTCTCGTGACGGCGCCGAGCGCAGTCGTTCGACCGCCGCGAGTCGCGCGAGCACCATGGGCGTTCGAATGCGAAACGCTGCAAGTCGTGCGCACGAATCCCGGCCGTCCCGCGGGCGGCAACGTCGTGATCGGACGCGTCGTGCACGTGTTCGTCGACGACGCGTTCGTGAACGAACGCATGCACATCGACGACATCGGCTTGCACGCGCTCGCCAGGCTCGGCGGTTTCGGTTACACGACGCCGGATCGCCGCTTCGAGATGCCGCCGAATCGAGATGCGCTGAAATTGCCGCCGATCTGAATCCGATTTCGTGACGAAAGAGTAGGGTCAGCCACGAATTCGCGGCAGAAGGCGGGCTGATTGCGCCGGACTGGCAAGGCGCAGTGACGACGCGGGTTCGCTGCAACCCTCGGAGGCACTGCGACGCAGTCCAGGGGTGCGCAAGCGGCCCGAGTTCGACCGCGAATTTGTGGCTCACTCACTGGACCGGCCGCGTCGAGAGGCTTCAGAGCCGATTGATCCCGTTCAACGCCGCGACTTTGTACGCCTCGGCGAATGTCGGATAGTTGAAGACGCTGTCGCGGAAGTACTCGATCGTTCCGCCGAACGCGATCACGGCTTGACCGATGTGCACGATCTCGGTCGCACTTTCGCCGATGACGTGGACGCCGAGGAGCTTCAACGATTCCGGGTCGAACAAGAGCTTCAACATGCCGCTCGTGTCTCCCACCATTTGACCCTTGGCGATCTCGCCGAAGCGCGCCACGCCGCTCTCGAACGGGATCTTCGCTTCGGTCAGTTCCTTCTCGTTCTTTCCGACCATCGAGATCTCGGGGATCGTGTAGATGCCGTACGGCAACAGGCCGATGATCGGACATCGTGTGTCATCGAACATGCAGGTCGCAGCGATGCGGCCTTGCTCCATCGAGCTGGAAGCGAGCGAAGGAAATCCGATCACGTCGCCAGCCGCGTACACGTGCGGCACGGCAGTCTGGTATGCGGCGTTCACCGCTATGCGCCCGCGCTCGTCCGTCGCGATGCCCACTTTGTCGAGAGCCAGCGAATCCGTATTCACTTGCCGGCCCACCGTGTAGAGCAGCGCGTCGCCGTGAATTTTCTTGCCGCTCTCCGTGCGCGCCAGGACGTCGCCTTTCGCGTCGCGGCCCACGCTGATCACTTTCTCTCCCAGCCGGAACGTCGTGCCGTGCTCGCGCATTTGCACGACGAGGGAATCGATGATCTCCGCGTCCGCGAAGTCGAGGATTTCGGGCCGCTGATCGATCACGGTGACCTGGATGCCGAGGGCCGCGAACATCGATGCGTACTCGAGCCCCACCACTCCGCCCCCGACGACGATCAACTCCCGCGGGAGCTCTTCGATGCCGCCGAGCTGATCGGCGACGAGCACTTTCTTTCCGTCGAATTCGATGTCGCGACCGCGCGCGGGTCGAGTGCCGCACGCGATCAAGAACTTGTCAGCGGTATGGTCGACGATGCCTTCTTCGCTTTCGACGCGGACCGTGTGCGCGTCGACGAACCGCGCTTGTCCGTGCAGGATCTCGACGCTGTTGCGACGCAACTGCGACGCGATGACCGACATCTCACGCTCGACGACGGTGCTCACGCGCGACTTCAGGTCGGCGACCGTGATCTTGTCCTTCAGCGTGTAGTCGCGGCCGTAGAAGGCGCGCTGACGAAAACCCGTCAGATAGAGGATCGCTTCTCGCAGCGTCTTCGACGGGATCGTGCCCGAATGCAAGCTCACGCCGCCGAGCAGATTCCGTCGATCGACGATGGCGACCGATTTGCCCAATTTCGCGGCCGCAATCGCACCCTTTTGGCCTGCAGGACCGCTGCCGATCACGAGGAGGTCGTACTTCTTCATGGAGGTGAACTCGTTGGCCGAGAGTGCCGTGATCAGGAAATGGCACCCGTCGTGCGCGATGCACGCTCAGCGCAGCTCAGCACCACGAGTTGTTGATCACTTCGCCCATCCCGCCTGCGCCGGGGACGATGTAGCTCTTCGAATCCAAGCCTTTTTCGCGATCCCAATGCGTGCCCGGGATCGTCGCGAGCACTTCCGAGTCGGACATGCCGCGATCGAGGCGCGCCGTGTAGATGACGAGGTCCTCGAACTCTTCGAGCACGGTGCGCAAGTACTCCGGCGTCGCGATCATCGGGAGCGCGATGATCTTCGCGGGCCGACCGAAGTTCGTGAGGTAGTGCTGCAGAGCGCGCACCGTCGTCTTCCCCGTCGCGCCCATCGGATCGGGGAGGATCATGATCGAGCCGTCGACGCGTCCGCCGATCTTGCTGCCCGACAGGTCGACGCCGATCACGTGACCGTTCGCGTCCGATTGGCGCGCCATGTTCAAGTGATCGAGACGCACGCGCTGCTCGGACAACACCGCGTTCAAGAGCTCGAAGCAGATCTGGCTCGGCACGATGCCGGCGCGAATCACGTCGACGACGACGATGTTCGTCTTCGGATCGAACACGGGGCCGCGATAGTGACCGCGATCCTTGTGCGTCTCGGCCATGCGCGACGCGACGCTCGTCAGAACGCGCGGCAATTCGCGGCCGCAAGCCGTCATCAACATCGTCTGGTAGACCGAGCGCAACAGCGCCATCAAGTCGCGGTGCGCGACGTTCGGACTGCCGATGCGCGCCAACGCCGACAACAAGTAGACATTGTCGAGGATGTGCACGCGCTCGCCGTAGCGATGCGCCAGTTCCCAATCCGCCGGCCGTGTTCCGCGCATTTCGACGTTTTGGATATCGTTCATCGTGTGCGCCGATCGTGCTCGAGGTTCAACCGGCCCGCTGTATCCCGCTCTTCAAAGCTTTCACGAGCCGCGGCACGTCGCGGACGGCAGTCGAACACAATGCGACGCGCAATGCACCTTTGAGCGGTACGACGTACACGCCTTCTTCGCGCATGAATGCTGCGGCCTTCTCGGAATCGGGTGCGAACACGCTGACGAAAAAGCCCCCTTCGTAGCGCGGATAACGCAGTTTTTCGCGCGACGCTTCGCGGTTGAAGACGGTGACGCGATCGTCGAGCAGTTGGATCAGGCGCGCGCGCTCGACGTCGGCCTTGCTGCGCGACGTGGGATTCTCGAGCAGTTCGGCGACCGCGAGCAATCCGACGTGATTGCAATTCGACCACGTGCCGCGACACGCGTAAGCGAGCGCGTTCTGGATCTTCTGGCGCTCACCCGCATCCCTGTGTGCCGCGACCAATGCGCCGACGCGCGCGCCGTACTGCGCGAACGCTTTCGACGCTGTCCACGCGACGAGGACGGTCGCGCTCTCGAGCATCGTGTGTGCGTGCGGCCACCAACTCTGCGACGCTTTCGATCCGAAACGCGCGTAGGCCAAGTCGATCAAGAACGCGACCGGAGCGCGCTCGCCTGCGCGACGCACGATCTCGGCCACGGCAGCCCACTCGCGATCGTCGAGCGAATAACCGGTCGGGTTGTGACACGGGAAGTTGAAGAACACGAGCGCGCGCCCTTGACGTTCGATCAGATCGTCGAGACCCGCTTCGAACGCTTTCGTATCGAGCCGCCCGTCGGCCCCGAACATGTTGAACGTCTTCACCTCGCGCCGCGCTTGCACCGCGAGTGTCTGATACGGACCCCAGTAGTAGTTCGTCGTGTAAAGCGCTTGCCCCGGCTCGAGGAAACACTGGATCGCTTGGGACAAGGCGCCCGTTCCGCCCCGGCGTCGCGGCCGCGACCGCTTGCGTCGACAATCCGTGACCGTCGAACACGTCGTGGAGGACGGCCTTCAAGAACTGCGCATCACCGAGGATCGGAGCGTACGCGGCACCCTTCTTCGGCGGCACGCGTTGGATCGCTTCGACGACGCTGGGCATGACCGCGAGCGTGCCGTCGTCCTCCATCAGCGCGCCGAGCGTCGCATTGACGATCGATTCGCCCGCGAGTGCGCGTTTTTGCGCTTCGGCGTTGAGGACGAAGATGGGGTCGTCAGCCGGTCGGGATGCGGCGGAAGGGATCAGGCTCGACGAGAATGGCGTCGTGGTCGGCGGCGTCAACGGATGGCTCGGAGTCGGACCGGAGGGCGTGGTGAAAAGGCCCCCTAAATTAGCCGAACGAGCGTGATTGCGGCGCTCCGGCGGCGCGGAAATCGTTCCGAACGATCAGGCGAAGGGTCCGCCGACGCCCTCTGCGCTCGGAATCGGCTCGAGGACGAAGTCGCGATCGAAGCGGACGACGGGCTCTGCCGGAATGTGCGGTCGTTCGGAGGGCGAGAGACGCTGCTCGGCGCTCGCCGACGGAACTGCCGCGCTTTGAGTGCGCGCGATCGGCGGCTCTTGCAGCGTCGCAGTCAACGGCGCCGCTCGTCTCGCGAGCGCGCGCAAACGCGTGAGCTTCGAGTACGAGAGGTTCGTCGCGCGCGACAACGTCAACGGATCGGCAGCTGCGAGCGCTTTGATGTCGCGCACGCCCGCGTGCGCGAGTGCGAGCGCAGTTTCGGCGTCCATGCCGTCGATCGCCGCGATCGCGATCGTCGCCGCCGAGGTCGGCGCGAGCGGTGCGACCGTCTCCATCGCATCGGCGTCGCGCCATGCCGAGAGCACGCGGTCGATCATCGAAGGCGCGCTCGGCACCGATTTCACCGGAACTTTCTGCGTGTCCGTGTGATTTGCTGCCGCAGCGCTCGCTGTGCGCGCTGGCGTGCGTCGGCGCTCAGCGCCCGTGCGTACTTCCGTAGCAGCACTCGCTGCGTCTTCGAGCGACGCGCCCACGGGCACGATGACGAGACGGTCCAGCAGTTGGCGCGCTTCTTTCTGAAAACGTCCCGCAGCGAGTCGCGACGAGCGCAACAGCATCGCCAAAGCGTCGACATCGCTCGCGATCACTTCGTCGAGCGTCGCACAATTCGCCGAGCGCAAGCGCACGAGCGTCGACGGACCGTCGGCGTGAAGCGTGCACAAAAGAGCCAATGCATCCATGAATCGATCCCCCCGTCGGCCCCTCGGTCGACGCTGGTTTCGTACTTCAAAGAGAAGCGCCGTTCCAGGTGCGAGTTCGTGCCGCGTTCAGCGCAAGGCCCGCCGCGCGGCCTCGTAGAACGATCCATTGATGCGCGCTTCGTCGATCGCGCTCCAATTCGCGACGCGCGCGATGGCCAAACCGGCGGGGCTGTCG
>JAWXBU010000046.1:0-26887 GCA_034440255.1 Planctomycetota bacterium | reverse complement strand
TGGCTGGATGCGGCGAATTCGCCGCATCAGGGCCCCCAAACCAACCCCACCCCATTCGACGTATTGAACGTCGACGCCGTGCAGAACGCGATCGCATCCCGATACCAGCACTGATAATACTTGGTGTTGCCCGCCACGATCGGACCACCGCCGACCGTGATCGGATTGGGCGTCAACCCGCCCGGGTACGAAGCCGAGCCCGCCGTCGGGAACACCACGCCGAGTCGCAAGATGCCGACCGCGGCGCACAACATGCCGTCGCCGAATCCGATCGGGCTCGCGGACAATCCGTTCGCCTGGAAGAACAGGCCCGGACCCGTCATGTCGGTCGTCGTCAGGACCAGCGTGTCCGCGCTCACCGATGCGATGCCAGTGTTCGCGAGCAACGTTCCGCTCGCGAAGCCGGAGTTCGCGCAACCGCGACCGGCTGCGCCGTTGTTGCCGCAGGCGACGCACGTCGTGCCGACTGCGCTGCCGTCACAGAAAGACGTCGACGGCGTGCCGCACAAAGGCCCCGCCTCCGTCACGGTGAACGTGCCGAAGATGTTCACCGTCAGCGCCGTGTCCCAGTTGCCGAGCTCGATCATGTAATCGGCTCCGCACGTCGTCGGGATCGTGAGCGTCGACTCGACCGCGCAGAAATCGTCGTTGCAGTCGAGCGCCGGCCCCGACGGACAGCCCAACCCTGAGTAGATCCACACCTCCGTGTCGGACTCGGTGCTCGTCGTCTGTCCACACGTGGAAATGGTCAACGTCCCGTTCGAGGTCGACGTATAGGAATACCAGAGGTTCTTGCCCGGCGGATTCATGCACGTGCCCGTCGTGCCCTGACCCGACGTCGCGAACGTGGTGTCGAACGGAAACACCCCCGGACCCGCAATCACGATCGGAAGCGCGCAGCTGTCGTTGCTCGGCATGTTCGACACGAAGTTCACCTTCAAGGTGAACACGCCGCCGCCCGTGCTCTTGTCGCTGACGCGAATGCGCACGTTCTGATTCGGAGCGAGGTTGATGCTGGCGAGGCACGAGCTCACGCCGCTGCACGGCGCGCCGCCGCAGTCGTCGTTGCAACCGAGCTCCGTTCCGCCGCAAGAGTTGTAGACGCTGAGCACCGTCTCCGACCCGAGCGTGCACGTGTCCGGGCTGATCGTCCCGCCCAGCGAAGTGGCCGTGAACGAGTACCACAAATCGCGCGACAGACCTGCGCCGGAATCGCACGAGGCCGTGCCGTCGTTGGTCGCGGGCGCGAGATAGCCCGTAGCCTCGCCCGTGATCACGGCCGCGTTCGCGCACGCGTCGTTCGTCGGCGGACCGACTGCGGGCAGCACCGTGAAGGTGGCCCACACGACCTGAAAGAAGGAGGACTTCGTCGCCGGCACCTGAACGGTGGTCGCGCCGTCCGAGACGGCGAAGGCGACGTTCACCGAACTCGACGTGTTCGCAGAGCACACGACGTCTTGGAACTCCAGCACCGGACTGTCGTCGTAGCCCTCCGTCGGGGCCAGGTCGGACTGGTTGTTCGACGTGTTGAACAAGCTGTTCGCGAGGTAGTAGGTCCCGGCCGCGAGCGGAACGCTGACCGTGGAAACCGTCGAATTCCCTGCGAGGCCGTCGTTGTGCCCGAGCGGAACCGGATTCAAATTCGCGTCGTAGACATAGAGCTCCGTGTCGCTCGAGTGCCCCTGCCCCGCGGTCGTGATCGTGATGAGACCCGCGTAGAACGTGCCGACGACGTTGATCGGCGTCACAGCGCTCGTCGTCAACCGCGCGTTGTACGTGCCCGTCGTCGAAGCGGTGCCTTGGACCTGGTAGTGGAGCTGCTCCTCCTTGCCGAATCCGTACCACGAGTTCTGCGAGAGGCTGCCCTGTTGGAAGACGACGTCGGTCGTGCCGATCACGCCGTTCGCTTGGCTGAAGCCGCGGATCGTCGCCGTGTGACCGGTCGGGCCCGCCGTCGTCAGCGTCAACGTGTGCTTGTAGATTCCGAGCGCGAGCAGACCCGTCTTCACGCGAAAGACGTCGACGGTGTTGAGTGCACTGTCGTTGAGCGCAGTCACTGCGCCGGTCGTCGTGCCGGTGAGCGAGTCGCCGGCGAGCATGCCGGTGACGACGCTGGCCTGGGTTTTTTGACCGTTCGGTTCGATCTCAGGAAAAGTGGTCTGCGCGAGTGCACTCGACGAGAGGAGGAGCAGGGTGGAGAGAGTGCGACAGATGGAGTGCAGGTGCATGGCAGACTCGTTCCGATGGAGGTCGGGAGGGGAGCGCGCGGGGACTTCGTGTGTGAGATGTGTGAGAGGTACGTACGGAGCGCGCGGCGCGTGGATTGTCGCACGAATGCGCTGGTGAGGGGGAGCGGCGGGCTGAAACTGCGCGTGATGGGACACAGGCCAGCGGATGGGCGCGCTCGATACGGCGACAGGGGACTGCGTCACACGGAGAGCTATCGGCGGGCGATCGAGACGGACACTCGGCCATGGAATCGGGGACGGATTGTCGAGGGCCTGGACCTGGATGGACCTGTCAACTCCCGTTCACGGGGATTTCCGATGCTAGTTGAGTCGAGGCCTTGTCAGGAACAACTCCGAACAAGGCCTCGACCCGAGTAGCAGCGGAAAAACCCGTCAGAATGCAGTCGAGGCCAAGCTCGGAACAACTCCGAACGTGGCCTCGACTCAATGAGCAGCGGAAAAACCCGTCAACGGGAGTGCACGGGTCCTTCCATGTCACGGAACCCAATTCACGCCCACACCGTTCGTCAAGTTGAAGAACTGCTGGTTCGTCGTGCAGAACCCCGGGTTCGTACGGAACCAACCTTGATAGAAGTAGGCTCCCGGCGTGACCCCGCCGATCACGCTGATCGGAGCATCTCCCGGTTCCGGAAGACCGGCTTGACCGTTGCACGTCGCCTTCACGTTCATGCGCACGAGAGCGCCGCTCACGCACAAGAGGCCGTTGCCGAACTGAATGCCGGCGCCGCCTGCCATCGGAAGGGTGCCTTGGAAGAAGAGCACGAACGTGCTGGCCGGCAGGCGCAGCGCGTGGAGCACGAGGTTGTCGTTCGCAATGCTCGGCGACGGCGCAGGGCCCGCGTAACCGACGAGACGCCCGCCCATGCCCGGGGCGTGCAAGCAGCCTTCGTTGTCACCGGGCGCACTGAAGTTGGCGCACGGGCAGGCCGTACCTGAGCCGTCGCCGTAGCAGTACGTCGCCTGATCGGGGGCGAGATTGATCTGACCGCGCACTTCGCCACCGGGGAACAACGTCGAGTGGATGTTGAAGTACATGTTGCCCGCGAGCGCACCGCCTTGTTGCGCCGGCGTCATCGCGAAGACGCCGCACTTGAGCGTGCCGAGAGCTTGGACGTGCAGCACGCCCGAGTTCACGCCCGGACCCGACAGTCCGTGGATGTGCGCGGCTTGCTCGACCCCACTCAAGTTCTGGTAGACCTCGCGGTACGTGAGCGTGAGGGCCCCCGTGTCGATCGCGACGAAGCCGAGACCGGTCGCGGGCGACAAGTTGGTCGGCACTTCCTGAGCGGCATTGATGCGCGCGAGGAAAGGGAGCGTCTGTGCCGGCGCGAGCGCGGACAGCGCTGCGACACCAACGAGAGACATCAGGAACGGACGCAATTGCACCATGGGCGAGCCTCGCTTCGACTGGGAGTTCCCGCGACACCATGCCGCGCGGAACTCCGACAACACTTCGAAGGATAGATGACTTTCGGATCGCGGTGTGGACGTTTTTCTCAGCAATCTTCGCTATTTTCGCCGGTTTTCGCGCGCAAACGAGAAGCGCTGCATTCGGCGTCACGTCCGTTTTCGAACGGCGCTTTCGCCCCGGGTAGGCCAGATCGGCGACGAGTTGCGCGTCGTGCTAGAGCGCGTCGAACAGCTATCCCGGACTCCAGCTTGCGCGACCGCAGCAAGCTTCTCCCCCGACGTTCACAACTGCGCCGTTGACCGGCCCGCTTCGCACAGGCATACAGAGGGGCTGAAACGCGCGCGCTCCGCGCGAAAAGCACCTGATGTCCGAGTGGAAATACACGCGTCGCCAAGCTCAGTGCGCTGCTTGCACAAGCGCCTTCCAAGACGGCGAGAAACACGTCTCCGCTCTGGTCTTCGAAGGCGAGGACCTGCGCCGCGAAGATCACTGCACCACCTGTTTCACGCGGCGTGACAACGTCGGCGATCTGTTTTTCTGGTTCACGCGCCATCGCGTCGGCAAGCGCGCTCTGCAACTCGACCTGGCCACGCTCGAAGCCCTGTTCCTGCGGCTCGAAGGCCGCCCCGAGCCGCGCATCCGCGAATTGCGCTACGTTTTGTGCCTGCTTTTGATGCGCAAGCGACGCTTGAAGCTGGACCGCGTCGTGCGCGGCGAGACCGACGGCGAAGCGATGATCCTCCACCGACCGCGGCGCAAAGAGGTATTGAAGGTCTACGTCTTCGACTTCAGCCCGGAGCGCTTGGACGCATTGAAGAGCGATCTACTGGGCTTGCTCGAAGGTGCCGAGCCCAGCAGCACGGACGAAAGCCCGAGCGAGACGCGCGAGGAGCCAGACGCCGATGTCGGGCTCGCGAGTGCCAGTGAAACGCTCGCGGGGGCGGGCGCGCTCGAGCGCTGAAGCTCAAAACTAGGGGGAAAACACGCGGATTGGAGCCCCGATCGTCATCAGCGCACAGTCGCAGAGCGAGCGGGCGAGGCGCGAGCGATCGCCCTCTGAGGTGCGCCTTGAATGTCCCGATGGGCGCCACGCCGTCCTTCAATCAAGATTTCCACTGAGAAATCAAAAAAACTTTTTGGTCACTTGGCGCGCTCCGCAGGCGCCGCTGCGCTCTCTCACATTCCACGGCACACCCACGGGCGGACACTACATCTAGGGGTGATGCAGTCCTGTAGGCCCCGGATATAGACACAGCCGGCGGCACGGCCTAGCCCGCTTCGAGCCAGGAGCCGCCGTCGATCCAGTGCCATTCGGCGCGCAAGTGCCGCTTCGAGGCTTGTGGGGCTGGTTGTGGGCGAGCAGAATGCGCTTGTGGTGCTCGGTGGGAAAAAGTGGGTGAGCTGCAGGCTCATCGGGGAGGGGGAGAACCGTGTTTTACGGTGAGTCCTCGCATGCCCTCGACGGGAAGTTCCGCGTGACCATCCCGAAGCGCTTCCAGGAGCAACTGGGGCGCGAACTGGCTCCCGACTCGTCGGGGACGCTGGCGTGTTTTCTCACCCGCGGGCAGGACCGCTGCCTGTACCTGTTCACCGAGAAAGGCTTCGAGCGCGCTCTCGCCGGTCTTTCGATCGCCGCTTTCAACGGCGAGAACCAACGCGCGGCGCAGCGCGTGTTCTTCGCCAACACAGCGCGCGTCGAACTCGACGCGCAAGGTCGCGTCTTGGTGCCCGAGAAACTGCGGGCGCACCTAGGGACGGACAAGGACGTCGTGATCGTCGGGGTCGCCGATCACGCCGAGATTTGGGCGCAAGCGACGTGGGAGAGCTACCACGCGCAACACGAACCCATTCTCGATTCAGTCGACCAGGTGTTGGGCAGTCGCGGAGTCGACCGCGGCAATTGAGTTTTTCGCTGCAGGAAATCGGGTGGGGGAGATGTTCGGGACGGAGATCGAAGACATGGATGTCGAGGCCGCCGGAGAAGGTGTCGGGCCGTTGCACATCCCGGTGTTGCCGACGCAAGTCGTCGCGGCATTCGGAGATCTGTCTGCGCGTCCCGGTGCGGGTTGGATCGTCGACGGAACGCTCGGACTCGGCGGACACGCCGAACTCCTGCTCGAAGCGCATCCGTGGGCGAACGTCTTCGGCGTCGATCACGATCCGGACGCGCTCGTCGAAGCGCGCACTCGTCTAGAGCGCTTCGGCGATCGTGTGCGCATCGCGCGCGGACGTTTCAGCGATCTCGCACTGCTCTTGCGCGAACATTCGATCGGCATGCCGGTCGGGATGCTGTTCGACATCGGCGTCTCTTCGCTGCAGCTCGATCGACGCGAGCGCGGTTTCAGTTTCCAACACGACGGTCCGCTCGACATGCGCATGGATCCGACGCGCGATCGAACCGCGGCCGAAATCGTCAACACGTGGGACGAGAGCGATCTGTCCGACTTGTTCTTCCACGAAGGTGGCGAGACGCGCGCACGTCGCATCGCTCGCGCCGTCGTCGAAGCGCGTGTGCGCGCGCCCTTCCAGCGCACGGCGCCGCTCGCGGATCTCGTCATTCGCGCGCTCGGCGGTGGGAGCGGAGGGCGTCTGCATCCGGCGACGCGTGTGTTCCAAGCACTGCGCCGCGCGGTCAACGAAGAGGGCGAGGAATTGCTCGCCGCACTGCACACCGCCGACCACGCGCTGGCCGACGGAGGACGCCTGGCCGTCATCTCGTTCCACTCGGGAGAAGACGGAGAAGTGAAGCGCTTCCTGCAGTCCGCTGCGCGCGACGGACGGTTCTCGATCCTGACCAAGCGGCCGCTCGAGGCCGAGCACGCCGAAGCTCGCGCCAATCCGCGTGCGCGCTCGGCCAAGTTGCGCGTCGCCGAACGGCGTCGCACCGAAATCACCGCAGGCCCGCGCGTCGAGATCGACTCGGAGGAGATCGAGTGAACCGCTTGTCGTTGTGCGCGTTGCTCGCCGGACTGACGCTCGTCGTCGGCCTGGTCACTGCGATCGTGCAGTCGCACAACCGCGATCTGGGCATGCGGCTCGCCGACATGCGCGAGGAGACCACGCTCATCGAGGCCGTCAACGGCGCATCGACTGCGCGCCTGTTGAGCCTCGACCACGGACCGCTCGACCCGGACGACTTCGATCCAAAGAAGAAGGTCGCGCGGTGAGCCGACAATCAGCCCCCCCCGCTGATCGAATGGACGCGCCGCCGTCGGACGCGACCGTCGATTCCGTTCCGGCGCCGTTTCGATCCGCATCGGGTCTGCGTCCCGCGAGCGCCTTCGTCATGATCGGTTTCGTGCTGGCCCTCGTCGCCGTGCGCGCCGCGATCCTCGCGCTCTACGTCGACGGCGATCAACCGCAGAACTTGATGCGCCTGCCGATCCTGCCGGTCGGATTCGAACTCGTCGACGCTGCGGGTACGCCGATGGCGCGTTCGGTCGACTACTTGGAACTCGTGTCGTCGCCCAACGCGTTGTGGCAGGCACACACGCCCGATCTGATGGTCGCGCGTCTCGCGGAGACGCTCGGCCGACCTGGAATCGAAGCAAAATTGCTCGAGGAATTGCTGCCGGACGCGAAGGACGGAGTCATCACGGCGAGCCTCGACAAATCGACGCCGCTCGTGCTCGACGAAGCGCAGAAGGATCGCGTCGTGGCCTGGCTCATGGCGGGCACGCTGTCCGACGACGCCGAAGTGCGAGCGCCGATCGAAGGCTTCCGACTCGTGCGCGCCGGGCCCGGTCGCTACACGCTCGCGTGGAGTCCGCGCGTCGTCCTGTCGGAGAAAGAACGTCTGCGCCACGGCGTGAAGAAGCCGCTGGATTGGACGCGGCGCCTGTGCGACGAACTCGGTCTGTGCCTCCTCGGTGAGAAGGGGCGTGACGTCGACACCGACGACGAACGCGCTGTGATCCGCTCGCGCGTGTGGAAAACGTTGATGCCTACGCAGTTCAAGAGTGTCGTGAAGGAAGTGCCCGTCGAGCGCGCGGCCGCGATCCACGCACTGCTCAAGAAGGAACGTGTGCAAGGCCATCAGATGGAGATCCGCCGCAATCAGAAGCGCGCGTATCCGATGAAGGGTCTGCCCGGCAACATGCAGCCGACGCTGAGCGTGCTCGGTCGTTGGGGCACGCTCGAGCCTGACGACGCGCGCAAGCTCGCAATCGAAGCCTTGCGTTTGCCCGCGGACGATTCGCTGTGGAATCAGCCGCAAATCGAGGCGTTCAACGCGCGCTCGCGCGCCCAGATCTTCCAACCGAGTCCGATGAGCGGCCTCGAGCTGCTCTCGAAGAGCTTGCTCGAAACGCCCGAGTGGCGCGACTGGTTGAAGTTGCGCGGCGAGGAGTACACGTACTTCCAGAATCAGGTGCCGCGCCAGCCGATGCACCACTACTTCCAAGAGTTGATCGAGGGCGATCAACCTCCGCGCATCGGAACGACGCTCGAACTCGGCCTGCAGCGCTCGATGCGCGTGCTGCTCGAGCGCGCCATGGAAGTGAACGATCCGGCGCTTGCGATGGCGATCGTGATCGACGTCGCGACCGGTGACGTGCTCGCCGTCGACTCGATCGACGCGTACGGCATGGGCGGTTTCTTGCCGACGCTGCACACGTTCACACCCGGCTCGACGATGAAGGCCGTCGTGATGGCGGCGGCGCTCGAAGAAAACGTCGTCACGCCCGAGGAGTCGATCGACGCGCACCACGACACGTTCGTGTTCGAGGGTCGGCGCATCCACGAAGCCGAAGGTGCGAAGGACAAGAACTGGGTCTCCGCTGCCGAGGGCCTCGCGTACTCGATCAACGCGGTGATGGTGCAGATCGGCACGCGCATGAGCGACGCTGCATTGCGCGGACACTTGATCGCGCTGGGCTACGCGCAAGCGCCGAAGATCGGACTCGGCAGCGAACGCATGGGCACGCTCTTGCGTTTGCCGTGGTCGCGCAAGTTCACACAAGCATCGATCTGTTTCGGCCACGAGATGCAGACCACGCTGTGGCAGCACGCGACGGCGCTCGCGACGATCGTGCGCGGCGGTCACTACCGGCCCTTGCGCCTCGTGCGATCGATCGAGCAGTACGGCGTGAAGAAGCCGATCCCGCTCGTCGAGGATCACGCGCTACAAGCGCGTGACTCGCTGTCGAAAGAAACGTGCGCAGAAGTGCGCGACATGATGCGCCTCGGCGCACGGATCGGAACGGGCCGGAAGGTCTACAGCGACGACCTCGACATGGGCACGAAGACGGGTACGGCCGAACGCGTCGGTACCGAGCTGTGCCTGCACGTCGAGTTGGCGCACAACAAGCAGCACGACTGCCACGGCAATCGTGCGTGCCGTGCCTCGCTCGTCGGACAGAAGGCGCACAAGGGCAGTTGCTACACGTCCTCGATGTGCATCTTCGGCCGGCGCAAGGATGGCGGGCGCGAAGTGATGGTGTTGGTCGTCATCGACGAACCGCGCGGCAAATTCCACTTCGGGTCCGACGTCGCAGGGCCGGTCGCGATCGGCGTCCTGCGCGAAGCGCTCGGCTACACGAGCTTGCTGGAAGAAGTGGTGCAGCCCGACGCGAGCGGCTTCCACGCCGTTTCCGAAGTCGACGAGGAAGCAACGGATCAACCGTGGGCGGAGGTGTCGCATGGCACCCGTTGAGCTCGCGGTGTTGGCGGAACGGTTGGGGGGGTCCTTGGCACCTGTGGGGGGTGCCGGACCGAGGATCACCGGCGTTCACTTGGACAGCCGTCGGGTGAGCGTCGGTGATCTCTTTGCCGCCGTGAGCGGCGGAATCGAGGAGTCGGAACGCTACGCACGCGAGGCCGTGAAGCGCGGCGCGTCCGCGGTTCTCGCGCGTCGCGCGTTCGAAGTCGGCGTGCCGGTGTGGGTGCACGAGCATGCACGTCTCGCAGCCGGGCTCGCCGCCGCACTCGTCGCAGGCGAGCCATCGAAGCGCATGTTCACCTGCGGCATCACGGGCACGAACGGCAAGACGACGACGGCGCACTTGCTGTACCAACTGCTCGTGAAGGCCGGACGCAAACCCGCTGTGCTCGGCACGGCCGGGCACCGCCTCGCCGACGGTCTGGCGCGCGTCGCATCGCACACGACGCCCGATGCACCCGAGATCCAACGTCTGCTCGCGGCTCATCGCGACATGGGCGGCGACGCGCTCTCCATGGAAGTCTCTTCGCACGCGCTCGATCAGGAGCGCACGGCGGGCATCGCGTTCGACGTCGCGATCTTCACGAACCTCACGCGCGATCACCTCGACTACCACAAGGATTTCGAATCCTACACGGCCGCGAAAGAGCGGCTTTTCAGCGGACTTTCTGCGAAAAGCACGGCCGTTCTCAATGCTGACGACCCGGCGAGTGAACGCCTCGGTCGAGCAGCCCGACGCGCCGGTGCGCGCGTCCTCACGTACAGCACCCAAAGCAACGGCGACCTGTGCGCTTCCGACATCCGTACCGACCTCGGAGGTACCGACTTCGTTCTCAATGGGATGGGGATCTCGAGAACGAAAATTCGTGTGCCTCTAGCAGGTCGATACAACGTCGCGAACGCATTGGCAGCTGCAGCCTCGGTGCTCGTGTCGGGGGCGAGTCCGTCCATCGTCATGGATGGGCTCGCCACCGCCTCTGCCGCTCCGGGTCGGCTCGAACCCGTGTCGTCGAACGGCCGCGGATTCGCAGTGCTCGTCGACTACGCGCACAGCGAAGACGCGCTCTCGAACGTGTGTCGAGTGTTGAAGCAGTCGCTCGCAATGCGTACATCGAACACCGGACGGTTGATCGTGGTCTTCGGCTGCGGCGGCGATCGCGACAAGGGGAAACGCGCTCCGATGGGACGCGTCGTCTCGGAGCTCGCCGACCTCGCGATCGTCACGAGCGACAATCCGCGCAGCGAGGATCCCGAGCGGATCATCGCCGAGATCGTGATGGGGATGAAGACGGACGGAGCCGAGCGCTCGACCTTCATCGTCGAGAGCGATCGACGCCGCGCGATCCATGCAGCTGTCTCTCACGCGCGCGTGGGTGACGTGGTGCTGATCGCAGGCAAAGGGCACGAAACGACTCAGACGATCGGGACTCAAGTACTCGAATTCGACGACCGGGTGGTCGCCGGTGAGGCATTGCGATGAACGCATTTCGAATCCAGGACGTGATCGACGCGACGGGCGCCCTTTTGGTGCGCGGCAACGCGTCTAGGCTCGTGCACGGAGTCAGCACGGACACACGCACGCTCGCTTCCGGCGAATTGTTCTTCGCGCTCTCGGGTCCGAGCTTCGACGGCAATGCGTTCGCTCGTGTCGCCATCGAGCGCGGTGCGTCGGGCGTCGTTCTCGAGTCGGCCGACGGCGTACCGGCATTGGCGCGTGACCTGCCGCGCGACACGCCGATCCTCGTCGCTCGCTCGACGCGCGAAGCACTCGCGGCGCTCGCGACTTGGTACCGCCGTCGACTCGGAGCGCGTGTCGTCGGCATCACCGGCTCGTGCGGCAAGACGACGACGAAGAACGTTCTCGTCGAACTGTTGTCGGCGCGCTGGCGCACGGTCGGCAGCCCGAATTCGTTCAACAACGAGATCGGTGTGCCGCATACCTTGTTCCTCGCCGACGCGGACACCGAAGCGCTCGTCGTCGAGATCGGCACGAATCACCCGGGCGAGATCGCGAGCCTGTGCAAGATCGCGCAGCCCGACGCCGGCATCATCACGACGATCGGCGCTTCGCACCTCGAAGGGCTCGGTTCGGTCGAAGGTGTCGCGAAAGAGAAGAGCGCACTAGCCGCGTCGATTCCCGAGCACGGCTTCTGCGTGATGAACGCGGACAGCTCGTGGACGAAGTGGATCCGCAAGGAAACGCGTTCGGAAGTCATCTCGTTCAGCATCGACGGCGACGGCGACCTGAACGCGACCGACGTCTGGTTCCATTCGGGCGGAACCACGTTCAAGCTCGATGGCGAAGAGATCACTTCGCCGCTGCTCGGTTTGCACAACGTGCAGAATCTGCTGGCAGCACTCGCGGCCTGCCGCGGCCTCGGCCTCTCGCTCAAAGACGTTTTGCCCAGTGTTTCGCGGCTGCGCGCCGGTCGCGGACGTCTCGATCGCATCCAGTGTGGGCGGTTCACGCTCATCGACGACAGCTACAACGCGAATCCGGAATCGGCGCGCGCCAGCGTGCGTGTCTTGACCGGGCTGCACGGACATCGCCGGCGCGTGCTCGTGCTCGGTGACATGCTCGAGTTGGGCGCGGACGCGGGTGAGCTCCACTACCAGATCGGCATGGAGGCTGCGAAAAGCGGCCTCGACATGCTCGTGCTCGTCGGCAGTCTGACGCGCGCCGCAGCAGCGGGTGCGCTCGAGGGCGGACTGCCGGCCGAGCGCGTCATTCATCTCGAGGATACCGACGAAGCGATCCGACGCGTGCCGCCGCTCGTCGAATCCGGCGACGTCGTGCTCGTCAAGGGCAGCCGTCTCACGGGCCTCGATCGTTTGGTGAAGCACCTCGTCGATCGCGAGAACGAAAAGGAGCACGCGGCCTGATGTTTCCCGGGATCTTCGACGACATCCTGCACGTCCAGCTGTTCGGATACATCTCGTTCCGAGCAGCGATGGCGGCGTTGACCGCGTTCGCATTCGCGTTGGTGCTGGGCAAGCCCGTCATCGCGTGGTTGCGTGCGCACAAGGTCAGCGAAGGTGTCAAAGGGGATTCGGCGGCGCTCGACGAATTGACGCAAAAGAGCGAAAAAAAGAGCACTCCGACGATGGGCGGGAGCTTCCTCGTCGCGTCGCTCCTCGGATCCGTGATCTTGTGGGGACGACTGGACAACATCCATGTCGTGCTCGCGGTGATCTTGACTGCGGGACTCGCGGCCGTCGGCTTCGTCGACGATTTCAAGAAGCTCACCGTGCTGAAGAGCAAGGGCTTGAAGCCGAGATCGAAGATGATCGGCCTCACGATCGCGACGCTCTTCGCCGTCGGATGCTTCGCGTACTACGCGTCGAGTTCGGGGCGCGCGACGCTGCTCGATCTCTTCCCGCCGTTCTTCAAGGACGCGCGCATTTCGTTCGCGGCACTCGGTCTCCTCGGCATCGCTCTGTTCGTCGTGTTCCAGTGGTTCGTCGTCGTCGGCACGTCGAATGCGTGCAACATCACCGACGGACTCGACGGGCTCGCAGCCGGATGCATGATCATCTCGGGGCTGACGCTCTCGATCTTCTGCTACGTCACCGGTCGCGCGGACTGGACCGGATACCTCGGGCTCCCGCACATCGCGGCTGCGTCGGAGATGGCGGTCGTCGGCGGCGCCCTGTGCGGCGCGTGCATGGGATTCCTCTGGTACAACGCGTATCCGGCGCGCGTTTTCATGGGCGATTCGGGCTCGCTGCCGCTCGGTGGACTGCTCGCGTGGATGGCGCTCGTCGCCAAGCAAGAGCTGGTTCTGCCGCTCATCGGTTTCGTGTTCTTCGCCGAGCTCGCGTCGAGCTTCATCCAGACGCAGTGGTACAAGCGCTCGGGCGGCAAACGCATCTTCACCATGGCACCCGTTCACCACGGGCTGCAGGTGAAGGGCGGCATCTTCAGGCCGGGTGAAAAGCCTTGGCACGAGATGCAGATCGTCGTTCGCGCGTGGATCATCGCCGCCGTCTGCGCGATGGCGTCCTTGTCGCTCTTGAAGGTGCGCTAGATGTCACGCTTCAAGCGACGTCCGGCGCTCCCTGATGGAGTCGTCATCCCTAGAGAGCGGCAGTTGTCGCTGCTCGAACGACTCGATTCGCTGACGCAGCGGGTCGAGACGGTCGATCCGCGCGGACCGGCGATGTCGCTTTTCTGGTGCGTGCTCGCATTGATGGGCATCGGTCTCGTCCTGCAAGCGAACCATGCCGCGACCACGCAACCGCCCGACGTGTTCTGGGCCGGCTTGTGGAGTCAGCTCGGCTTCCGCGTCGCCGCCGTCGTCGCGCTCATCGCGGGCATCCGCATCGGACCGACGCGCTTGCGGCGTTACGTGCCCGCGTTGACGGTCGCCGCGATCGTGATGCTCGTGCTCGTCTACGTGCCCGGTTTTGCAGCGTCGAAGAACGGCGCGCGTCGTTGGATCGCGTTCCCGTTCATCGGTTTCTCGTTCCAACCTTCCGAGTTGGCGCGCATCGTGGTGATCCTGTGGGTCGCCGATCGCTGCCTGAAATTGGGCAAGACCGTCGAGGACTTGAAGCGCGGCGTCGTGCCGATGCTCAAGGTCGGATTGCTCTGTTTCGTGCTGATTTTGTGCGAAACAGACCTTGGCGGAGCGCTGCTCTTCCTGCTCTGCTTCCTGGCCACGATGTGGGTCGGAGGCGCGCGCCCGATCCACGTGTACGGACCGTTGTTCGCCGCGGGCGGCATCGCGTTCCTCGTCGTGATCACGTTCGTCGGTTACATCCGCCAGCGCATCGAGATGTGGCTCGGCAGTGCGACGAACGACCAAGTGCTGCGTTCTTCGGAAGCCATCGCGAGCGGCGACCTCACCGGCGTCGGACTCGGTCACGGTCTGTTCCGCAACGCGCGTGTGCCGTATCTCGAAAGCGACTACGTGTTCGCGCTGACGGGCGAAGAGCTTGGCCTCGTCGGCATGTGGCTCGTGCTCGGACTGTTCATCGCGTTCCTGTGGTTCGCATTGCGCTACGTCCTGTCGATCCGCGATCGCTACGACGCGTTATGCGCGTTCGGCCTACTGCTCTCCGTAGGTCTGCAAGCGATGGTGCACATGCAAGTCGTCACCGGTCTCGCGCCGCCGAAGGGCATGCCGCTGCCGTTCTTGAGTCACGGTGGGACGTCGCTCGTCGTCTCGTCACTCGCGGTCGGCGTCGCATTGGGCGCCGCGTTCCGAGCCGGCGAATTCACCGGCTCCAGCAACACAGGCGCTCCCTCCGCCGCTCCCGACTCTGCTCTCGCGAAGTCGAGCGCGTCTCTCTCTCACTCTCGCTCACGAGCCGGCGCTCTCGCCGACTCGCAAACCAAAATCGAATCCTGACAGTCTTCCTCCAAAACGAAATCCCGCACCTCACACTCAAACCATGAACGAAAAGCCGGTCTCCAAGTCCTCCCAAGGTTCCCCGAAGATGCAGCAGATCGAGCGCTACGGCGTCATCGCTCTCGTCTTCTTGCTCGTCACGATCGTCGCGGTCTCCTTCTGGGGTGACAGTAAGTCGCCCGGCTTTTGGTCGCGTTTGACGGGCAAAAACGACCTGAAGAAGGAAACGGTCGAGGTCGCGTCGACTCCGGTGAATCCGCTCGTCGTCGATGGTATCGCCAACCCGAGTCTGCCGATCACGGAACCGCTGACGACGCCCACGCCGATCGCCGGCGCGCCGCTCGTCGACGGCAACACGCCGAGCGTCGCCGACATGCCCAGCGCCGGCACCGGCACGATCGGCGGTGCCCCCGCGAATTCGTTCGCGCCGCAAACGGGCACCAACGGACTCGTCACGACGACGCAGCCGTCGATCGTGCAGCCGATCGTTCCGCAAGTCGCCAGCGCGACGACGTACACGATCCAGCGTGGCGACAGCCTCGCTTTGATCGCGAAGCGCCAACTCGGGCAGGAATCGCGTTGGGTCGAGATCCAAGCCGCGAATCCGGGTCTCGATCCGAAGCGTTTGAAGCTCGGTGCGGCGATCCAACTGCCGGCCGGCGCAGCGCCTCAAGTCGCCCCGAAGGCGGACGTCGTGAAGTCGACGCCGAAGAAGGCGGCCGCGAAGACCGAAGTCGCGAAATCGAACTCGCGCTCTTACACGATCAAGAAGGGCGACCTGTTGCGCTCGATCGCGCGCGCACAACTCGGTGACGAAGGCCGCTGGAAGGAAATCCAGTCGCTGAATCCGGGCCTCGACCCGACGAGGCTCATGGTGGGAGCCTCGATCAAACTGCCGTCGCCGAAGTCCGATCGTGCGACTCCGACGTCGTCGAAGCCTGCGTCGAGCGGCACCGTTCTCGCGTCCGCCGACAACAAGCCGCGCGTCAAGTGAACGGACGTCTGCGTCTCATCCTGTGCGGCGCTTGCGTCGCGATCGGCGTGTTCCACGCGCCGACCTCGACGCAGGTGCTCAACGAGGACATCGCGGGTCCTTACGATTCGCTTGTGCACGCCGCTGGCCGTTCGGCTGGCGATGCGCGTGTCGCCGCAACGCATGTACGGAAACTCCCGGAGTCGTTCGATGTTGCGCACGATGATGCCCGAACTCGGCGTTCGCCAGAGCGGCGCTGACAGCAGCGCTGCGCGGACCGTGAATCGGCCCGTCCGTCTCGCCCTCGCGGGTGGGGGGACGGGCGGTCACATCGTGCCTGGATTGCATCTCTTGTCCGCCATCGGCGAGGGCGAGCGGCCTGTCGACGTCGTGTGGTTCACGAGCGGTCGCGCTGTCGAAGAGCGCGTGCTCGGTGCCGCACGTGAACTGCTCACGCGGACGCCTTTCGAGCGCGTCGCGCTGGCGCTCGAACCCGTCGGCGGCGGAGCACCTTCGCGCTCGCGTCTCGTGGTGCGCACTCCATCGGCGGTCATGACGGCACGCAAGAAATTGCTCGCACATCGATCCGATGTGCTCGTCGGGCTGGGCGGTTTCACGTCGCTGCCCGCGGTACTCGCAGCGCGCAGTTTGAGGATCCCGATCGTGCTGCTCGAAGTGAATGCGCACGCGGGTGCCGCGACGAAGTGGTTGTCGCGCTTCGCGACTCGCGTCGTTCACGCTTGGCCGGCGACACTGCCGCCGGGCGTTCCCGTTTCGCGCGACGTGGACACGACTCGGAACGGGAATTCCGTGCATCGCTTCGTCGGTCCACCGCTCGCGACGAGCTATGCGCGCCACGCCGTGCTTCCCGAAACGCAGCGCGAAGTGCAAGGTCGCGCGGCACGCACGGCGCTCGGTTTCGATCCGGCGCGGCCGCTGTTCGTCGTGCTCGGCGGGAGTCAGGGCTCGACGGCGTTGAACAGGTTCGTCCACGACCACGTGACCGCGTTCAATGCAGCCGGACTCTCGGTTTTGCATCAAACGGGGCCGAAAAAACTGTCCGAAGCAGCGAGTGCGCGCACCGGCTACTGCGCGGTCGAGTACGTCGACGACGTCTTCCAAGCACTTTCGGGAGCGACCGTGGTGCTCGCGCGCGGCGGCGCGTCGACGCTGGCCGAGATCGGCGCGATGCGCGTGCCGTGTTTCGTCGCGCCGTACCCGGGCCACGCCGACATGCATCAGACGAAGAACGCAGAGCAGCTCGGGATCGGCGCTCGAATCGTGCCCGATTCGCAGTTGAATGCTCGAGCCAGAGACGAGATCCTCGCGCTCGCGCTAGAAGGCGGAGTGGAAGATCGCGCTCGAATGCAGAGAGCGCTCGCCGACGCTGTTCCGACCGACGCGGCATCGCGCATGTGGCGCGAGATAACGCATTCGATTCGAGATACTCGAGAGTCCCGCTGATCGGCGCACGCTCCACGACTGCCGACACGAAAAACCCATGCCCTCGCAATCGATCACTACGAACAACACGCGTCGCGCACGAACGCTCGTCGCCGGCATTCCGAAGAACGTGCACCTGCTCGGCGCAGGCGGCGCGGGTCTGTCGGGCGCCGGCGTTATCCTCGCCGCACACGGGCATCGCGTGAGCGGTCACGATCGCTCCGAGTCCACCTTCGTCGACAAGTTGCGCTCCGTCGGAGTTTCCGTCGAAGTCGGCGCCAGCACCGCGAGTCTGCTGCCCGCCGATGTCGAGCTCGTCGCGCGCTCGGCTGCAGTCGGCAACGACGATCCGCAACTCGTCGAAGCAGTGCGCCGTGGAGTCCCAGTCTGGAAGTACGCTGAAGTACTCGGTCGCATCGGGCCCGAGCGGCGCACGCTCGCTGTCGCCGGCACGCACGGCAAGACGACGACGTCGTGGATGACGTACCACGCACTGAAAGGTGTCGCGGAGGCAGGTGGGAATCGCAACAGCGCTCCGGGCGCGTTGATCGGCGGAACGTGTCGCGTCGTCGGTTCGAACGCCGTCGCGATGGAGAGCGAGGGTTGGCTCGCGTGCGAAGCGTGCGAGTACGACCGCTCGTTCCTGCAGATCGCTCCCGAGGGTGCGATCGTCACGAACATCGAGCCCGATCACCTGGACTACTACGGCACGATCGAAGCCATCGAGGAAGCTTTCGCGCGCTTCGTCGACCGCGTACATCCCGACGGTTTGCTCGTCGTCGGTCGCGACGTGCCCGATCGCGTCATCGCTGCTGCACCGTGCAACGTGTGGCGTCTCGGTCGCGAGCTTCACGTCGATTTGCTCGGAGAAAGCCACGGTTTCTTCCGCTTTCGCTTGCGCGGTCCGGGCTTCGCGACACCGCCGGTCACGTTGAGCGTGCCGGGATCGTTCAACGTCGAGAACGCGGCGCTCGCCCTCGCACTCGTCATCGGGCTCACGGCTCGGAACGACGGGATCGATCTCGATTCGGCCGCTGCTGCCGCGGCTCGCACGCTGCACCGCTACAAAGGCGCGCTGCGTCGTTTCGAACCATGGGGCACCGTCGGCGGCGTCGAAGTGATCCACGACTACGCACACCATCCCACCGAAGTGCGCGTGACGCTCGAGGCTGCGCGCAGAACTTTGCCGGGCAAACCGGTGCACGTTCTCTTCCAGCCGCATCAACACAGTCGCACCGCGCGCTTCCTCACCGACTTCGTCGAAGCGTTGCGTGGTGCTGATCGAGTCGTCGTGGCGGACGTGTACGGAGCGCGAGCTCACATCGACTCGACGAGCGCCGGTGCGCCGGAACTCGTCGCACTCTTGAACCGCGTCGGCGTCGAAGCCGTCGCTGGCGGCGCGCCCGCGTCGGCCATCACGAAACTCTGCGAGCGTTTGCCGGCCGGCGGCGCGGCGCTCGTCCTCGGTGCCGGCGACATCGACATGTACAAGAATGACCTCCTTGAAGAGCTGGCCTTGCGCGGCCCTGCCGCACGCGGATCTATCCGCTAAGACGACGATGCGTGTCGGTGGTGCAGCTGAATGGCTGCTCGAACCGGCTACGCCCGAAGAACTGCGTCGCGCGGTCGTGGCCGCGCGCGAAGAAGGTTTCACGCCGAGGATCCTCGGCGGGGGAGCGAACTTGATCGTGGACGACGGCGTGCTGCCCGGCGTCGTGATCACGACCGATCGCATCAAGCGGCTATTCAGGCCAGAGATCAGCGGACCGAGCACGGTGCGCGAGGCGTTCGAGATGACGCCGCGCATCGCGCCTGCTCCTCGTGAACAGGGTCTGAAGTTCGTCGCGTGGAGCGGCATCTCGATGCCGAAGCTCGTCAACGCTGCGGCCGAACTCGGTTGGAGCGGCGTCGAAGGTTTGGCCGGCGTGCCCGGCAATGTCGGCGGCGGGATCGCGATGAACGCGGGCGGTCGCTGGGGCGAGATGTGGGGCGTGGTCGAGCGCGTGCTGGTCGTCGACGAACAAGGCGAGTTCCAAGAGCTCGATCGTGCCGCATGCACACCGCGTTACCGCAACGGCGGGCTCGGCTCGAAGATCGTCGTGTCAGCCCTGTTAAAGTTCGAGCTCGACGATCCGCGCACCGTGAAGGAACGCGGTCGCGATTTCCTGCTCGAGAAGAATCGCGTGCAGCCGGTGACGGCGTGGTCGGCCGGATGTGTCTTCAAGAATCCCGACAAGCTCGCGAGCGGCGGGCGCTCGGCCGGCAAGTTGATCGAAGAGTGCGGCCTGCGCGGTCGCGTCCAAGGCGACGCGATCGTGTCGACCTTGCACGGCAACTTCATCGTCAATCGCGGTCACGCTACGGCGCGCGACGTGCTCGAGCTGATCCGCATCGTGACAGCAGAGGTCGCGTCGCAGACGGGGATCACGCTCGAGATGGAAGCGAAAGTGTGGCGGGCTGGTCCGCTGTGAACGCGGGCGCTACGGCGCCCAAGTCAGCTCGTGCCCATTCGTCAGATTGAACGTCGCGCTCGTGCAGAACGTCGCTGCGTCGCGGTACCAGGCCTGGTAGTCGCGTACAGCGCCGGGTGACACGAGTCCCGCGACCGAGAGCGCCGGATCGCCGCCCGACGGCCACGTCGATGCACCGCCGACGTTGAACTTCACACCCAGGCGCACGGTCGAACCGCCAGCGCACAACAAGCCGTCGCCGAATGTCGTGCCGAGACCGGCGCTCACGCGAGCGCTGCCCTGGAAGTAGAGCGCCGGCCCGTTCGGCATCTGCCCGCCGTCCAGGACGATCGTGTCGGCGGAAACGCTGGGATTTCCGGTCGCACGGAGCGTGCTGCCCAAACTCAGCGAGGAGAGACAGCCGCTGTCGCTCCCGACCGCTGAGAGATTCGCGCACGGGCACGCTGCTGCGGAGCCGTCGCCGAAGCAGTACGAAGTGCCGACGCTCGTCACGCACAACGCGATCGACGACACGGCGATGCATCCGCCTTGCTGACAGATCGTGAAACAACCCGGATCCGCCGCGCCGATCACGCGCACGTCGTCGCCGAGTTGGAAGCCCCCCGTGGTGTCCAAGACCCAGTTCAAGTTTGCACTGTCTTGGAACAGGACCTGACAGGTCACGCCCGGCACGAGCGTGCCGCAGTCGTTGAAGGGGACGATCTGGGCGCGTGCGTTCGCGAAAAACATTCCGACCAGGGCAATGCTGGTGAAGATGAGACGCTTCATGTGAACCTCGATTCGGCGAGTGGAAGGCTTTGCAGACTTTCGGGGTGGCGACCTTGTTTTACTCCGATCCGCTGAGGGCGCAAGACGACGCCGATGAGCGGGAGGCGAGCCTCGGATGCAAGTGGCGCCCCGGGCAACGCCCAAAAACGTTCTCGACTCCATTTGGGCGCTCGTGGAATCCGATCCAAGCGTTTCGTGCGGGTGCTCCCCCAAGGGACACCGCGACATCACTCGTATCGAGGACCCCTCACCGTGCTCCGCCCCATCCTCTCCACGCTCGTCGTGCTCGTGCTCTCTTCCCAAACGGCCGTGGCGCAGAAAAAATCCGTGCGCGAGATGGCGCCGTCGCGCGTGTCGACGACGAGTGCTCCGCTCGCGAAGAAGGAATGCGAACGTTTCGCGATGGCCTTCGAGGAAGCGATTCGCACGAGGGATTGGAAGAGCGCCGAGAGCGAGATCGATTGGATGGCGCTCTACACGAAGGCGACGAACGGCATCCCGGCGCCGGACAAGACGCGCGCTTCGTTCCGCGACACCGCCGATACGTACTTCCGCGGCTCGGGCGGCATCGTCTCGGGACTGGCGCAGACGGTCGCCTCCGGCGGTACGTTCCGTTTCCTGCGCATCGTCGACAGCGGCTCGTCGACGCGCGTCGTGTTCCGCATGACGTATCAACCGGGCGACGTTCCCGACTACGTTTCGCTCGTGCTCGAGCCCGAGAGCGACGGCAGCGCGGTCGCCACCGACATCGAGAACGCGAGCGAGGGTGATCTCGCTTCCGTGCGTTTGCGCCGGTATTTCCTGGGACTTTCCGCCGGTGCGACGCGCATGCTCGAGGACAAGGTGCAGGGCGTCGACAAGGCGCGCGTGCACTGGCAGAAGGAACTCGAGTCGGCCGACGAGGCGTTCCGCGACGGACAGAACAAGAAGGCGCTCGAGATCCTCGAAGCTCTGCCGGACGACATCAAAGGCGATCACGCCGTCGTCCTCGCGCGCTTGAATGCAGCGCGCGCCATGTCGGGAGACGCCTTCAAGGCCGTGTTGGCGCGCGTGCGGACGAACTCGAAGAACGACATCGCCGTCGAACGCCTCGCGCTCGACTACTTCCTCGAGAAAAAGGAATTCGCCGAGGCACGTCGGTCGGTGCTCGCGCTCAACGAAACCGTCGGTGGCGACGCGTACTTGGATTGGATGACGGCCGTCATCGAAGACGAAGCGGGAGAGGGCGATGCGGCGATCGCGGCATGCAGACGATCGATCGCGCGCGACGACACGTTGCAAGATCCGTGGTGGACGATGCTGTCGATTCACCTGCGCGAATCACGCTACTCCGAGACACTCAGCGTCCTCGAAGGCATGCAATCGCGCTTCGAAATCGATTGGCGCGTGATCGAGCACGCACCCGAGTACCAATCGTTCCACGCCAGCGAATTCGGCAAGGCGTGGAAGACGCGGGTCGCCACGAAGAAGTGACGCTGGCGCAGAGCTGCGCCGACGCTTAGATTCTTTGCCCCGCATTCGTTCCCGAGGCGATGCGGACTCGTCGTCTCAGGTAGAGGCCGCGAGCCAGTTTCTCGGCGGAGATTCGTGATGTCCCAGTCTCAGGCTGTTCCGCAGGTCGCGGAGCCCTACCCGCTTTCCACGTTGCGACACTCGGTCAGCCACTTGATGGCCTCCGCGGTCCAGAAGCTTTACCCGAACGTTCAGTTCGGTTTCGGTCCGTCGATCGAGCACGGTTTCTATTACGACTTCGAATTGAGTGAAGCGCTCAACGAAGGCGACCTGCGCAAGATCGAGAAGGAAATGGAGCGCATCGCCAAACGCGCTCAACCGATGACGAAGTTGACCGTAACGCGCGACGAGGCCAAGCGCCGTCTCGCTGCGAAAGGTCAGCATTACAAGATCGAGGCCCTCGACCTGATCCCCGAAGGCGAGGAGATCACGTTCTACTCGCACGGCGATTGGGAGGATCTGTGCGAAGGTCCGCACGTCGACACGCTGACGCACCCGTGTGCGTTCAAACTCTTGTCGGTCGCAGGCGCTTATTGGCGCGGCGACGAAAAGCGCCCGATGATGCAGCGCATCTACGGCACGGCGTTCTGGACGAAAGAAGCACTCGACGCGCACTTGACGTGGCTCGAGGACGTCAAGAATCGCGACCATCGCAAGCTCGGCGCCGAACTCGATCTCTTCAGCACGCACGCCGAAGTCGGCGGGGGATTCGTGTTCTGGCATCCGAACCTCGCGACGGTGCGGCACTCGATCGAAGACTACTGGTGGGAAGAGCACATCAGGCGCGGTTATCGCCCGGTGTACACGCCGCACATCTCGCGCGAGACGTTGTTCTCGATCTCGGGTCACCTCGAGAAGTACGCGGACATGATGTACGCGCCGATGGAGATCGAAGAGCAGCCTTATCGCATCAAGCCGATGAATTGCCCCGGTCACATCATGATCTACAAGACGCGTGGCCGGTCTTATCGTGAACTGCCGTTGCGCTGGGCCGAGCTCGGAACCGTCTACCGCTATGAACGTTCAGGCGTGCTGCACGGCATGCTGCGCGTGCGCGGGTTCACGCAAGACGACGCGCACATCTTCTGCACGCCTGAACAGTTGGCCGGCGAAATCGCGGGCGTGGTCGATCTCGTCACGACGATCCTCGAAACCTTCGGTTACGAGTACACGGCCTACTTGGCGACGCGCCCCGAGAAATCGATCGGTGCGGACGACGTGTGGGAGCTCGCGACCAAGGCGCTCGTCGAGGCGGCGCGCATGAGCAAGTTGCCGCTGGAACCCGATGAAGGCGGCGGGGCTTTTTATGGGCCCAAGATCGACTTCAAAGTGAAAGACGCACTCGGACGCGAGTGGCAGAACAGCACGATTCAGTGCGATTTCAACCTGCCGCAACGCTTCGATCTGAACTTCACCGATCATGACGGCAAGCAAAAGCGTCCGATCATGGTGCACCGCGCGATCCTCGGCAGCATGGAGCGATTCGTCGGCGGCTTGATCGAGCACTTCGGCGGGAAATTCCCGGTGTGGTGCGCGCCGATGCAGGTCGCGTTGGTGCCGATTCGCGAAGAGCACGCGGACTACTGCCGCAAGCTCGAGAAGGAATTGCAGCAGGAGCTCTTCCGTGTCGATGCGATGCTCGACGCCGGTCACATGAACAACAAGATCAAGGAAGCGCAGAAAGCGCACATCCCGTTCACCTTGGTGGCCGGTGATCGTGAAGCGGCGGACGGGACCGTCGCAGTGCGCAGGCGCGACACGCGCGAGCAGGAAGTGATGCCGTTCGCGCAATTCATGGCGCTCCTGAAGGATCTGCGCACCCGCAAAGCGCGCGACCTCGGCGAAAAGATCGTCGCGAAGAGTTAGCGCGAATATACTGAGCTGAAACGCGAAGGTGGGGCGAGTTCGAACTCGCCCCACCTGCTTTTAGAAGAAACCCCTTCCAGAAGAGCGCTTCCGATGAATTTCGCCGACGCCTATGACCCGATTCGCGCGCTGACGTCTGCTTGGAAACTGATCGGACGCTCGCCGGCACCGCTCATCTTCGGTGGCGCGCTCCTCACCTTGCTCGGTGTAGGTCCGTGGCTGTCCCTACGAATGACGGACATCCACCCGGCGAACGTCGTCGCTTTCGTGCTCGGGTTGGGGCTGTGCTGCGGGTTGTTCGAGTTCCTGTTGAGGTCGTGGCTCTCGCTCGGGCTCGCGAACGCGACGCGCAAGACGCTCGTAGAAGGTTCGGCACGCTTCGACGATCTATTCGTCTCCAACGGTCGCTTCTTCGACATGGTGCTCGTGCGCATACTGCTCTTCGCGATCGGGGTCGCGACGATCCTTCCCGTTGTCCTGCTCGTGTTGCTCGGCGGCCTCGGCGCGCAGGCAGCCGGCGTGAACGACGAGGTGATCGCGTTGGCGGCCGTGATGACGATCCTCGTGTGGGTTCCGATCGCCGTGTACGTCGTGTTGGGTTTTGGGCTCGCGACGGAAGCGGTTGCGATCGAGGGCTTGAATCCGACGCAGGCACTGAAGCGCTCGTGGCAGATCGCACGCAGCAATCGACTGAGGCTGTTCGTCTATCTACTCGCACTGTGGATGTACAAGTTCCTCGGCTTGTGCGCGTGCTGCATCGGAATTCTCTTCACTGGCGCGCAGGCGCAAGTCGCGATGAACGAGAGCTACCTTCAGCTCGTGAAGCCTGCCGAACCGCTCGCGCCGCCGGCGATGCCTGCAGCCTGATTCTCGAGCCACGCGATCGATCGTCGCGTGGCCTCGTTCAACGCAATGCGTTCGCGATAACCGAAGTCACAACGCGCAGGTTCCACGTCGTACGTGTGCGTAGTCGAAAGTTGCAGAGCGACGAAGCGCGTCAGCGGCGGTTCCTGCACTCGTCTGGTCAAGCGCCACAGAGCCTCGCACGCTGCACCGACGGCGTAAGCGGTGCGAGTGGAAAGGCGTCGTTTCGGACCTGAAATCGAGAGTTCGTGGAGCAACGCCTCGATCCACGGCCACAGCGCGACCGACTCTTCTTGCGCGATGAAATAAGCTCGGCCGGCGTGAGCGGCGCCCTGCCTCAATCGATCTGCGGCATCGATGTGCGCCCACGCAGCATTGTCGACGTAGGTCAGGCTGACGCGATTCGTGCCGTCGCCGACGATCGCGAGCTTGCCACGCCGTGCGCGATCGATCAGCCGCGGTAGCAAGTGGGGATCATTCGGCCCGAACACGAGGTGCGGACGGAGCGCGCACGTCGCGAGTCGCGAGTCGTTCGCAGCGAGCACGAGTGTCTCGGCCTCTGCTTTCGTGCGGGGATAGTCGCACAGGAAACGTTTCGCGAGCGGCAGATCATTCGATGCATTCACGTGATCGCGACCGTCGAAACAGACGCTCGGTGAACTCGTGAACACCAGGCGCGCGATGCCGACTGCTCGCGTCGCGGCGATCACAGCGCGCGTTCCGATGACGTTCGTGTGCTCGTACTCCGACGCTTTGCCCCACACGGCGGCCTTCGCCGCGACGTGGAACACGACGTCGCTGCCGCGCATCGCTCGCGCCAGCGCTGCTTCGTCGGCGACATCGCCGCGCTCGACGCGCACGCCGAGGCGAGCGAGATCGGGATAGTCACCCCGCGCGTACGACACGACTTCGTCGCCGCGTTCGCGCAGCAATTCGACGATGCGACGACCGACGAAGCCGCCGCCGCCCGTGACGAACGCTCTCACGTCGATTGGTCCTTCGCGAACTCGGCCAAGTCCTCGCGCCGAATCTTAGCGTTGTGGCGGACGTCGACGGGAAAACGGGGGCACTCGATCAAGCGCTCGGGAACGCTGGGCGGGAGTGGTGCTCCTGACACGCGTTTCGCAGCCAAAAGTGAGCGCATTTGGACGAGCAGGGCCTTTCGTTCTGCCACCGTACGACGCTTGCTGTGGAGCGGTTCGACGACGAGGCAAGCTTGGCTCCCGTTGGACACGAGTGCCGTTCGCCGAATGCTCGGGTGCAGATCGCATACGTTCTCGAGCATCACCGGCCAGTGTGTGCCGCTCTTCGTCGTGACTGCGTGAGCGACACGACCCACTGTCCAGTAGAAACCCGCTTCATCGACGTAGCCGGCATCACCGGTGCGATGCCACACCGTGTCACCGTCGACGATCTTCGCCCGACGTGTCGCGACGGCGTCGTCGGCATACTCGCGCGTCACCACGGCTCCACGCACGCAGATTTCCCCGATGACATTGCTCGTCACAGTCGTAACGCGAACAACCGGTTGTGAATCGACAGGAATGATGGCGATCTCGATCCCGGGTGCCGCGCGACCAACGCACGATCCGTGTCCGCCTTCGACGCGCTCGCGCACTCCGCTTTCGAATTCGGCGCCGCAGATCGACGACACGGGCAGACATTCCGTCGCCCCGTACGGTGTGTGCACGTCGCCGATCACAGGGAGACGTGTGCGCAGACTCGCGATCAGACCAGGGCTCACGGGAGCGCCGGCGATCAACGCGCGAGTCATGGTTGGAAACGTCACACCGCGTTCGATCGCCCACGGCGCCACACGTTTCCAAATCGCGGGCGAACCGAATCCGTACGTGCAACCATGCGCCACGATCGCGTCGGCGATGTCCGCAGGATTGCATTCCGCCGGTCGCAGTGGATCGATGCGGGGGATCACGGCTGTCGCTCCGAGCGCCGCGTCGAACAGCGCAAACAGCGGAAAACAGGCCAAATCGCGCTCTCCGGGCTCGAACCGGTAGAGCGTGCGCAACGCTTCGATTTGAGCGCCGAACATGCCGTGCGCGTACACGACTCCCTTGGGCGGGCCGGTGCTGCCGGACGTGAAGAGGATCGCGGCCGTATCGGATGAAGTGCGAGTGAGCGCCTTCAGCGCGCCCACGGATGGTAGTGCGACACTGTCGAGTGTTTCGGTGCCCGACCAACGCGTTCCGACGACGAGCGCGATCTCGATCGACGAGAGGCTGCGTCGTTCCAGTGCGCGCAACACGTGTGCGAGCAACACTCCGATCAAAACGCGCGGCTTCGTGCGCGACAGACACTG
>JAWXBU010000045.1:0-42921 GCA_034440255.1 Planctomycetota bacterium | reverse complement strand
GTGACCGCGAATTCGCGGTCACCAGCCAGCGGAGGATTCTGTGCCCTCTCCGCACTATTCAGCTAGAGCGGTCTGACCGCTAGATGTGTGCGTCACGCCGTTGGGCCACATTGTGCGCGTTGCTCGTCGGCTGCTCGTGTGTCCGCTCCGAACGATTCACATCGTGGGGAGCGGACACACACGCAGCTGACGAGCAACGCGCACAATGTGGCCCAAGCGGGTGACGCATAGATCTAGGGGGCAGACCTCTCTAGGTGATTTGAGCGGAGAGGGAGCAACGGCAGCAGCGGAGCAACGCTGGACCGGCACAGAATCCTCTGCTGGCTGGTCGCGGTGAATTCACCGCGACTGACAATTATTCTCGAGCGTATTCGTCGTCGTCACGCCCAAGGTCTTGCGCGTACCCAAGAGCTTCCTCACTGCCTCTTCCGGCAACGCGTTCACCTTCCCGACCGAGTGCGCCAGCCACAGGATCTTGGCCGTGTGCTCCAACATGTCGAGCTTCTTGAACGCGTCCAACAGATTCGTGCCCAGCGTGACCGAGCCGTGATTCTGCATCACGAGCGTGTCGGAACATTTCACGAGCGCGCGAATCGACTCGGGCAATTCGTCCGTGCCGGGCGTCCCGTACGGCGCCGTCGGAATCCCGCCGATCGTCACGATGATCTCGGGGATGATCGGCGTCTGCAGGTCGATGCCAGCGATCGTCATCGCGACCGCGTGCGGCGGATGGCAATGCAAGACGGCGCGCATGTCGGGCCGCTCGTGATAGCTGACCAAGTGAATGCCGACCTCCGACGAACACTTCGGGCCGTTGTCGAGGACGCGACCTTGCATGTCGACGTGGGCCATGTGCTCCGGTGACAAGAAGCCCTTCATCGCACCAGCCGGCGTGATGAGCACCGTTCCATCACTCATCCGCGCTGAGAGGTTGCCGTCCGCGCCGACGATGAATCCCTTCGCGTAACACAGCTTGCCGATCTCGGCGATCGCGTTGCGCAAGCGCGCTTCCTCGTCGCACCAACCGCGCGACTTGATCAGCTCCTCGATGCTGCTCACGTCGCGCCCGTGGCTTTTTTCGGCTCGGAACGCGGCATCGGGCCGCGACGGATCGCTTCGGCCTTCAAGCGTTGTGCGACGGACAAGTTCACGATTTCAGCGAGCACGTCCAGATTAAAGCTCTCGAACTTGCGTGAGCGCAACCAACCCTTGGCGTAGTCGACACTGCCGATGTCGTTCTTGCGCGCGGCAACCAACTCCTCGTCCTTCACGTACACGGCCAAGACGTTCTTCTCGACGTTGAACGCAGCGAACGGCTTGTCGAGCAACGAGTACGTCGGAAATCCGTACTGCATGCTCTCCTTCGTCTTCGGCGACGTGGCCTTCATGATCTTGCGCAGCGCTGTCAGCGCCGGGCGCACGATGGAATCGTTCTCGTTCAGGAATTGATCGACGTTGCGCGCTTTGCTCGTGGTCATGACATTGGGATCCGCGGTGTGGCGCGCGATTCTACGCCGAAATTCCGGCCGCGTCAGGCGATTGTCGAACGCGAATCGCGATGGTCGTACGCGATGGTCCCGCTCGTTTCGACGTAGTCGACGAATCCGACCACGAGCGTTTTGATCGGAGCGGTCTTGTCACCCAGGATCTGACGCGCCGAATTGCCCTCGTCGACGACGAGCACGCGATCACCGACTCCTGCGCCCACGCGATCGATGGCGATGCGCGTTTTTCCGCTGGATTTCCCGCTCGGGGAGACTGGCCGCACGATCAGCAGTGTGCGGCCTTCGAGCGCCGCCACCTGTACCGGTGCAACGACAGTGCCCACGACGTCGGCGAGGAACATCAGGTTGCCCCCGACACCGTGCGCCCGATGAACTTGCCGTTCGCGTGAGCTTGTTCGACGAATCCCAGAACCGTTGCATCGACCGGAACAAAGGTCTCGGGGCACGCCAGCGCGGCCTCGCGCCCGTCGACGAAATGGACCAGATCGCCCGGGCCGGCGGACATCACGGTGCAGGCGACGAGCGCGTCGCCCATCGCCGCACCGTGTTCGTCGAGCGGCTGCAACCAGTGCAGCGGCACGCCTGCGAGTCCCGTGTAGCGCTGCGTCGCGACGACTCGACCGATGATGCGGCCCAAGTACACGTCAGCTCCACTTCTCGTACACGTTCGCGCCGCCGAGGTCCCACGAGTCGACGACGGCCATGATGACCGCGTCGCACGGACGATTTTCGGTCTGCGTCGTCTGCCGCGCCGACGAACCGGTCGCGTACAGGACGAGATCGTCGTGCCCCGCGCCGACGGAGTCGATCGCGACCACGTACTGATCCTTCGGTTTGTTGTTCTGATCGTGCACCTGCACGACGAGGAGCTTTTGACCTGTGAGCTTCTCGTCCTTGCGGGTGGCGACGACACTTCCGACGACTTTGCCGATCAACATGCGCTGTACTGGACCTTTCGTGCGGGCTGAGTATAGGAAGTGCCGTCACGGAGCGCGCGCGAGAGCCGGGCCGGACACGTTGGTTTTCGGCAGCACTTCCTCGACGAAACGTCGGCGCAATTCGCTCTTCACGTGGTTCGACATCGCTTCCCACGCCGGAGCGGGGCGTCGCGAGCCGAACCACAGCAGGATGCAACCGTTCGCGACGCGCAGCGGGCCGACCATCGATTCCTGCGCGGATGCCGACGGATTCTTCGGGAGCGCCTTGGCGACCTCGCTCCGGATTTCCGGCGGCACCTTCGTCGTGCGGGCCGTCACGTAGCCGAGCGCGCCGGAATTCTCGGCCGACGTCGCATCTTCGCTGCTTTCCTTCGCGCGCTTCTGGAAGTCCTCGGCGTTCTGGATGCGCGAGCGCCAATCGGCGAGCAGCTTGTCGCCCTCGACGAAGTTGCGCGTGTTGTACTCGTTCTTGAAGGCGCCGGCTTTCACGAAGATCATCATCGTGTCGACCGCCGCGCCGTACGCGCCGTCGAAGAGCTCGCGCTCGTCTTTGTAGATGCGCTGCAACGTCGCGTCGTCGTACGAGCGCTCGACCCACAGTTTCGACAGCGCCGCGATCTGCACGCCGGGATCCTGGTCCATGCGATCGGCGAGGATGCCCTGCGTCGCGAGCAAGCTCTCCCACGTCGTGCCTTTGTAGCGCGGATCGCGTTTCGTGTCGTCGCGCCGGCGTTGCAGTTCGTCCTCGATCGCCTTCTTCAAACGCTCGGGCGCGAGATCGGGCATGCGCAACTTCATGCGCTTGGCGAGCAGGAGCTGCCAACAGTCCTCGCGCAGGATTTCGTCGGGCAGGCGCAGACGCAAATATCGCAGGAATTCAGGCTCCAAAATGGTGAACGAAGCCGTCTTGGCGACGACGCCGTCCTTCCACGGCGGGTTGTATTCCTCGTAGTTGCGCTGCAAGAGCGCGTCGTCCATCCACAGCTTCTGTTGATCGCCGTTGACTCGTTCCGTGTCTTTCAGACCGAGTGCTCGCCGCGTCAACGTCTCTTGGACTGCAGCGAGCTTCAACAAGCGCTTGAACTCGTCGAGCGTGATGCGCATCTCGCGCAACATCGGTTCGAGTCCGCCCTTTTCTCCGGCACGCTGACGTTCGGTCTCGACTTCGCGGATCTTGGCTGCGACATCCTCGTCGCTCGCCGCGAGACCCGTCTCGGCGCCGAGCACTTCGAGCATCTTCACCTCGGCGAGGTGACGCAGCGCCTCGCGGCCTTCGACGCTTTTCGCGCGACGCGCCACGAGCAACGTGTCTAGCTCGGCCCACGTGAGGATCGTGTCGTTTCCGCGCGCGGCGACTTCGGGGCCGAATTCCTCGGCGGATTCGGCGCTCTGAGCGCGCACGTTCGCGAACGGTGCGGCGAAGAGGAGCGCGAACGCTACGACGGCGAGGTGGGCGGACTTCAAAGCGGCGGGAGGATACTCCAGCCAAGATCGGAGCGGCAAATCAGGTGTCGAGTTCGAATACCGGCGCGTCGTTCTGGACGCGCGCTCGCACCAGGCCGCCGCGCGGGATCCCGCCGTCGATCAACATGCGACTCAACGGCCCTTCGATCTCGCGATGGATGACGCGACGCAGCTCGCGCGCTCCGTAGTCGGTCGAGAATCCGCGCGTCGCCACCCACTTCGCGATGGCCGACGAGAACGCGACCTTCATTCCGAGACGACGTGCACGTCCGGCGAGATCGGTCAACTGACGTTGTGCGATCGTCTGTGCGCACTTCGTGTCGAGTTCGCTGAACACGATCGTCTCGTCGATGCGGCCCAGGAATTCCGGGCTGAATTGTTTCTCGAGCGCGCCCGTCGCGATCTCGTGCAGAGTCTCTTTGCCGACGGTGGGCGTGCGCTGGAATCCGACCGAACGGCGTGCCGCGACCATCTCGGAAGCGCCGGCGTTGCTCGTCATGACGACGAGGGCGCGGTCGAACGGCACGTGACGGCCTTTGTTGTCCGTGAGCACGCCGTCCTCGAGGATCGAGAGCAGCAGGTTGTGCATCCGCGGATGCGCTTTTTCGATTTCATCGAAAAGCACCACGGTTTCAGGCGTTTTCAGCACGGCCTCGGTCAGTTGACCGCCGTCTTCGTGGCCGACGTAGCCCGGCGGAGCGCCGATGAGCTTGCTGTACTCGTGTGCGAGCGCGAACTCACTGCAATCGATGCGCACGATGCCCTTGTTGCGCGGATCACCGAACAATTCCGTCGCCAGCGCCTTGGCCAGTTCGGTCTTGCCCGTACCCGTGCGACCGACGAACAAGAAGGCGCCGAGCGGTCGTCCGGCCGCTTGCAGACCCGCTGCCGATTTTTCGACGGCGCGCACGAGCGCTTCGATCGCGCGATCCTGACCGATCACGCGCTTCGACAGGCGATCTTCCAGATCGCGTGCGCGGCGGCGCAACATGTCGTGGAATTCTTCGGTCGTCTTCGGCGTCGGAGCCTGATTGGTGCGCGCCTTGGCTTGAGCGTCGTTCTCGTGGTTCTCGTCGCGCTTCGGCTCGCCGCGCAGGCGCACCGTGTGGATGTCGAGCGACGGATTGACCTCGATGCACAGCTGGTAGAGGAGGTCTTCGCACAGGAGCGGGTCGTCGGGCAGCAAGCGCTCGACCTTCGCTTGGAGATCGACGCGGAAGTCGGGCATGCAACTCGTCACGACGAGGCGCCGGTACGCAGCGCGATTGAGGCCCGGTTTGACCTCGACCTCGAGACCGCTCGCGTCACAGACCAGAATCTGCACGAACGTGTCCGCCGATTCGAAGTAGCGGTGGACGCTGCGGCTCTTGATGGGGTTCACGCGGGGACTCTTCCAGTGATCAGCGTCGGGGGGACGACGCGACTGCACTTTGTCGGAGTCCGCCGTGCCTCGACTTGACACCGGCACCGCATAAAACTTCGTGCCGTCGGCAAACGCAGGTGCAACCCGGCTCGCGACCGATATCATCCCGATGCTGAAAACAGCCATGGACGACGTTCAATTCCTCGCCGTTCTCGTGCACCGCGGGCACCTCACCCGTGCGGAGGCCGAGATCCTGTTGCCGACGCTTAAAAGCGGCGGTGACCTCGATCAATTGCTCGAAACGAACCTGCGTTGGGCGCCCGATGCCATCGCCAAGCTGCGTCGAACGAAGGGCGGCGAAGTGCCCGAGATCCCAGGGTACGAAGTGCTGGGCGCGCTCGGCAGCGGCGGCACGGCGGACGTGTTTCGCGCGCGCGACAAGAAGACGGGCGACACGATCGCGCTCAAAGTGCTGAAGCCCGTCGCCACGACGAGCGATGTGACGCGCACGGCGTTCATCGCGGAAGCGCGCTTGCTCGAGAAACTCGAGCACAAGGGGCTCGTCAAGGGCTACGGCGTCGCGAAGAGCGGCACGACGTACTTCGGTCGACTCGAGTGCATCGAAGGTCGCACGCTGCTCGAAGTCCTCGACGACGGCAAGGCGTTCGGCGAGACCGTTGCGTTGCGGATCGTGCTCGAAGCAGCCGAAGTGCTGGCGTACTTGGCGAGCCAAGGCGTCGTGCATCGCGACGTGAAGCCAGGCAATTTGATGCTCACCGATTCCGGTCACGTGAAGTTGATCGACCTCGGTTTCGCAGCGAGTCCCGAAGCGCAAGTGAAAGCCAAAGAGGGCACGACCGTCGGCACGGTTGCGTACGTCAGCCCCGAACAAGCTCGCGGCGCCGCAGCAGCCGACTTGCGCAGCGACATCTACTCGTTGGGCGTGACGCTGTTCCACCTCGTCGTCGGTCGTCTGCCCTTCGCGTCCACCAACGATTCCGAAGTGTTGCGCATGCAAGTCATGCAGTCGTTGAGTTCGGCCGAGTTGAAGAGCCGCGGCTTCTCGCCGCACTTGCACTACTTCATCGAGAAGATGATGGCCAAGGACTTGGAGCACCGTTACCAGGATTGGCCCGAGTTGATCGACGACGTCAAGGCGCAGATCGAGGGCCGCGAGAAACTCGACTTCCAGGGCGGTGCCGACGCGAAGAAGGCTCAAGCGCCGCGGCGCCGCAAGTTCTGAGCGACGCGATGAAAACGACGCGCGATCCCGGGCTCGATGGCGTGACGCCGTTTCGTTTCGCGTGTCATCGCTGCGGGAATTGCTGCAGCGGCGCGAGCGGTTTCGTGTGGCTCGAAGCGGGCGAGGTCGAACGCATGGCGGAGGCTCTGGGCACGACCAGGCCCTCGTTTTCGCGGCGTTTCGTGCGTTCCGTGCTCGATCCGCGCACCGGTGAACAGCGTCTCGCCTTGATCGAGAGCGAAGCCGCAGGCGGGCGTTGCGCGCTGCTCGTGGGCAAGCACACGTGCAGCGTGTACGAAGCTCGACCGGAGCACTGCCGCACCTTTCCTTACTGGAAGAGCGTGCTCGAGGATCACGCGGCATTCGAGGTCGCGCGTGCGACCTGCCCAGGAATCGCGGTCGTCGTCGACGAAGCCACGCGCAGCAGAGCCTTCACGGCACTCGCGGAATTGCACGCGCGTCTCTGTGACGAAACTCGCACGACGTGTTGTCTCGCGAGTGATTCGGTCGAGCGCACGTACGCGACCGCGCTAGAAATCGACTACGCGCTCGCCGCGGAGTCGGACGCATGCGACGCGAAAGGATGCCGCTTCGGTGCGCGTCGTCCGATCGCGTGTCGGGCACACGTCGACGGAGAGGTCGCGCTGCGTGAAGTGCGCCTCATCGAACGCGCGACGCATTATCCTGCAGCCTACGCGCCGCTCGCAGAACTCTTGAAAACGCGTGAGGTTCAGCCGTGAAAGTGATGCCGCTCGTCGTCGGAGCGTTGAGCTTGTTCCTCGGCGCGGGTGTCGTACTCGTGTTCAACAAGCCGGGCGCGAAGAAGCCTGCACCGCCCACTGTCGAGCGCCGCATCGCGCCGGACGAAATCGACACGCGTTCCGCGCGCGTCGCCGTGCCGATGAGCGGCGATCGGCGTCCCGAGGAAACGATCAAGCGCACTGCTTCGCCTGACGGTGTCGACCCGCGCATCGCGAAAATGAACTCCGACGGCGTCGATGCGCTCAACGCCGGTCGGTTCATGAAGGCGGTCGAGCTGTTCGAGCAGTGCTACGTGGCTGTGCCGAAAGAGCCGGTTTTCACCGGCAATTTGGCTGAAGCGCTGGCCCGACTCGCTTCCAGTGAGTTCGACGCCGACTCCGAGAGTCGCCGCCGAAGCGCGATCGAACACATGACGCGCGCCGTGGAGTTGGCCCCATCGCGCCCGGATCTCGCGCAACGATTGGCGCAGATGAAAAGCCTCGCCGAATCGGAGGAAGGGATGTGGACCGACGAGTCGGAACACTTCCAATTGAGCTACGACGGCGAGCGCTCGGAGGTCTTGGGCGGCGCGTCGGTGCTGACGAACGCGCTCGAGAGTGCCTATCAACAGTACGGCGAACTGTTCGGTTTCTATCCCGTCGAAACGGGTCGTCCGAAGATCCGCGTCGTGCTCTACCGGCGCGACGGTTTCCACGAAGCAACTGGCATGGGCCACTGGGCCGGCGGCGTGTACGACGGCACGATGCGCGTGCCCGTCGACGACTTGAAGCGCGAGAAGAGTGCGTTGACGCGCGTCTTGCGTCACGAGTTGGCGCACGCGTTCGTTCACGCTGGCGGTGGAACGGCTGTGCCCGGATGGTTGAACGAAGGTCTCGCGCAACGCCTCGAGTTCGACTCGATGGCGCACGCGCAGACGACGTTGGAGCGCACACGCCGTGACTTGCACGGCGTCGAGCTGATCCCGCTCTCGAGCTTGGGCGGCACGCTCGGCGAATTGAAGGACGAAGCCAAGATCTCGCTCGCCTACCGTGAGGCACTCGCCTTCGTGGGTTGGATCGAGCGCCAGTACGGCGACTTGGTGCCGTTTCAATTGGTCGCGGCGCAGAAGTCGATCGGTGTCGCGCGTGCGTTCGAGAAGGCCACCGGTGTGAAGCTCGACGTCGCGTGGACGGATTTCGCCGACGGATTGTGAGCCCTGCATCGCTCCGCCAACTTGATTCGGCGGACAGCGGTCGAGTGGATCCGGTACGCGCCCCTCGGCTAGACTAGTCGTTTGGCCCTCCCACGGCGCAGAGCGAAAATCACGCGCCGACCACGAAGCTACTTTCCGAATGAGTTCCATCATGAACGTCGAAGCGGTTATGACCCGCGATCCCAAGACTTGCACGACCACCGACACGCTGCATCGCGCGGCCAATTTGATGTGGGAGACCGACTGCGGCGTGATCCCCGTCGTCGACGCCAACGGTCGTCTGCGCGGTCTCGTCACCGATCGCGACGTGTGCATGGCGACGTACACGCAAGGCAAGGCGCCGCACGACATCCAAGTCGAGAGCGTCATGTCGAAGCTGCTCTTCACGCTCGCGCCCAGTGATTCGGTCCAGACGGCGATGAAGCTCCTCCAAGAGCGTCAAGTCCGTCGCGCGCCGGTCGTCAATGACGCTGGCGCTCTGGTCGGGATCCTTTCGCTCGCGGACGTCGTGCACGCGAGCGCTTCTGGTGTGATCGCGAAGGACGTCAAGCCCGACGCCGTGCTCGCCGTCGTGCACGCGTTGACGAAGCCGCGTCACGCGGACAAGCCTGCAGCGAAGATCGAAACGCGCGACGTCATCGTCACGCCGGCACCCAGGGGCAAGGTCGAGCCGGCGAAGTCCGCTCCCGCCGCGACGAAGGCCTCGCGCAAGAAGTGACGGCGCGCGAGCGTCCGAGCCCGGCGCCTCGATGAACGGACCGAAGGCCGTGTCAGGAACACGGCCTTCGGCTTTTTCCCCCGCGGTCGGTTGTGTCAGGAGCACACGCGCCGGAGGTCGCGACGCGGCCTTCAGCGGACCCGCTCGCGCAAGAGCTCTCCCCAGACTGCGGGTCTTGGTCCCCGCGCTTCAGCTCACCACGTGTTCCATCGGGCGATCCAGCCACACTGATTCCAGGGAAACGAAAAGTTCCGACGAGAACTGCAACCGATCGCGCCGCCGTTCGTCGAGTAGATGGTGATCGAGCGCATCGACAACACGGAAGCAGAAGCGGCGGATCTGCCGCTCTTGCGCAGCATCGCGCGGATCGAGCGCGAGGATCCCGAGCGGCTCGGGGTGCGCGAATTGGTCGAGGCGATCCTCGGCGGCAAGCGCGCGGCCGAGGTCGGCTCGCGTATCGAATCGTCGCCGGACATGGGTGCCTTGGCGCGGCATTCCGTGCGGCGTTTGCAGCTCGAATTCGGCCTCTCGCGCTCAGCAGCAGCGCGTTTGGCGGCCGCGTTCGCGCTGGGTCGGCGTGTCGAGCGTTCCACGAGAGCACCGCGACCGTCGTTGCGCGCACCGTCCTTGGTGCACGAGCTCTTGGCGCCCGAAGTGCGCGGATTGGCGCGCGAGACGTTCCACGCGCTGCTGCTCGACGGCAAGCACCGGCTGCAAGGTGTCACGCGGATCAGCGAGGGGACTTTGACGTGCTCGCTCGTCCATCCGCGGGAGGTTTTCGGTCCGGCGCTGCGCGAAGGCGCCGCCGCACTGATCGTCGCGCACAACCATCCGTCCGGCGATCCCGAGCCGTCGGTCGAGGACGTGTCCGTCACACGGCGCTTGATCGAAGTGGGTCGCTTGGTCGGGATCCCGCTCGTCGATCACGTCATCTTGGGTGAGGGGAAGTGGGTGTCGCTGCGCGAGCGCATTCCGTTCGATCCGTGACGGTTCGACTCACGCTGTTCGCGATCAAAACCGTAGAAATGGCGAACTCAGTGTCCATCACGGTGGGTTGCGAGAACACAAAACGAGAAATTCTCGGAACTCCAAATGTAGATTCAGTAACGAGTTAGGAGCCGGAGCCGGAGCCGGAGCCGGAGCTGATGAGATGTACACTCGCGACCGCATCCAAAGCTTCTGGAGCGCCGCGGGCGGTACCGCGAGAAGGCATGCCGCAAGACCTACACCCCGAAGACGAGCGTAAGACCAGGTCCGCCATGAAACTCACATTCGCAATCGCAACGTGCATGATGATCGCAGCAGCATCGAGTGCATCCGCCTTTGACGGCTGCTCCGCCCGCGTGATGAATCTTGGCCATACCGAGGACCTGTACTTGATTTTTTGCCTCGACCCGTGCGAGGTCGATGGTCTGCCGGCCTGTGACGACAGGATGATCGTTTCCGTGCCTGGAGTTGGAGACACACTTGGCTGCGGATGTGGGGAACAGGGTCAAACCACCTGGAGTGGATACTGTACTCTTTCGGTCAGCTCAGACTACAGCGCCTGGTTCGCAATTGGTCTCTGTGGCACCCAAGGCTGTCCGTGGACAGGTGGATGCTCCTTCAAGACGTGGGTCGATGCATGGAAAGTTGAACACTTCGACGCGAAATGCAAATGAGCGTAGGCTCTCAATTCGCTAAGTAGGGTTCACTAACAGATACCCATTCTTCGTTCAGTTCCTTGATGAACGTTTGCAGATTTGAAACGGCTAGACATGCTCAGGTCACATGAACAGAAGCACCTCCTTGCACCCGAGCGCCCGTCCGCCCCAAAGTGGGGTCCAGGCACCAATGAATCCTCCCTGGCAAGTCCACGGGCAGGGATTTCAGCCGAAGTAGCGAGGCATCCATGAAGACGCGCCGCCGTTTCCTCGCTTTGATGATTGTCGTTCTTGCGGCAATGCTCCTTGGTTGCCTTCTTGTTCAATTGTGGTCCCGTCACGCGCCTGAAGGAGATAGCCTGCAGGCGGACCGCCGAGCGACGTCCGAAGAAGCTCTAACTGCACTTGACCCGGAGCCTTCGAGGAAGGAACGCGAATCGCTTGCATTGGGCAAGATTGCAGTAGCTGGCACCCCTAATAGCTTTCGAGTCAAGGTCGTCGAACAAGTCGGCTTGCCCGTTGAGGGTGCACGGGTCGCTGTCTTGAGCGGCCCAGCCCACCTGCACGCTCATTCGGGCCTCACGGATAGTGAGGGCTTCCTGTCTTTCACCCTGCCGGTTTCATTTCCCTGTGAATTTCAGGTTTCCTCCCGAGGTTATGTCGCAACTCGACTAGCGCTTGATTCACCGCCACAAGATACTGTGGTCGTCACCCTCTTCAACAGTGCCTCGATCATTGGCCATGTCCTCGGCTTGCCCGTAGGAGAAGCGAGTTCGGATGTCCGGGTACTTCTTTATCCTACCAGTCTGGCGCGGATGCCCTTCGATGAGCTTGATCGATTGGGCCGAGGACTCGCTACCGGAGCGTTCAGCGCACCTGTTTCTCCGGACGGCAGATTTGTGGTGGAGGACGTCAATCCGCAACACACATACGGCGCGATTGCTGCGGGTAGTAGTTTAGCCTCTATGGAGGCTCGCACCGGCATCGCGCCCGGCGAAGTGAACCTAGAACTGGTCGTCGCACCCGTTTACGGAGTTAGCGTCGTTCTGGAGGGGGATGATGCCGAAACGACAAGGCGCATTTCGCTCCTTGGCTTACCTCTCCAAAGTCCACTGAATGCGAAGCCGGCGGATGCTTTTCGGGTCTTACTGCCTAGCTTCGTGCCTGTTCTAGGACGCTGGCAGGACAGGCCCGACTATAATTCGCTGTCTAGGTCAACATGCATTTACATTGCAAAGCGGGAGACGGAGGTCCTTGCTACTTTCACATACAAACTTGAGATGCCGGGTTTCAGCCCCATCCGGGAAGCAGTCGAGATACGGCGCGTGAACGGTCTGATTCCAGAGCACAAAATCATTCTACGTTCGAGTGAGAAGGACCTCTCTGCTTGTCGGGTGACGCTCGAGCTCGCGGCGATCGTCGGTTCAGGGGACATTCAGTACTTGGGCGGCCCTGGATATCTCGAGTTCCGGCGCATAGAGCCAAGCGGATGGCCTGCCGACGCTGCGCTCATCATGCCGATCAAGAGCGGTCTGTTGTCCCCCTTCGAATGTCACATTCCATTCGGCGGCTACGACATTAGGTATCGGAACTCCAATACGGGTGCCGATGCGCCGAGCAAAAGTCAGCCCGCGTTTCGACTGGCTGCTTATTCGGAGTCATCTAACGCTCATCTTGACTTGACGTCGATGGGCGCTGTGCTACTGCGTTTGCGTGATGCCAACGGCAACCAAATGTCCGGCATGCTATCGCTCGAGCTGACCCGTAAGGCAGAAGGCTCTAATGAGGTAGTGGACATGAATTTTCTCATGCTTCCAGATGCGCCCTATCGGATCGCGCCCGTGCACTCAGGCCAGCTCACGATCAAGGTGCGTTCGCACGCGTCCCGAGGTCGAGTGAATCAGCTCCTTGAACTCAACGTCCTCGAAGGGCAACTGACCGAGGTGGACGTCATCCTTCAACAAACGGAGCATCCTGTGTGGGGCAAGACCCGCTAGCACCATTCGAACGAGTCTCACGGCCCAGGAACGCTCCTCTCGCGGCAAGGGCAAGAGCTGCAAAGTTGAGTTGAGATCTCAGCGAAGTCTTATGCGCGACGACCGCGTCGGTAAGGGTTCAGCGCCGAGTCACTGCCGCGACCACGATGGCGAGTGCTGCGACGGCTGCCGTCTCCGTCCGCAGGACGTGAGGGCCGAGCGAAAGCGACACAGCCGCGCGCGCCGCGAGCCACTCATCCTCGGCGGGCGTGAAACCGCCTTCGGGGCCGACCGCGATGACCAGGGGACGCACGCGCGTGAAACCCGTTGGGGTGGTGAGCGCCGCGCCCAATGGGTGGCTCGCGCGCGGATCGCAGTGCGCCCAGGCCGCCGGACCGCGCGCCGCCAGGCTCTCCAAATCGTGGCTCTGGCCAATGTGCAAGTTCCAAAGACGGCCCGACTGTTTGCTGGACTCGCGCGCGATTCGCTCGAACCTGGCGCGCCGGCCTTCCGCGTCCGCGCGAGCGGTCGAAGTCGTTCTCTCCGTCGTGAGCGGAGTCAACACCGCCGCCCCGAGCTGCGCCAATGCATCGACCATTTCGTCGGCCTGTGAGGCGCGCGGCAGCGCCACCGCCAGCTCGATCCAGGGCAGCGGCGCATCCTCCTCGCCGGGCGCGGGCACGAAAGTCTGGACCGCGGCGGCCTCGACCTCGACGCCCTTCCGATCGACGCGCGTCACGAGCATCGGCCACGACCGCCCCGCGCCGTCCAGCCCGATGCAACGGTCGCCGACGGCCAGGCGGAGCACGGTGCGCGCGTGATCGGCGTCGGTGTCGGCCAAGTGCACTCGCGCACCGACTGGGACGGCTTCGTCGGGCCGAACCGCGACGAAAAAACGCCGCTCCGCGCCTTTCCCAGGCCGATCTTGTCGCGGCGACATGCAGGCGATTCTGTGGCCGGCGTCGGCTCGGAACAAGGTGCGGCCTCGAGTGCAGGATCGGCGGGCGCGAACACCGGCCCCAAGAACGCGCGCCGGCCGAGCGGGTTTGTTACAAGGACGCGACCCTCGGGTAGCTCGCCCCCAGAGTTTCGAATGGGCCGCCGTTCGAGGGCCTACGCCCGCGCCCCGAACCCCACTGCCGCTCCCGCCGCCTGATCCATGGAACACCGCTATTCCTTGCGCTTCGAGTCGGGAGAGCGCCGGGGGGAGACGATCGGGATCCCGCTGAGCGGCCTGTCGGTCGGTCGCAAGCCCGGCAACACCCTCCAAGTCCTCGACAACTCCGTGTCGGGCAGCCACGCCGTCTTCGAAGTGGCCGCGAACGGCGTGACCCTGCGCGATACAGGCAGCACGAACGGCACGCGCGTCGGCACGGCTCGCGTGCTCGAGCAACAACTCACGAGCGGCGACACGGTCTTGATCGGCAACGTGCGCTTCACTTTTCGCGACTCGCAGGCCGGGTCGAAGACCGCGTCCGACGGAATCGAACTCGAGGGTTTCGACGAGCCTTCGCCGGCGGAGTCCGCGCTCACCGCGACCACGATGACGCCCGGCGTCGACGGGCTCGCGCGCGTGAGCGCTGAGCACCTCGCTGAATCGAAAAAGCGCTCGTTCACAGGGTTGATCGCCGTGGCCACGCTCGCGGCGATCGGCGGCGGCGTGTGGTACTGGCTCAACACTTCGAAGAGCGCCGGCACCGACTCGAGCGCGAGCGTCACGCCGATCTCGGGCAACTTGCTCGCGACCGGATACTCGTTCGAAGGCGAAGACGACGCCTGGTCGAACGCCGACGGCACGCCCGCGGCATTCGTGCGCTCGGGGCCGTCCAAGCGCAGCGGTGCCTTCGGCATCGAAGCCGATCTCGAGGGCGGTCAGTTCGCGATCTACCGCTCGACGGCGGTGCGCGCGACGACGGGCAAACTACTCGCGGCGCGCGGACATCTGCGCACCAAGGGCGACGCGACGGCGCGCATCGGCATCGAGTTCACGAACGCAGAAGCCGCCGGGGAAGCGCCGGTCGGAAGCGCTGTCGCGTGGTCGAAAGCCGTGCGCGGCGCACAGGATTTCGAAGCGCTCGAAATCGAGGTCGGTGTTCCGGCCGGATGGAGCCAAGCGCGCGTCGTCGTGCTCGCGCGCTCGGACTCGACGGACGCAGGTGCTGGCGAAGTCGACGCCGACGACGTGTGTTTGGTGCAAGTCGCGGGCGACGCGAAACCGACGGCGGTCGTGGGGGGAACAGAACTTTTCGTACTCGGCGACGACGCGATGTCGACGCAACTTTCGCGCGCGGATCGGGTGCTCGTCTCAGGGCTGTGCTTCGCGGCAGCGAACGACGCGAGCGGTCTCTCCGCGGTCGCTGCGGGCGCGCGCGCCGACGGTTCGCGCTTCGTGATCGAGCCGCGCGCGACAGCCGGAGCGCTCATCCTGCGCGCCGAAGAACCGCTCGCTCGCGCGCGCGTCGCGACGATCGGCAAGGACGGATACAAAACGCACGCTGGCGATTTCGAGCGTGCGGACGTTGCGACGATCTTGCTCGGCAGCGGCGCGGACATGGTGCGCTTGCAGCTCGCCACGCCTGCCCAGGTGCGCGCAGTCGCCGAAGGTGGCGCCGTACGTTTGTTCGCAGCGCCCGGTGGCAAGGTCGACATGCAGATCGATTTCGCGGCCGAGCGCAAAGAAGCAGGCAACATCGCTTATGCGGCGCGCGGCGCGGAACAGCGCGGCGAATTGGGCGCTGCGATCACACAGTGGCAAGCGCTCTTGAACGGCTTCCCCTTCGAAGACGCGCTCGTCACGGAAGCTGAGACCGCGCGGACCAGGCTCGTTCAAAAAGGACTCGAAGAACTGCGCGCCGTCGAGGCCGATGTCGAGCGCGCGCGCTTCTTCCGACTCGCCGACATCTTCAAAAAGTGCCGCGAAAATGCGCTCGCCCTCGCCAAACGCTTCGAGCGCAGCGAAGTCGAGGAACGTGCGCAAAAACTCGCCGCACTTCTGACCGACGAGATCGGCACGCTCGAAGTCGACGTGCACCAGGCCGAGCGCGCGCGCATGCGCGGCATCCTCGCCACGCTCGAAGCTCGAGGAGCCATGACCCTGGCCGGCGAAGTGCGCCGCTATCTGACCGACAATCTCGGAGACAAACCGTAGATGGCCCGCACTGTCACCGGCGTCGACATCGGCCTGCGTACCGCGAAATTCCTGCGCGGTTCGTACAAGGGCAACACGTTTCACGTCACGCATTTCGAAGTCGCAGCGCTCCAATCGAAGGAGATCATCGACGGGTGGAACGCGACTAAGCTCACGTTCAAACCATTGAACGCGCGCGTCGGTTTGACAGGGCGCGACGTCAACATCCGCTACACGCGTGTGCCGCGCGTCCCCGATTGGCAGCTCAAGAATTTGATGCGCTTCGAGGTCGCGGAGATCGGCGACCAATCCGGTTCGGGCGTCGCGTCCGACTTCAACGTGCTGCCGGCTCTCCCTGAGATCGAGGGCGAGGACGTCGTGCTGCTCGCGATGGCGCGCGAGACGCTGCTCGAATCACACAGTGCGGGGCTCGCGAAAATCGGCGGACAGCTCGACGCGTTCTCGCCGAATGCAGTCGCGCTCTACAACGCGTTCCTGCGCTTCGGGGTCGTGCAAGACGAAGTCGTCCTGATCGCGAACATCGGTCACGACAACCTCGACATCGTGATCGCGCGCGGACCCGATCTCTTGTTCGCGCGCAACCTGAGCGGCGGTTCGAAGCTGTTCGAAGAGTCGATCGCAGCGCGGCTCGGTATCTCGCAGGACAAAGCGCGCGATCTCAAGGAAGCGGTCGTCGACCTCGATCCGCAGGCTCGATTTGCCGATGGAAACGCCGAAAAAGCCAGCCGCGCGGCGTTGGCGGGCGCGGGACAATTGTTGTCGCTGCTGCAGTCGGCAGTTCTGTTCTGCAAGAGCCAGGTCAAGATCACGGGCCTCAAGCTCGACCGCGTGCTCTTGTGCGGAGGTGGTGCCGCGCAGAAAGGCCTGCCGAAGTACTTGAGCGCCGGCATGAGCGTGCCCGTCGAGCTCTTCGACGCGTTCCGCGTCGTCAACGTCGACGCGCTGCCGGCCGATCAGAAGAACGAGCTCGAGGATCACAAGTTCGAAGCGGTCGTCGCACTCGGACTCGCGACGATGGCGTCCGATGCCGACGCATGGGGCGTCGAGATCCTGCCGACTTCGGTCAAGAAGAGGCGCGAGTTCATCGGCGGACAGTTGTGGATGATCGTCGCGGGCGTCCTCGCCCTCGGCTTCCTCGGTTACCACGCCGTGCGCACGAAGAGCGCTCTCGCTCTGGCGAAGTCGCAAGCGCAAGTGCTCGACGCCCAATACAAGAAGGCGACTGCGACGCACCACCGCGCCGAAGAGTTGATCGCCGAGAACAAGAGGCTCGAGGTCGATGCCGTCGAACTCGCGCAGTTGAAGGGTTCCGGCGAACAGATGGCGCGCGGCGTCGCGCTCTTGCAGGACTACCTACCCGCGAATTTCTGGATCACGCGTCTGTCGGCCGATTACCGCGCCGATCCCGCGCTCGGGCTCGTCGGCAACGACAAGCGGCCCGTTTTGTCGATCGAGGGCAAAGCGAAAGAGGGCACGAATTCGCTCTCGGTTTCCTACGAGGCCTTCGTCACCTCGCTCACTGCGAAATTGCCGCCGGTCGCGCGCATGAATCAACAGCTCGCGCCGAGCGGAGCGAAATTCACGCTCGACCTCTCGCACTTCGCACCGCCGCTGCCCGAAGCTACCCGCGAGAGCGACAAGGGAGGCAAGTGATGGACCTCTCCAATTATTGGCAGGAAAACAAGCGCTTTCTCGTCACCGTCGCCTGTGGCGTGATCGTGTTCGCGATCCTGTGGATGCTCGTCGATCGTTATTTCGGCGACGACCTGCGCCGACAGCGATCGCTGGTGACGACCACGACGTCGAAGCTCGCGAAGGACTCGATGTACTCCGCCGTCGATCTCGTCGAAGCGGAGAAAGAGAACGCGTCTCTCACGTCGGCGGTCGACACGCTGTCGAAAGCGTCCGCATTCGCACCGCGCACGCAGTTCGTGCTCGACGCGCGCCGCGGATCACCCAGCAGTCAGTACTTCGCGGCCGTCGCTGCCGTGCGTGAGAATCTCCTGCGGCAAGCCGGCCGCGCGAATATGCGCGTCCCCGAAGACCTCGGTTTGCCGGCGCTCTCGCCGACGCGCGAGCCCGACATCGCGCGCTACCTCGAGGCGCTCGACCTCGTCGATCGCGCGGTCCGCTCGGCGCTCGCGACGGGCTGCGATCGCATCGACAAGATCGAAATCCGTCTCGATCCGCGGCTGTATTCTCGCGAGGGCGTCGGTCGCATCGAGAAGACGCGCGTGTCGTTCACGCTTTCAGGCGCCGGCGCGCCGATGGCGAATTTCCTGACGCTCACGCAGGCGGCGGGGGAGAAAGACTCGAACGGCGAACCGCTCGTCGGACCACTGTTGATCGAAAAAGCGGACATGGTGCCCGCTCGCACCGGTGCCGAAGCCACCCTCGACGTGACCTTCGCTTGCGCACGCATCGCGGCCGCGCGCGAGCGACCGGATCAGTAAGAGCGAATCCCAGTTACACGGAGACTGCTGCCTTTGGCGTTGCGCAAAGAACACGTGATCTTGATCGGGACCACCGCCGTCCTGGGGCTCTTGTATTGGCGCACGATGGGCAGCTACGGCGTCAGAGCGACGCCGCCCAAGAAAGCACAGCCGCCCGCGTTCGAGCACCACGTCGCGCCTGATCCGGCGCTCGTCTTGCCGTCCGGACGCAAACTCGACGAGACGGCGCGCGATCTGTTTTCACAGCCGAGCGACACACGTCCGCTGCCTCCGCTCGACCTCGTGCCGCCGCCGATCGTGCCGCTCGCGCAGTTGCGTCCGCCGCCCGTTCCCGGGCCGATCGTCGCTCTCTACGGCAAGTTCTTGCGCGAGCAGCCGAACACGATCGACGTGCCCGACTTGTTCGTCGACGCGGTCGCGAGTGGTGACACGCCCGCTGCCGTTCCCGCGACGAAGGATTTGAAGGCTGTCGCCGGGGTCGCGCAGACGCCCGAGCAGATCGCGACGCGCATCAAGAGCCAGAAGAAGCTCTACGACTGGATTCGCCTCGGTGATTTCCGCTTCGGGCAGATTCGCAATCCCGATCGGTACTCGCTCGCGAAGCGCGTGAACGAGGACATTCTGTTCGTCGAGTTCAACACCGAGACAGGTCAGCCGAAGTTCCCCGGTCAGCCGCCGGCGCCCGTGCCGCGCAAGACGGTCAGTGAATTCGATTTCGCCGACACGATTCCGAATCAGATCGAGATGCGTCGTGCGGCATTAGGCAATCCGCTGCCCGCTTCGGAGTACGACACGGCGCTCGCGTTCGCGGATTGGTGCTTGGAGGAACGGCTCTCGACACCGCGCGCGCTCGTCGTCGCCGAAGAGATGTACCGCCGCGCGGCCGCCGTTCTGCCGGAGGATCCGGGTCCGCGCCTCGGCCTCGCGCGCGTGTACGAGGCCGGATTCCAGTTCGAAAAAGCGTTCAGCGAGTACGAGCTGTTGCGCAAGGGCAACCTGAAGGACAATCCGCTCGTCCTCGTCAGTCTCGCGAAGCTGTACGAACAATTCCGCATGACGGAGAGCGCCGCCGCGCTGCTCGCGGAAGCGGAGCGCTTGGGTCGCACGACGTGGCAAGTGCAGGAAGCGTTCGGGCAATTCCAACTCACGCAAGGACGCGCTGCGGATGCCGTGGCGCACTTGAAGCTCGCACTCGAGTACGAACCGCAGGGTCCCGATGCGAAACGTGCCCGCACTCGGTTGCGCACGTTGTTCGGCTCGGCGTTGCTGGCCGACGGCAACGTGCCGGCCGGACGCGAGTGGATCGAGAAGGCGTTGCAATCGGATCCCACCGATCCGTTCGCGCGCGCGGCGCTCGTGTCGGCGCGAGTACTGGGAGCGCGTTCAGGTGCGAGCGACACTTCCACAGCGGCCAAGCTGTCGGAGGGCGAAACGCAGGGATTCGAGCTCCTTTTCGCCAATGGACTCAGCGATGCGTTGCAGCGCGACGCGGTCGCGGCCGCGCGCGCGAAGACGAATCTCGTCGCAGCAGCAGCCGTCGATCCGCTACGGGCCGGCCTCGCGTGGCGCACCTTGTCGTACCTGGCCGAGACGACGCGTCATCCCGAGGAAGCGCTGCGCTTCAGCGAGCTCGCGTACGAGAACGATCCGGCGGACGCGTGGACTTCGTACCAGCGCGGACGCTTGCTCGCGGCGAAGGACGACCTCGACGGTGCGACCGAGGCGTTCAAGGCTGCGCTCGATCGCGACATCGGTTTCGTCGACGCGCTCGCGGCGCTCGGCTACATCGAGTACCAGCGTGCGAACTTCGCGAATGCCGATCGCTACTTCGAACGCGCACTCGCGATCGATCCGACGTTGGTCGGCGCACTTGCTCTGCGCGGTGTGAACGCGCTCGAGATGGGAGCGCTGCGCGACGCAGAGGATCACTTCAAAAAAGTGCTCGGGGTCGAACCCGATCATCCGACGGCGCGCAACGGGCTCGCGTGGTGTTACTACCGGAAGAACGATCCGACCGAAGCGCTCTCGCGGTTGCGTGAACTCGACGACAACCGCCGTGCGTTCCCCGAGAACGACGTGCACCGCGTGTGGGCGCGACGTCAGATCGAGCGCTTGGTCGATCACCTCCAAAAGGTCGCGTGGAGCGATCGCTTCGATCGCAGCGGCACGCTCGGCAACAACTGGAGTGTCCAAGAGAACAACGGGCCGACCGTTTCGATCCACGACGGCCTCGTGACGCTCGGCGGTACGTTCAAAGCGAACGGCCGCGCGCGTATGTTCAGGACGTGCGGCGCCAGCGATTTCGTGTCGATCGAAGCGAAATTGACCGTGAAAACAGGCACTACGGCGCGCGTCGGCATTTTCGTCGCTCGCGAAACGCAGCGTGCCGGCGAGACGCAGATCGACGCCGAGATCACCGCGTCGCGTCACCACGAGGTCGGCAAGAACACGATGCAGACGCGCTACATCAAGCGCGGCGAAGAAGAGACGTCCTACACCGACGTCGTCGGCTTCGAGTGGAAGTTGGAGACGTCCGTCACCGTGCGCATCGAGCGCACCGAGGACAAGGACTCCCCCAAGATCCGCGTCCTCTTGGACGGCATCCCTGTGCTCGATCAAAAGTCCATTCCCGCGCTCGGTCGCACGACGAACGAGCTGCGCCTCGGCATCTTCGCCGAGGGCCAAGTCGGTCGCGTCGTGCAAGTCGACATCGACGACGTCGAGATCGTTCAACGCGAACGCGGCCGGTGAGAACGCCATGAAGACCTCGAACTCGAACGCACGCCGCGGTTTCACCCTGATCGAGGTGCTCGCTGTCATCGTCATCCTCGGCATCCTGATGGTCGTCCTCTTGCCGCGGCTGACGGACATGATGCAGAGCGGCAAGTCGCGCGCGACGGAGGTCTGGATCACTTCGATCGCTGCCGCGGCGGACCAGTTCGAGCAACACTTCGGCGATTTCCCGCCCAGCCAATTCCAAGAGAAGTGGGGAGCGGCGCCGAACCTCACGAACCTCGGCAGCGAAGTGCTCGTGATCTCGCTGTGGTCGACGGAGTGGGGCGGAGCGACGCTCGCCGATGACAAGTTCGTCAACTTGGACAGCGACGATTCGAAGAAGCCGCTCACGCGTTTTCCCAGCACCGCACTGCAGGAATTGAAGGACGAGTGGGGCAATCCGATCGCGTACTTCCACCGCCGCGATTACGGTCGCACGGATACGTACATGGTCACCGACGACGAAACCGGCCTCGTGGAAGAACGCCAAGTGAAGGCGTTCATGAATCCGGCGACGAAGACGTACTTCAACTCGAATGCGTTCCAGGTGATCTCGTGCGGACCCGATTCGAAGTTCAACACCGACGACGACCTCACGAACTTCAAGCGAGACTGAAAGCGTCATGCGAGCGAGCGTCACGAGCACACACGGCCGAACCGCAAGGGCGGTGCTCTCGACGCTGGAGAGACGCATGATCGCGGTGCGTTCGACGCCGCTCCGCTTCGCGCGCGCAGGCTTCACGCTGATCGAGCTCATGCTGGTCATGCTCTTGATCGGATTGATGCTCGGTTTCGGCCTGGGCGTCTTCGCGAATCTGGACGTCGGCAGTCGCGTCGCGGTCGGATCCGTGCAGAACGTGCTGCGCTCGGCCCACAACTGGTCCGTCGCGCGCATCGCTCCGGCGCGTGTCGTCGTCGACGTCGCGAACGGCACGCTGCGCGCACAGGGCAATCAGGTCGTCGGCACGTGGCACTTCGAGAACGAGTCCATCCAAGGTGCGTTCGGCATCGACGGTGTGCGCTTCGGTGGCGAACTCGTCGCGGACGGTTATCAGGGCCAGGCGTTGTCGTTCGTCGGACAACCGCCGCGATCGCACGTCGATTTCCCGGTGCAGACGGATCCCGCGTTCGATCTCACGAACGGTTTCTCGATCCGCTTCGCCCTGCGAACGACGACCGGTCGCGGAGGTGAGTTGCTCGATGCGGGCGGCGTCGTCGCGATCGAGACGTCAGGCGATGGAGCCATCAAAGCTCGCTTCATCGCGCAGCGTTCGGAAGCCGAGACGAACGGCGGGCGCGGCGGTCGAGTCACCATCGCGACCGATGCTTCGGTGTTGACGGCGAACCGCTGGTCTATCGTCGAAGTCACGTACGACCGCGTGCAGTTCGCGATCCGCGTCGATGGACAGATCGCGGCTTTCGTGCCCGAAACGGCGCCGGTCGCGCGCTCCGAGGGTCCGCTCGTCCTGTCGCCGTCGCAGAGCGCGTTCCCCGGCGCGATCGACGCGCTCGTGGTGTCGGTCGTCGTCACCGATGCTGCGACGGAACTGCCGAAGAACGTGACGCTCGCGAAGGACACGCCGAAGGAAGTCGTCTTCCAGGCCGGCGGCGGCTTGGATCGCGAAGTGCACCGCGAGCCGGTGCGGTTGACGCTCGTTTTCGACGACGGCCGCAGAGAGCTCGTTCAAGTGAACACGTACGGGACAGTCGAATGAACACCTTCTCGTCGCAACGATCGAGGCGCGCGTCGCGCTGCTGCAATTCTCGCGGGCCCGGCGCACGCGCTGCATACGGCGCACCCGGCGCACCCGGCGCACCCGGCGCACCCGGCGCACCCGGCGCACCCGGCGCACGAGACGGATTCGCGCTCGTCGTCGTGCTGCTCGTGTTGCTCGCGCTGCTCGTTCTGACGGCGCCGTTCCTCGCCGGAGCGCGCAACGCCGATCGTGCCAGCACGCAGATCGCCGAACGTGCCGAAGCGCGCATCGGGCTCGACGCCGCAGCGCGACATGCGCGACAGTTCCTCGCCGACACGTACCCGAGCGCCGACCTCGACCGCACGCCGTACTTCGACGACTTGGAAGAGATCCGCGTCACGAACGATTTCGCGCGCGGATTCCTCGACGCGAACGACTCGCACGGCGCGATGTGGGACGTCGAGCTCAGCGATGTCGCGGGCAAGATCGATTTGAACAGCGCCGGTCCGCAAGTGATCGCGAACTTGATGCGCATGGCGACGCGATTCACGCAGGTCGTCGCGGCCGAAGCGAAGGACCTGCCGCTCTCGTCGACCGGCAGATTCGAAGACGGCGCGTTTCTGTGGTGCGAGGGCGAACTCATCCAGGCCAAGAAGATCACCGACGGCAAGGTGTCTGAGTTCGTGCGCGGCGTCCTCGGTCCGCCGGCAAAAGTCGAGTGGCGCGGAGGTCCGCGGCCTCCCAGTTCGCACGCGGCGGGTGTCGCAGTGATCGATCAAGCCGCACTCGCGCCTGTGCAATGGCGGCTGGCGACGCCGGGGCCCGAGCAGCGCACGTTCGAAGCGCTCGAGGAATTGGCGCGCTCGGGTGAGTACGCGCTCGCGCTGCAGATTTCGGGCAACACGACCGCGCTCGAACTGAGCGCCGACCTCGTGCGTCCGTTGCTCGATCACGGCACCGTGCACGCCGGTCCGCGTGGTGGTCCGGTGTGGCAGCGTGCGGCGCGACTCGCGCAACACGTCGAAGGCGGCAAGGAAGGCCGCATCACCGTCGACAACGCGCGCTGGTTGAACGTCGGCTCGACCGTGCGCATCAGCGACGGGCAGACGACCGAACTCGCGATGGTGCAGAACGTGCTCGAAGGCAATCGCGTCGCGCTCGATCGCATCTTGAAGAACGAGTACGCGGCGAACGGTGCCGTCGTCGAAGTGCTCGCGCGTCGGCCGGTGAATCTGAACACAGCGACGCGTCCCGTGCTGTTGGCGCTGTTCGAGAACTTGCAGCTCTACGGCGTGAATTCGCGCATCACGAGCGACGAGGCCGCGCAGTTGGCGGACGTCGTGATCGAATCGCGACCGTTCACGGGCTTCGAAGATTTTCTGCGCCGCATCGTGTTGCCCTCGGCCGGCATCGAGAAATTGCCGAGCGACGCGCCGATCCATCCGGAGGTGTTCGCGAAGGGCGAAGGCTTCCTCGATGCGAAGGACGCGGTCGCGCTCTACAAGAACGGCCTCAACGCGAACGATGTCGGGCTCGCGTTCTCGACGATGCCGTTCTCGTTCACGACGCGCGACACGTACGCGTACGAACTGCGCTCGACGGTGAATGCGCCTTCGGGAGTCGAGCGCTTTTCGATCGCGCGCGATGAAGTGGTTTCGATCGCGCCGCAGCGTGAACTCGTGCGGCTGTGGGCGCGACAGGAGGATTTCGACGAGGAATTCAGGCTTTCCTGCGATGCTCCGTGGTGGACGACCGGTCCGAATGCAACGACGCGCTTCGACAACGGCACACAACCGCCGTCGCGCATGTGGGCGCACCTCGGCACGTTCGAGGGACAGACGTATTTCCCCGGCGTCACCGATGCGAAGGCGTTCGAAGGTCGTGAATCTCCGCCGACGCCCGAACACGTTTTCGCGTCGCGTGAGGATCAAGGCTTCGTGCAGCTGACGACGACGCGTGAGTCGGACGTGGGCGCGCGCCGCCAAGGCCGCGTGTTGCACTTCGATCACGAGACGCGCGATCTGGAAGGCCGTTATCTGCCCGATCAGATCGTGTCGCGCGTCGTCGAAGACGATCTCGTGCAGTGGATTCCGAAGGTGACCTCGACCGACGTCCCGCCGTTCTTGCGGCCGATTGCGTTCTCGCTGTGGTTGAAGCCGAAGACGATCGGAGATGCGAAGTTCCTCGACGTGGGCGGACCCGACACGGAAGTCGATCGCGTGTCGCTGCAACTCGATGGAGCGGATCTCGTCTTGCGCGTCGTCGACGGTTTCGGCGATCACCGCGACACGACGAATCGCGACGTGGGTGAAGTGCGCTACGCGATCGCGGGTGCGAACTCGCCGGGATTACCGGTCGACACGTGGACGCACGTCGAGATCGACGTGCGTGGCAATCGGCCCAGCCAGATGCACATGCTCGTCAACGGTTTGACGCACGGTGTGCGCACGCCTGGATTGACGCGTCTCGCCGGAGGGCTCGGTCTGGGACAGAATTCGATCCAAGTCGAATCGACCGAAGGCTTTCCCGCGAGCTGCGTCGTGCGCATCGGCAACGAGCTGATCGAAGTGCAGAACGCCGGCAATGGAGCTCTGGACGCGACGCCGGTCGAGACGGGAAAACTCGCCGGTTTCGGTGGTCGTACCGCCCGCGAGCGCATGAACACCTTGTCCGAATCGTCACCGATGGTGCCGCAGTCTCTCGCCTCGATCACGACCGATCACGCGGCAGGTGCACCCGTCGAATTGTACGGGTACGCGATGCGCGTGTTGTCCGGTGTACCCACGGGAAGAGCACTGACTGCCGGCGAATTGGGGCCTTTCCGCGTGGCTGTCGCACGCGGAGTCGAAGCTGCGCAGGGTGGAGCGACAGGCGAACCCATCCAATTCGGCATCACGCTCGCCACGATCGGAAACGGGATGCGCGCGGGTTCGGCGAATCAGCCGAGCGTCGTCACCGGGATCGTGCTCGGATGCGCCGACGACGGATTCGACGCGGCCAATAGCATTCCGCCCGAGCAGTACATGCCCGCCTTCCAGCGCGACGGCGGTTACGCGGCGATCATTCAGTTCGCTCCGCGTGCAGATGGGGCCGCTGCCCAGGACATCGACGGCAATCTCATCGGCGGAGTGGAGATCGTGCGCTACACCGGCTGGTCGGATCGCACTCTGAAGATCGCGCAGAGCGACCGAGGCATCGGTGCTCCCGAGTTGCCCAACCTGGCCAACGCAGCCTCGCCCGTCGGAGGGAAGCGCTCCTTCGTGTTCACGTGGAGCCCGCAGTACCCCGTCACGCAGACCTTCTCGGAAGACTTCTCGAACTACACTTTCGTCGTCCCGATTTCGTTGGCCGTTCCGGGTTCAGGTCAAGTCAACGGATTCCTCCAAGCGAACGTCGGCAATTCGCAGTTCGCACAGTTGACGCACATCGACGACGCGGAGAACACCGAATGGGTGCGCTACGACTACTTCGATTCCTCGCGCAACCAACTCGTGCGTGACGATCCCGCAGCGCTGCTGTCGTTGTACACGGTGCTCGTCGGCCGGATCCCGCAGGACGGCATTCCACCGAACTTGCCGCCGCCTGGTCCGGGCGGCGGCGGAGGACCTTCCGGCGGAGCAGCGATCGTTTCGAACGACGCGACGAAGGCGGCGTCGTCGAAAGCGCCCTCGAGCGCACCGCAATCCACGACGGGCTCCTGGGATCCTCGCATCGGCACGAACGAAAACACGGTCGACAAGTGGCCGATCACGCGCGCGGCCGAAACGGTCTTCCAGTTCCGCGGGGTCATGGGTACGTACTCGCACAAGCACGCCAACGGCACGGCGATCCTCCCCGTTTTCCGCGGGCCAGCGGACGGTTTCGACGCGGGACGATCGGGTCGCATGGACGCCGTGTTCGTCTCGTCGGCGGATGGGACGAGCGCCGGTTGGCCGATGCGCGTGCATCGTTCGTACGTCCCGAGCCAGCAGTACGAAGTGCTCGGTTGGGGCGACCTCATTCTGCCGGACTTGCGGCCGACATCTGCTGCTCCCAGTCAGAACAACGTCGTGGTCCAGGGGACGACCGATCCGTACTTGACGACGTACTCGTGGATCGCGCTGCAAGATCGTTGCCCAGAACCGATCTCTCCTGGCTCGACGAACGAGACGCCGACGTCGCCGATCGTCGACTCGCGTCTTCTGAGCCGCATGGTGTGTTTTCCTTCCGGCGAGCGGCCGCGCTTCGTGACCAAGGCCGCAGTCGGCGGCGGAGTCAACGGTGCCTCCGGTGCCATTCCCGCCGCGGTCGTCGACGAGGTCGTGTTCGGCGACGCACAGTTCGCGCGTGGAACGCCGAACATCTTGCCGGAGCAAGTCGCGGGCGCGAGTCTGATCGTGACGGAAGCGCTGGACCAAGATGCGACGCGTCTGCGTGTCGCGCCGTCGTCGATCCGCAATGCGCTCTCGAACTTGACGGTGCAGCACGAGTACCTGGGGGAGATGCCGAACGACGGCGGGCTCTTGCGCATCGGCGACGAGGTGCTCGCCTACAAATTGCTGCACTCGGATTCGGGCGAGATCGACATCGCGACGACCGGGCGCGGATTGCTCGGTTCGAAACCGCAGGCGCACGAGATCGGCGAGCCGGTGATGTTCCTCGAGCACCGTGTCGTCTCCACGTTGAGCGACGCACTCTCGGCTGCCGACGCTCGCATTCGCGTCGCAGCGCTCGACGATTTTCCGGCGAACGGAACCGTGCTGATCGGCGACGAATTGATCAGCTACTCGCGCATCCACGACGGTGCGCTCGAGATGCCGCGCGCGTCGTCGATCCCAGGAAAAATGGACCAAAAAGGCGACGGGCTCTTCCGCGGTCGCTTCGGCACGACACCGGCGACACACGCGATCGGCGAAGCGGTGATCTTGTTCCCGACGCGCTATCCGGACCTGTGGCAAGAGCGTGCCGACGCACCGGAATTGTCGTACTTCGGCGTCGCGCTCGGGCAGCCGGGCGCCTTCTTCGGGTCGTGCTTCTTCTCGAAGATCGACACCACATCGGCGCGCCTCGGCGTCCTGCAGAAGATCGACGAAGACACGCCGTGGGATGGCGATCCCGATACTGATCCGCGCTTGAAGGTGTACTTCGCCGGTGAGAAAGAGGGCGCCGCTCTGCGCATCGACAAACAGTCCGACATGCTGCGCTGGCGCGTGTTCGTCGACTACCTGCCGGGTGCGTTCGACGTGAAGACGGGCACGCCGCACGGTTGGAAGGAATCGCCGCGATTGAAATTGTTCAGCGCGTTCTACCACGCACCGACGATCGTGCTCTCGAGCGTGGAGCGATGAAGCCGCGCACGCGCACAGCGGGTCTCACGCTGGTCGAGCTCGTCATCGCGCTCGGCCTGTTGGCGCTGATGATGTTGCTCGTGATCCAGGTGTTCGATCGGGCGCTCGCGACGTGGCGCACAGCCGAAACGAAACGCTCGGTGATGGAGGCTGCCAGCGTCGCGACCGAACTCGTCACGGACGATCTGCGCGGCATCGAAGGCGGTCCGCGCGGCGATTTCGTGCTCGAATGGGTGATGTTCGACACGAACGGGGACGGCGTGCGCGAAACGAAATGGCCGCGACTGCGGCTCGTGCGTCAGGCGTCCGGCGGTGAGGTCGCGCGCGTGCAGCGCGACATGCGCCTCGCGGTCGAGCGCAAGTCTGCGGGCAGCGACGGCGAAGTCGTGAAGGTCGAGACGGCGAGCCCTTCGCAGCTCGAGGTCGTGTGGATGCTCGCGCCTTCGTCGACGTCGGACAAAGACGCGCGTTCCGTCGGCATCCTGTGGCGCGGTGAGCGACTCGTCACCGATCCGGCGTCGAAGTCCTTCTTCGACGCGAACTTCTTCGGCGGTTCGAATTTGCCGCCTGCGGGTGCGACCAGCGAAGTCACGGGAGGCGTCTTGTGGATGAGCGTTTTGCTCGCATCGCAGACGACGAACGTGCGTGACGGTTGGAAGCTCGCACGCGAATCGACGGGTGCCGCGACGTCGTGGGACGCGTGGACGAAGGACCGGCCGAATGCGAGCATGCATCCGTGGAACGAGCGCGCCTCCGGCGTTCCTGCAGCCAAAAACAGGCCTGTTTTGCCGCGCCGTGCGCGCATCGAACTCGAAATCGAACGACCGGTCGATCGCTCGCGACGCACGCGCACGCTCGAGGGTGTCGACAATCAAGGCGTCGTGCTCGTGGTCGACGACGCGCAGCGCATTCCGCTCGGCGAAAACGTTTTCATCTTGTTGGACGCCGAGTGGATGAAGGTCGCGAGCGTCGATGGCAGACGCGTCGTCGTCGAGCGTGGAGCTCGCGGTACGACACCCGTGCCGCACGAAAAGGACGCGCTCGTCCACCACGGAATGCGCATGACCACCGAAGTCACGATCGCGGCATTCCGCGAGGATTGGCGGCTGTGATGTGCAACTCGCGTAAGGCGAATCGCGCGGGCTTCACGATCCTCGAAGTGATCGTGGCCATGGGGATTTTCTTGTTCGGAATGACGGCGATCCTCGGGTTGCTGACGTTCGGGGCGGCTCTGTCGCGCACGGCGCAACTGCGCACGCATGCGGCAGCGTTGGTGCAAGCGGTGACCGCGGATCTCGAAGAGTCGTTTTTCCCGCTCGAAAACGGCGAGGCTGGCGAGCCGCGCGGAATCGTCAAGCGCCCGCTGCACGGACGCGACGACATCCTCTATTCAGCGACGCCGACGCAGAACCCCGATCGGCCGCTGGAGTACAAGGTGGACGTCGAGCTCACCTGGAAGAGCGGCGGCGTGCAGCGCGAAAAACGCTTCACCACGCTTCTCTTGCGCGAAGTACCCTTCGGTGAGCGTATGCGCCGTCGCTTCGTCGACGGAGACACGAAGGCACTTGAATCGCCGCGCGAAACGGTACCCGACGGGAGTGCGAAGACGATGGAGAAACAACGATGAAAAAACTGGTGCGTGCTGCTCTCGTATTCGCGATCGCCGTCGTCGCGCTCGCTCCCGCTCGTGCGCAAGCCGATGCTCCTGCGCCCGCGGTCATGCTGCGCTTGCGCGACGGGTCGATTCAGTGGGGGACGATCCAGTCGCACGATCCCGACGCGATCGTGTTCGAACGTCTCGACACCGGTGGTCGCGTGCGCCTGCCGTGGACGTTCCTGCATCCGGATGAAGAGCGCGATCTGCGCAATCGCTTCGGGTACGTCGACCTCTCGGGCGACGAGATCCTGATCGACGCCGATCACATCGTCACCGTCGAAGGCGCCGAGATCATCGGCATCATCATCGATCGCAGCGGCGACACGCTGCTCGTCAAGACGGCGAGCGCGACGATCCCCGTGCCGAAGAATCGCATCTCGGGTGCGCCGACCGTCGTTCAAGTGCCTGCGACCGACGTCTTCACGCGCGCCGAGCTCTATGCGCAAGGACTTTCGAACGCGGACACGTCGACGGCCGATGGCAGTTTCGAGTTGGCGCGTTGGTGCGAACGCATCCTCGATTTCGCGCACGCCGTCGAGCACTACAAGAAAGCGGCGGCGCTCGACCCCACGTACAAGCTCGAGGACGTGCGTGTCTCGCTCGAGCGCGCGACGCAGAAAGCAGCACGCCAAGATCAAGTCGACTACTTGGCCGAGATCGACGCGATGATCGGTCGCCGTCGCTACGACGAAGCACTCGCTCGCGCCGACGCCTTCAAGGAAAAGTATCCCGACAGTCCGCTGCAAGCCGACGCGAAAAAGGCGCACGACCGGTCGATCAAAGCGCGCGACAAGCACGTCGCCGGGCGCATTTCGACCTTGTGGTTCATGCGCACGCAACAGTTGGCGCGCACGATGTCGGCCAAGTTCGGCATCGAAGAAGCGATCGACTACCTCGGCGGACAGATGTCGAAGGACGTGCTCGAGTACGTCACGAAAGAAGCTGCGCTGATCACGAAGGAAGCCAATCCCGACGTCGTGAAGAAGCTGTGGCTCGCGCGCAAGAAGCTGCGCTGGAGTCGCGCGTCGTATGGCTCGGGTACTTGGTTGCTCGGTCGCGACTCGGCGTTGAAAGGCAACGAAGCTCCGAAGGCCGACGACAAACCGGTGAGTGAGAAGGACAAGGAGCGCGCCGAGCTCGCTTCGAAGTTGGAGCGCTACCTGAAGAATCAGGACATGGCGCGCAAAGCAAAGACGAATGCCGAGCAGTCGGAGGATCGCGAACTCGCCTGGAAGGAACTGTCGTCCGACAATCGCGCGAGTTGGCTGCTCGCCTTCTACGTCGAGAATTCGGGCGACTTCGAAGTCGATCCGAAGCCGACCTTCAGCGCGTGCCGCGAATGCGGCGGCGAGGGGACGCGCACGGTGTCGCTCGCTGGCGCGAACGTCAGCCGCAGTTCCGTCGGCAAAGGTGTGAACGAGACGAAGATGGAATGTCCGACCTGCCACGGGCTCGGCGTCGTGCGCCGGATCTCGTATCGTTGAGCCCATGCAACAGCAGTTGTCTTTCGTGAGCGCGCTCGCCCTCGTCGTCCTCGCCGCGTGCGCCGCGCCGAATCCCAAAGTAACGAACGAACCGGCAGTGTGGAGACCGCCGGCCGAGGACAAAGCGCAGACTGCGGGCGCGCCGGGCACTGCGAACGGTCGTGATTCCGCTACGGGAACTGCCGATGCGAGCGCTGGCGGTGCGAAGACGGCCGCCACGACGCCGGACTCGAAGGCGACGCGCTCGGCAACGTCGGATGCTCCCGCGAACAGCGTCCCGACCGAGCCGATCGTCGCCATGGTGGCGGGCAAACCCATCTACGTCTCGGAGCTGCTGTCGCAGTGGTACTACCTCGACACGGTGGGCGTGCGCGACCACGTGAGCAATTTGGCCGTAGGCCGCATTCTCCTCGCCGAAGCGTCGCGCCTGCGCGTCACGATCGACGCCGATCGATCGTCCACCGCGTACGAGAGTGCCGTCGCAGCGATGGAGAACGAGATGAAGAACAGCAAGGCCGGCCGGAAGATGCCCAACTTGACGCTCGATTCGTACGTCGACCGCGTGATGGGCCTCGACCCGATTCGCTATCGCGAGCGTCTGCGCGACGACACGCTGCGCGCGTTGTTGGGCGATCGAGTCACGCGCGCGTGGCTCCTGCAGCAGGAACATGCCGAGCTCCACGTCCTCGTCGTCAGCAACGAGGACGAGGTGAAGGCTGCGCAACAAGACCTCGCGGAGGGCAAGTCGTTCGAAGACGTCGTCCGTGCGCGCTCCATCGATCCGTCGAAGGAAGTGGGCGGTCGGATCACGCCGATCTTGCGCGGCTCGACGCCGCTTTCGAAGGCTGCGTTCGATGCGCCGCTCGGTGTCGTCGGCGGTCCGATCACGGCCTCGGGAGCCTGGCTCCTCTACCGCGTCGACGCTCGACCGCAGCCGATCGAAGGCGATTGGTCGCGCATCGGACCGCTCGTGGAGGACAGCTTGAAGAAGCGGCCGGTCGATTCGCTCGAGGGAGAGCAGTGGCACGGCGCGATGGCCGAGCGCTACGAAGTCGACTTGAAACCGTTCCTCGACCTCGTGCGCGAGCCGACGCGCTGAAGCTACGCGAGCGATGAAGATTGCCCTGATCGCGCTCACGCTGGTGTTCTTCGTGGTGCTCGTCGTCGGGCTGTTCTTGCCGACGCATTTCGTGCGCTCGCGTTCGATCACGATCCAGGCCGACGTGAATCGTGTGCACGCCGTCGTCGCGGATCTGGAGCGCTGGCCCGATTGGACGCCGTCGGAGAAGGACCAGGCGCTGACGACGGCGCTCGGCCCGATCACGAGCGGCGTGGGTGCGACGCGCACGTGGACGGGTACCGATCGAACCGAAGAGTTGAAGCTCGTCACCGCCGATCCCGCGAGTGGCCTCACGTACGAGATGACGTATCGGCGCGGCAGCGAATCGACAGTGATGAAAGGCGCGATCGCCTATCGCTCGAATGGCGCCGCGACCGATGTCACGTGGTCGATCGAAGGCGACATGCCGGTGCCGATCCTCGGCGGTTATGTGGTGTGGGCCGGACGGGGTGCGGTCGATGCGATGTTCGACAAGGGGCTCGCGAAGTTGAAGCGAGTCGTCGAGATGCAGTAGCAGGATCTTGCGCGGGTGACGTGAGTTCAGGCTTCGGCGGAACCGTTCAGTTCGATCGTGTGCGCCTCATCCGTCTCGACGGTCCGATCGCGCACGACCCATACGAACAGCGCACGTTCGCGCAGGCGCACGCGACTGGCCGAAACGAGCATCGGGAAGCGCGTTCCGTCGCGGCGGACGCCTTCGAGATCGGCATGCGCGCCGACGCCGACACGCAACATCGCGCGCGCTGACTCGAACAGCGCCTCACGCCGTTCGCCCTGATCCGCCGGCGTCAGACGCACGATGTCGGCACCGACCAATTCGCGCCTCGTCCAGCCGAACAGTCTCTCCCCCGCAGCATTGATCCATTCGATCCGACCCGCGGCATCGACGGTGAGCACCGCGACCGCCGCCGCTTCGGCAACAGTTTGTGCTCGACCGTTTTCATTCGACGCGGCGAGCGTTTCTTCCTCGCTCAACGTCGGCGTCTGTCCGGTCAAATCGCGCAAACGCGCCGCGAACTGCCGACCCGTTGAGAGATCGATCGGCATCACGAGCAACTCGACCGACACTTCGCGACCGTCCTTGCGGCGCGCCGACAACTCGATCTTCTGATTCAGGATGGACGTGCTCGTCGTGTTCTGCGCTTGCGCCGCCTCGCGCAAACCGCGACGAATCGACATGCGCCGCGGATGGGGGATCAAGACGTCCGCGAACTCTTTGTCGAGCACTTGCCGACGTTCCCACGCGAACACGCGCTCGGCCGCCGGATTGAAATCGAGGATGCGCCCCTCGTTGTCGATGATCACGAACGGATCGGCCGCGGACGACAGGATCGCGGCGGTGCGCAGTTCGCTTTCGCGGATCGCGATCTCGGCGTCGGCCTGCACGCTGCCATCTTGCACGGTCAGGATGTGGATCTCGGAGCCTTCGATGCGCGTCGACGACAAGCCGATCTGCACGGGGAATTCCGAACCGTCGCGACGCCGACCGGCTGCCGCGCGCGTGCGCGTGCGAGCGGTCGAATTGCGCTCGGCCTTCACGTCGAGCGCGTCGACGAGCAGCGACACACCGAAGCCGACCGCTTCGTGCGGCAAGTAGCCGAACATGTGCTCGGCCGCGGGATTGATCGCCGCGATCGTACCGTCGGCATTGAGCGTCAAAATGCCCTCCGCCGCCGCGTCGAGCACCGCGCGCATGTGTTGTTCGTCCTCGCGCGCAGCGCCTTGCGCCCCGGCTAGCCGCGCCAAAATCGGCTCCAGCCCAAGCAGCGCGAAAAGCAAGATCCCAAGGGATCCGGCTGCACCCAGCCACAAAATCGGACCTTCGCGACCGACGTAGGCCGACGCCCCGAAGAGGAGCGCCAATACGCCTAGAACCACGAGACACCGGATGCGGAGACTCCGCACGGGAAGTGCCTCCGTCCTGCCAGAACGGTTGCCGAGCATGCTTGATTGACTGGGATCCACCTCCCCAAGAGGCCGATCCCTGCCACCATTGATGCTACCTGGAGCGGAGGACGTGCGCCATAAAATGGGACTTCCCTCATGCGCGAGGCGCGCCGGAGCGCTCCGCCGCGACTTCGGGCCTTGACCGCGGACCCCCAGGCGGCGAAGCTCGCTTTCCACCATGGCCCGCCGTTCCAAAGCCGAAAAGTCGACCACCACCGCCTCCGAGCTCGCCGTCGAGTTCGCCCCTACCGAAACCCAAGCGGCTGAAAGCGTCGACACCGACGGCGTCCTGCTGGATGCGCCATCCGCGATCGCCGTCGCCGACGAGAGCGGGCCGAACGTCGATTCCGAGTTCGTCTCTACGCCGGACAGCGGCCCCGGCGACCAACTCTCCGACGACGAATTGTTGAGCGCGCTGACCGCGCTCGTCTTCGCGTCGCCGGAACCGATCACGATGCGCCGACTGCTCGAGATCCTCGAGAATCCTGCGCGCACGCGCCTCGCCGTCGCGCTCGACCGCTTGCGCGAGGGCCTCGCGGCGAGCCACCTGCCGCTCGAATTGCGCGAGATCGCGGGCGGATTCCAGATCCTCACCAAGCCCGAGATGGGCGAAATCGTGCAGCGCTTGTTCAAGGCGCGCCGCGCCGAGCGCATCTCGTCGGCGGCGCTCGAGACCTTGGCCGTGATCGCCTACCGCCAACCGGTTTCGAAGGCCGAGATCGAAGCCATCCGCGGCGTGCAAGCCGGCCCGATCCTGCGCACGCTCATCGAACGCGGCCTCGTGCGGGTCACCGGTCGCGCCGACGTGCCTGGACATCCGCTACAGTACGGGACCACGCGCGAATTCCTCGATCGCTTCGGCCTCGGCACGCTCGAAGACCTGCCGCGCGACGCCGAGCTGACGAAGGACTGAGCGGCCTTCCGCAGAGAGGGATGCGCCAGATGGGCGAGCCTTTTTTCGAGGCGGCACGTCCAGGCACCCCCGATCTTTTCGAGGCCTCTGGCCGGCGCTGCTTGCGCCCCATCGCGGCGCGCCCGTAAACTGCTGCGCTTCGATGCCGGCACCTTCATTCAGGAGGTCCAGCCGCGCTCGCAATCCCAACGCCCGGCCATCCGCCGCGACGCCATGTCCCAAGACTCGACCCCGAAAAAGCCCATCGACCCCGAGATCGTGATGCCGGATCGCGTCGACCCCGACGAGGTCATCCACGTACCGAAGGGCTCGAGCAAGGCGCGCTTCATCATGACCTTCCTGTTGGTCATCATGGTGTTGACGACCTTCACGGTCAGCTCGCAAGTCATCGACGTCTTCGGCGGCGGTGGCGGCACGACGAAGGACTTCATGACGTGGAAGTCGCCGGCCGGTGTGCAGAAGCACATGAACTACACGGCCTTCGTCGAGACGAAGCGCTCGATCGCGTTCGTGATGCCGTTCGTCTACATCGGCATGGAGCGCGAGCCCACCGACGAACAGACCGCCGCATTCATCGCGATGGACGAGGCCGCAGCTGAAGCCGGCATCGTGATCACCGATGCCGAGATGCGTGATCGCATCACGAAAGACTTCCAGTCGTCGGACAACTACCGCAATTACTGCGCGCAGTACCGCATCAGCCAGAAGGAATTCGAGACCGTGCTGCGCCGCGCGATGCGCGCCGAGCGCTACCGCGACCTGCTCGCGCAGAGCCTGACCATCCCCGATCCGAAGGCGATCGAGACGGCGTGGAAGGGGCGCCACCAAGAGTTCATGTACGACTACGTCGAGCTGCCGGTCGCGACGCTCGTCGAAAGCGCGCGTGCAGAAGCACCCAAGGGTGACGCACTCAAGGCCTGGTTCGACGCGCTCTCCGAGCCGGAGAAGGCCGTGTACAAGTCGAAGTCGGAAGTCAGCGCGGAACTCGTGGGCTTGTCGCTCGAAGGTCAGATCGCGGGCGACGCGCTCGTCGCGAAATTTCCGCGCCCGGCGGGCACCGACGCCGAAAAAGAGGCGCAGGAATACCACCGCGATTTCGGCTACGTGCGCTACCCGAAGGCGCCGACGCAGCAGGACCAGACGTTTTCGCAGCCCTACGAAGCCGTGAAGGGCGTCGCACTGATCGAAGCGCCGATCTACCACGCGCTCGCCGACTGGGTCACGAGCCTGCAGGCGCGTGAAGGCGCGGGTGAAACGGTGGACCTCGCGGCGGAGGCCGCCGGACTCGGACTCGCGTACCGGAAACAAGCCGATCCGCTCAGCGTCGAACTCTGGAAAGAAGTGTTCAAAGGCAGCTTCGTCGGCCGACGCACCATCGAGGTCGTGTTCGACACCGATCGTCCTGCCGGCAAGTTGTGGCCGGCACTGAGCATCGACGAAAAGTCCTACACGTTCGGTCGCATCCTCGAAGTGCGCCCCGAGCGCATCCCGGAGTTCAGCGAGATCGCCTCCCAAGTCGAATCGGCTTGGGCCGACAAGAAGGCGAAGGAACTGGCTCTCGCGAAGCTCGAAAAAGTTCGCGACGCCTTCGCTACGCGCCCCGACGCGAACGATCCGGCTGCTCCGCCGTTCACGCCCGAAGCAGACGAAGCGAAGTTCGCCGAGGCCGTGAAGGCCGCCGGTCTGACCGTGCAGCGTCGCGATTGGCGCGATCGCTTCGCTCCTCCGCCGCCGGCGGGTGAAGAGCCTCTGGGCGATGCGTACATCCGTATGAACGGCGCGCTCGCGACGATGCGCGAGCAGACGGTCGCGAAAGCCGAATTGAACCGCGACGGAACGACTGCGTACCTGGTCCGCATCGGCGGCGTGCGCGATCCCGACATCAACAAGATGAAGGTGAGCGAGTTTCAGGACGCCTCGTCGCAGCAGTCGTTCCAAGACTTGGCGATGTTCGTCCGCATGAAGGTTGGCTCGCGCGAATTCCTCGAGCAACGCTTCGGCGTGGATCTCGCGGCTTGGCATCCCGAAACGAACACGAAGCAGTGAGAACGATCTTCCGGGGTCGCCTCAAGACCCCGGAGTGCGGCGACCGATCCTGAGCTGGCTCTGCAGACGCTGCGTCTGCAAATTCCACAGGATCCATGCCCAACCGCGACGTCGAAGCACGAGCATCCGAGGGCGCGGGGAAACTCTCTCCGCGTCGCGATCGCACAATGTCTCTCGCAACCGCGAGCGCTTGGTTGGAGCGCGTACTCGATTCCGACGCGACCGGAGACGCTGCGCTGTCCACGCGCGATCCGCGTACTCGCCGCATCGCGCGATTGAATGCGGCGCTCGCCCTGGCACGCGTCGATGCGGATTCGGCGACCGTCGCGCGCGTGCGCATGACAATCGTGCGCGACCAACGCTCGGACGGCGGATTCGACGCGGAACATGCTGCTGTCGCGGCGGATGCTGCGACGACGGCTGCCTGCGTCGAGATCTTGGCACTGAACAGCGTTCGATCACGCGCCGAGGAACAGGCTCTCGCGCGCGCGATCCTGCGGTTGCGCGACACGGAGAGCGCGCCGAATCTAGTGCGCGCGCTCGTCGCCATTGCGGAGGCCGAAGGCGTGCTCGAGAGACTCCGCAGCGCTGCTCGAGATCTGGAATCGGAGTTCGAACTGCACGCGCTGCAGCCGCTCGCCGACGTGCGCGAAGCAGCCGATCGACTGCACGCGTGGCACGCGGCCGCCGCAGTGTTGAATCTAGATTTTCGTCGGCATCCAGCCGTCCAACAGTGCACGCAGGCGCTGATCCAACGCGTCGAAGCGAGCGCCGGCGAAGTGCGGACGAGCTACGCGAAGGACGAACGCATCCCGAGCCCCAGCGCCGATGGAATGACATCGACGCGCACGGCGCTCGCCCTCTTCGCCGTGACCGACGCGATCGTCGGTCCCCGCGCGGCATTCGCTGCCGAACTCGTGGTCGACGCACTCGTCGCTCGCGTGCGGGACGGAGCCGTGCGGAGGAGCCCGACGCGTTTCGCCAAGCGCTGTGTGATCGCGACCGCGCTCTTCGTCGAGGCGTTGTGCTGCTCGCAGGCCCGAGCGCGCATTCCGTGGGCGGTACTCTCTGCGCCAGCGGAATCCAGCAGAGACGCGTTGCCGCACAACCGCCGCGCGTGAGCGCCGCGGCGACTTCGATTCGCAAGCGGCAGATCGAGATCCAGCGACGCCTGCGCGCGTCGCGCTGGACTCAGTCGTTGCGTCGCTGATTCACGCCTTCGCCGAAGGAACTCACGCGGTCGTTGCGCGCATCCGGACGCGGCAGATGACGCGCGGAGCCTCCGCTCGTCGGACGGGCGGGAGCGCGAGTCGGAGCGGCTCCCGACGGCCGGTGCGCCGGCCCAGGTCGACTCTGCGGCGGGCGCGAGTGCGTCGGCGCCGGTCCGGCCGAGCGCCCCGTTCGCGGCGCAAACGAACGGCGATCGCTCGGCGCACGCTCACTCGGACGGCGGTCGCTCGCGCCACGTTGAGCGCTGGATCCTTGCGCGGACGGTGCCCTGGCAGGACCGCGCGACGAGTTGCTGCCGAAGCCGCCGCGTGCAGGCGCCGCGCGCTTCAGGGGAGCTCGACTCGGGCTGCCGGTCCGGCCGCCACGCACCATCGGGCCGCGACCTTTCAAGTTGTCGGCCGGACCGTCGTAGTCGAAATCCGGCAGCGTGATGCGCGGCAAGCGCTTGCCGAGCGTCTTCTCGATGTCGCGCAGATCCGATTCTTCGTCCGGCGAAACCAGCGTGAACGCGTCGCCTGTTTGTTCCGCGCGCGCCGTGCGGCCGACGCGGTGGATGTAGTCTTCGGGGCTGCCGGGAACGTCGTAGTTGATCACATGGCTGAGCGCGGTCACGTCGATGCCGCGGGCCGCGATGTCGGTCGCGACGAGCACGCGGAACTTCCCGCGCTTGAACATGTCGAGCGCCTGCGTGCGCTGACTCTGCGAACGATTGCCGTGGATGCGATCGGTCTGCACGCCGTTCTCGTCGAGGTGTTTCGCGAGCCGATTCGCGCGATGCTTGGTGCGCGTGAACACGAGCGCGCTGTCGACGCCCTCGCCGCGCAACAGCTGCAAGAGCAGCGCGTTCTTGCGACCTTGCGACACAGGATAGATCGCTTGCGTGATGCCCACAGCGGGCGCCGAACGACGCTCGATGTCGATGCGCTCGGGTTTCACGAGCATCGCGTCGGCGAGCTTCGCGATCGGCGGCGGCATCGTCGCCGAGAAGAACAACGTCTGACGTTTCGTGGGCAAGCGACCCACGATCTTCTTGATGTCGGGCAAGAAACCCATGTCGAGCATGCGGTCGGCTTCGTCGAGCACGAGCACTTCGAGCGAGCGGAAATCGACGTACGGATGGCGCATGTGATCGAGCAAACGACCCGGCGTCGCGACGATGACGTCGGTGCCGTTGCGCAGCGCGTGTTCTTGCGGGCCCATGCCGACGCCGCCGAATATCGACGCGCCGCGCACTTGGGTGTGGACCGCGAGCTCCTGCATGTGCTCAGTGATCTGCGCAGCGAGTTCGCGCGTCGGCGTCAAAATGAGCGCGCGCGTCGCACCGCGTTTGCGGTTCAACAGGCGCTCGAGGATCGGAAGCAGGAACGCGGCCGATTTGCCGCTGCCCGTCATCGCGCACGCGAGGACGTCCTTGCCGGCGAGCGCGGGCGGAATCGAGCGCTCTTGAATGGGGGTGGGTTGTCGGAAACCGAGCTCCTGGACGCCGCGCAAGAGGTCAGAGTGCAAACCGAGCTTCTGAAACGTCATCGGAGAATCCATAGCGCGCTATCTTGCGCCGGTAGGGCCTGTGAAAAGGCCTGAGAAAAGCAGGGAGGGGATAGTGGCCCCTCGCGTTGTTCAAGTCCTTCGGAGGCCCGACGGGCGCGTCTCGAAGGGGAATCCGGCACTCGAGAGTGGGGGCGTCGCCACGAGGGTCGAGGAGCGACACGATCCGATTTCGCGAGAGAGCATCGCACACACAGGCGCGTCGGCGCAAGTCACGCGACGGTTCCGCGCACTTTCGCCGTGTCGAATGTGATGCGGAAGAGGCTGCCGCCGCCTTTGCGATCGAGCACCGCGACGCGCGCTCCCATCGCTTGGGACTGCAGCGCGACGAGGTGCAACCCGAGGCCCGTACCCCGCGCCGTGCGCGTTTTCTCGTTGCCGACGCGGTAGAACGCATCGAAGATTTTCGTGCGCTCGGAATGCGGGATGCCCGGTCCGCGATCCATCACGTCGAGCACCACGTTGCCCGCGAGTTGATGCGTCTTCACGACGATCGGCTCGGACGATGCGGCCTCTTTCGCGACGGGCGCGTACTTGCGCGCGTTCTCGACGAGGTTCGAGACGATCGAGCGCACGCCTTCGGGGATGAGCATCACGAGCGGCAAATCTTCGCCGTAATCGAACTCCAGATCCTGCACGCCTTCGGGTGCGAGCGAGAGCAGAGACGTCGCGAGACTCGCGACGCTGTCATTCAAGTCACCGGGTTCCGGCGCGACACCGCGTTGCGCCAACTGGCTCTTTTCGAGCACATTTTCGACGAGCGTTTCGAGTCGAGCCGTTTCGCGCACGATGCGTCGGTAGTACTCCTTCAGCTTCTCGGGATCGTCGACCCAACCGTCTTGCAGCATCTCGCCGTAGAGTTTGATCGCCGCGACGGGCGTGCGCAGTTCGTGCGTGACGGCGGCGACGAAGTTCTCCGTGCGACGCGCAGCTTCGAGATCGCGATTCACGCTGCGCAAGAGCAGGATCATCCCTGTGCCGAGCGAGATGACGAGCATCGCGGCGACGCCGATGAAGCGCACACTCTGCGTGCGGAAGCGCGACTCGAGCTCCCTCACGTTCACCGCGACTTTGAACTCGCCGTACTCTTCGTCTCCGGGCTTCTTCGTCATGAAGCCGAGCACACGCACAGGCTGGATGCGGAACGACTCGAGGTTCTCCTCGCCGGGGACCGTCACCGCGTCCATCGGCACGAAAGTCTGGCTCACTTTCAGCACGCGGCTCGCCTCGCGCGCAGGCAACTCGCGGAAGAGCCAATTCGGATCGATCAGGAAACCTTGGCGCAGGTACACGTCCGTGCCGAGCGGTGCCAGACACACCGTCCCGAGCTTCTTCAAGTTCTTGTCGCCCTCGATCATGACCTCGCGCCAACACACGACGCGCGGGGTGCCGTCGATCTCGCGATAGAACTGCAGCGAGAATTTCGAGGACTTCACCTGGCGCCTCTCGTGGGCGAGGTTGCGCAGAACGGGCCACTCTTCCTTGACGCAGGCGAAGTTCGATTCGTCGGCCAAGTTGATGGCGAGGACGGGGACGGACAAGTTTTCGTCCGGAGAAAACCACCGATAGAACGGGTTCGGCAAGAGCCAAGTCGCTGCGGCTTGGCGTTGCAATTCCTGAGCGGCGAAGTGAATCGCGCTCCTGATTTCAGCCTCTTTCGCAGGCGTTTGGCGCCCGCCGACCATCACTTTGGGCGCTCGCTTCTGGTTCGTGTCCTCGGTCCCGTAGCTGAACCAACCGAGGATGCCACGCGGCGGAGAGGTCGACCGCAGTGGAGACGCGACGAGCGACGGTTCGCCGCCCATTTCACCCGGTGGAAAGTACGCGTCGCGGTATTCGTAGAACGGCCGCTCGCTTTCGCGCGCGACGAGATCGTTCAACACGTCGTGAATCGAAGTCTGCAGCCGTCGCGTCGCGTCTTGCGCGTCCGACGGCACGATCGCGAGCATCGTCTCGTGGTCGATGACGAGTTGGCGCCAGTGCAATCCGCCGAGCACGAGCGTCGGCAAGACGAGCAAGACGCCGTAGAGCGCGAGGGCCGTGCGCTTGGTCCCGAGTGTCAGCTGAACCAACGACGAGTCCTCGCGCTGACGCTCAACTGAACCAGCGGTAACCCTTGCCGCGCACGGTTTGGATCAGGGTCGGCTCGGCCGCGTTGGGCTCGACTTTGCGGCGCAAACCGACGATGTGGATGTCGACCGTGCGCGTCTCGACGTTGGCGCTCTTGTAGTGCCACACGTCGAGCAACAGATCGTCGCGCGTGACGACGCGGTGATGATTGCGAATCAAGTAGTCGAGGATGTCGCCTTCGCGCGGCGTCAGCTGGATCAACTGTCCGTCGCGGTGGACCTCGAGTCGCGCCAAGTCGACGCTGATGCCGTTCGGCAATTCGAGGCGCGGGGGCGGTGCGGTGTCCATCTCGCGGCGGCGGAATTGCGCTTCGACGCGGGCGACGAGTTCGCGCGGCGAAAACGGCTTCTTCATGTAGTCGTCGGCGCCGAGTTCGAAGCCTTGGATCAAGTCCGACTCGCTGGCGAGTGCAGTCAAGATCACGACGCGTACGTCGCGCCGCTCTTTGCGCAGGATGGCGAGGATCTCGAGGCCGCCCATGCCGGGCAGCATCAAGTCGAGCACGATCAGTTCAGGCTGATCGGTACGGATGCGATCGAGTGCGGTCGGTCCGTCGTGCACGACTTGCACTTGGAAACCGGCGTGCTCGAGCGCGTCTTTGACGCCGAACGCGAGTGCTTCCTCGTCCTCGACGACGAGCACTCG
>JAWXBU010000044.1:0-17626 GCA_034440255.1 Planctomycetota bacterium | reverse complement strand
TCGGCGGTATCTCGCCGTGTATTGCTCCGACACGTACAAGCACAAGCGCGGCTTCGTCGGCATCGGCTCACGGCTCTTCGTCATGCTCGAACAGCGCTTCAAGGCCATCGATCACATCACGGTCGTGCGCGGCAATCGCAAGCTCGAAAAGCCGGCGTTTCACAAGGCGGCAGCCGATGGCAATTTCTTTCTGCGCGGCTTCAACCACTTGATGATCTTCAAGAAGGAACGCATCGCTTCGAAAGGAGACGGCGAGCCGAAAACCGACCGAGCTGGGGCTGAGTCGAAGGCGCGGCGCAAAGGACGCAGTGCAGATCGGCGTTGAGCGTGTCGCGCGAGTTCCGCGCTCGTTTTTCGCGCGCGGCGCCGCCGAGGTCGCGCGCGATCTCCTCGGGACGATTCTCACGCACGAGACGCACGAGGGCCTCGTCGCCGGACGCATCGTGGAGGTCGAGGCGTATTTGGCTGAGGGTGACGCTGCATCGCACTCGTTCCGCGGCGAGACGGCGCGCAATCGTTCGATGTTCGGTCCGCCGGGTCACGCGTACGTGTATTTCATCTACGGCGTGCACCACTGCTTCAACGTCGTCACCGGCACGCGGCGCGTCGGCGAAGCCGTACTCGTGCGCGCGCTCACACCGATCGAAGGCGTCGAGCTCATGCACCGACGTCGCAACGGCGCGCACGATCTGTGCGGCGGGCCCGGCAAGTTGACGGTCGCGCTCGGCATCGATCGCGCGCACGACGGTGTCGATCTGACGCGGGGCTCACTCGGAATCTGGCGTGGGAAAACGAACGCGGACCGCACGCTGGTGAGCGTCGGCCCGCGCATCGGGATCACGAAAGCGCGAGAACTCCCGCTGCGTTTCGTCAGTAAGGAGCTGGCTACCCGTCCTTCGGTACGTGCGGCTCGGGCGTCACCGGTGCGGGTGTCGGCGTCGAGCCCTCGATCGGCGGAGTACCTCCGGGGGTCTGGCCCTCGGCCGACTTCGGCGTTCCGATGATGACCTTGTTGCCCTTGGCTTCTTGATCGGCCTTGATCTGTTGCTGGATCTCCGGCGGCAGCGTGTTCGGGATGAAGAACGGTTCGTCGCTCTTCTCCGTGCCCGGCGTCGCGTTCGGATCAGCAGGCGCCACCGGCGGCGCCTTGTCCTTCAAGAGCTCGCTCTTCTTCTTGCCGAAGTTGGTGCGCGTGTAGGACGAGATCTGGTAGTCCCACTTCGAGAGCCGCGCATTCAAGTCGGCCACTTCTTTGCGCACTTCGTCGGGCGTTTTCTTCTCGGGCTCCGTCGGCGGTGCTTCGCCTTCCTTCGGTGCCTCGAGCGGCGGCGTGACGACGGGCTCCTCGAACGAGGCTTCGAACTTCGCCCATGCCTTGCCGTCTTGGTCTTTCGTCGTGACGGTCACGACGAGGCCGTCGAAGGTCTTGAACTTCGCGACCGGTCCAGGCGGACTCGCGAAATCGATCTTGCCGCGCGGCTCGACGTCTTCGAGGTTCACGTACTCGAGGCCCGACGCGACCGAACCCGGAGCCGTCGGATAGGTGAGCTCCTTGCCCTCCGGAATCTCGACGAGCGTGAAGTCGGTGAGCAGCGGACTCGCGCGATCGACGACCAAGAGTTCGCCGTCGGGCTGCGTTATCTCGATCGAGCGGATGCGATCTTTCTTCACTTCGAGGATCGATTTCTTGAGCAGGTCCGTGCCCTTCTCCTTCGAGTCGAACGAGCCTTGAACGAGCCACGTCTGCGCGTCACCGACTTTGCGGACGTAGCGTTGGTTGCTGGCGACGGCACCTTTCAGATCGTGTTCTTTGCCGAGCACGAACTTCGCCATCTCGTTTCCGGCGGCGTCCTTCAGGGTGATGAGCGCGGACTCGGAACCTTCGGCGTCAGGTTCTTGCACACCGAAATTCACGTACCGCGCAGCATCGGACGTCTTCGCCTCCAGCTTGTGCATTTCGCCGATCGCGATGAGCATCTTGCGCACGGAGTCCATTTCGATCGGGAAATTCGCCTTGTCGGCGAGGCCCCACGCTTCGTTCGTTTTATGAAGCGTGTACGTGCCGGTCTTCTTCTGGATCGTCACCGTCGCGACGTCGTTGACCTTCTCGTAGAGGCCCGGGAAAAGCCGCGCCTTGCCGTCTTTCGTCGTGGCGTCGGGCGGTTTCCTCGCGGTGACGGAGTCGTCGCTCCTCGAGAGTACGAACGCGGCCAAGCCGATCGTGGCGAGGGCGGCGACGGAGAGAATGGCGAGTGATTTCGTCTTCATGGCATCAAGTCGCGAGAGCCTTCTCGCGTGCGGTCTTCATCTTGTTCGTACGCACCCACCACACTGCGACACCGATGGCGAGGATGATCAGCGGCACGATGAAGCCGACGCGCCATACGAGAGTCCACTTCATGGCGTCGATCTCGGATTGCAGATCGTGCTTCACCTTGCGCCGCTCGGTGCGCGTCTGTTTGCGCTCTTCCTTGCGCTTCTCGAGCTCGGCTTGGATCTCGGGAGTCAAGATCACAGTGCCGTCTTGGTCGGGATTGCCGGCGAGCTTCGCGATCTTCTCGTCGTTGTCTTTCAGCTTCGCCTCGAGGTCTTTTTCCTTCTGACGGAACTTGCCCTCGGCCTCACGACGCATCTCGACGACTTGGTCGAATGGACGCAGCGAGCGACCGCGGCTGCGCAAGCTAATCAGGTCGTTCGAACCCGACAAATTGTCGACGACATTGACGAGGAACGCGCCGTTGTCGGCCATCGGTTGCGCGACGCGCTGACCGAAGAAGTTCTGCACGCGCACCCACAATTCGTCGGCGAGCATGTCAGCGTCCGACACGACGATGACGTTGATGGGGCCTTTCGACTCCTTCAATGATTCGGTCGTCGTGGGCGGCGGAGCGTCCGGCGAAGGCGCGACCGCAACCGGTTTGCCCTCGGGGAAGGCTGTTTTCGCTGGTCCGTGGATGCGCGCGGCAATCATCAGTTTCTCACCGGACGAGTGGAAGCTCTCGAGCAGCTCTTCTGGGCTCGCTTGGAACTGAACCTTCGTCTTCTCGACGCGCATCGAGTTCTTCGTCGTCTCGATCAGCGGCGTGACCGTCGTCGTCGCGCCCTCCTTCTTGCTCAAGATGCCGGCGAAGGCGACGTTCAGCGTCTTCAGCTGGCTGGTCGTGAAGTCGGACTTGTCGAGGCCGTCCTTCTCCTTCTTGAAGCCCAAGAACACGATCGATTGGGCCGGACGTTGGCCCTGTGCACCGCCGATTTGCAGCGCCAAGTCGCGGTCGGCCGCGATGTCTTCCTTCGACATCTCGATGCCCCACGCGTCGCCGAGCACGCCGAGCGACGAGCTGCGGTCGGCCATCATGCTCTTCATCGGGTTCTGCGGATCCTCCTGCACTTGCTGGAGCGCGCAGTAAGCGTCGAGGAAAGCGACCACTTTGCCGCCGCCGAGAACGAACTGATCGATCGAGTACAGCATCCCTTGCGTCAAGTTCTGCGGATGCACGATCACGAGCACGTCGAGATCGCTATCGAGCGTCTCACCGGCGGGCGGGATCACCTTCACCTCGAAGGTCTGGCGCAAGTACTCGAGAGCGACCCACGGCTCTTGCGGTTTGGCACGCGGATTCATCATGCGCGCCATCGGATCGCCGTCCATCGGCAGCGACGTGAGCAGCCCGATGACCTTCTTCTTCGGGTTCGAGAGGTTGTAGACGAGCTTGGTGACATCGTACTCGAGGCTGTCCTCTTTGTCGGGTTGGAAGAACTCGATCGCTTGATCCTCGCTCGAACCCGCGCCCGTTCCGGCGAGTCCGAAGTACAGCATCTCACCGCCGGCGGTGGCCGGGACGCCCTTCAATCCGTACTGCGCGGCCTTCTCTTCCGTCTCGGAGAAAGGCTCAGGATCCGCGACTTCGAGCGTGATCTTCCCGCGCGAGTTCGCGACGTATTCCTCGAGCAATTCGCGCACACGCTGCGCGTACGACACGACGCCGGGAGCTTGCTCCGCAGCGAGCTTCTTCGAGAAGTAGAAGCGCAAGCTGACTGGGTCGTTCAAGTTCGTGAGCACGTTCTTCGTGCCTTGCGACAGCGTGTAGAGCTTGTTCTCGGTCAAGTCGACGCGACCGCGCGTGAGCAACGTGCCGGACAGCACGTTGAACGCGAGGAAGAGGACGAGAACGAGCGCGAGACCGAACCAGGAGATGAGGGCCTTCATGATCAAGTCGCCTTCTTCATGTCGAGGACGATGCCGCTGCCGATCAAGCAGGCGACGATCAGCGAACCGAAATACGTGAGAGCGCGCACGTCGATGACGCCGCCCGAGATCGTGTTCATCTGCGTCAAGAAGCTGAACGAACGAACCGCGTCGGTGATCGCGACCGGGAAGCGCGTCGTGATCCAATCGAGCACGAGCGGGTGGCCGGCGAACACTAGACCCAGGCCCGCGACGAAGGTGAGCACGAACGCGATGACTTGGTTCTTCGTCATCGCCGAGAACAACGATCCGACGGCGAGATAACCGCCGGCGAGCAAGAAGCTGCCGATGTACGAAGCGAGGATCACTCCGTTGTCCGGCTTGCCGAGCCAATTGACCGTCCAGTACATCGGGAAAGTCAGCACCAGAGCGATGCCAGTGAAGAGCCACGCCGCGAGGAACTTGCCGACGACCATCTGGCCCATCGTGACGGGCAAAGTCATGAGCAATTCGATCGTGCCCGACTTGCGCTCTTCGGCCCACAATCGCATGGAAACGGCCGGAATCAGGAACAAGTACAGCCACGGGTGCAGTTGGAAGAACGGCACCAAGTCGGCTTGCTCGCGCTCGTAGAAGCCAGCCAGCGCGAAGGGCAGGACGCCCATGAACACGAGGTAGAAGAACAGGAAGACGTACGCGACGGGCGTCGAGAAGTAGCCCGACAGTTCACGCGTCGCCAAGGTCCAGACGTTTTTCAAAGGATCGATCTCCGTTCAGGACGCCGCGGCGGTGGCTTGGGTGGTTATCTTGCGGAAGACTTCGTCGAGCGGACCGCGCGACAACAACTCTTGCGGCGTGCCGTCGAAGAGCAACTTGCCGCGCGCGATGATGATGGCGCGCGTGCAGACCGCTTCGACTTCTTCGAGGATGTGCGTCGAGAGCACGATCGCCTTGTTCGGCGCCATCGCGCGGATGAGCGCGCGCACTTCGTGCTTCTGATTCGGATCGAGACCGTCGGTCGGTTCGTCGAGCACCAACACTTCAGGGTCGTGCAGGATGGCCTGGGCCAGACCGACGCGGCGCTTGTAGCCCTTCGACAAGGTGTCGATCGACTGGTGCAGCACCGTCTCCAAGTGCACGAGTCGCACGACTTCGGCGATGCGCGCGCGTTTCGCGTCGCCCGACAGGCCGCGGATCCTGGCTACGAAGTCGAGGAAACCGGCCGGCGTCATGTCGCTGTAGGCGGGCGCGCCCTCGGGCAGGTAGCCGAGTTTTTTCTTGGCCGCCATCGGCTGGTTCTCGATGTCGTGTCCAGCGATCGACGCGGTACCGGAGGTCGGCGCGAGGAAGCCGGTCAGCATCTTCATCGTGGTCGATTTGCCGGCGCCGTTCGGGCCCAGAAAGCCCAGCACTTCGCCGCGTCGGACGCTGAACGTGATGCCGTCGACGGCGCGCAGCGTGCCGAAGTCCTTGGTGAGGTTCTTGATCTCGATCATGAATGAAAACGGCGCATCGGGAAGCGCCGCAGTGCGGGAGCAGGAGGGCCAGTGCGGCTCGGGGCGGGTAGTCCGCGCGTTCGAGCCCGCATGGGCGCCTTTTTGAGGGGGACACTAGGTATCCGCTGGGTGGGGGTGTGACAAGAGCGGGGGAGACGAAGCAGGTACGACCCAGGGTGAGCCACCGCTACGCACGGGTGTGGGCTGGCGTTGGACCCGAGCAGCCGACCTGGACACTGCACCTGCCGATCCAGCCTTCCGACCCGTTATAAGTGGGGCTCGCGACCAGGCCCTCGCGGACCCACTTGGACCTCCATCCGATCGAGATCGCCGGACTCCTGCTCGCCGCTGGTGTCCTGGGCGCCCTTTTGCCGCTCTACCGCCGCTGGTCCGAGCGCGGCTTGCATCTCTTCGTCGCGCTGGCGGCCGGCGTGTTCCTCGGGACGATCTTTCTCGACCTCCTGCCGCACATGGCTGGCGTGGAAGAGCACGGTCACGGCCACGGCGGTCACGTCGACCACGCGGCGACAGGGGTGTGGCCGTGGGTGGCGGCACTGGCCGGGCTGTTGTTGCTCTTCGCGATCGAGAAGGTCTGGTTGCCGACCTTGGCCGGCGATCGCTCGGGCAATCCGCACGCGGTCTTGTGGTGGGCGACGCTCGTCGGCCTGTCGTTGCACGCCTTGACGGCGGGCGTGTCGTTGTCGGCCGTGCTCAGCGAACCGGGCGGGAGAGCGCAATTGCTCGCGTCGCTCTTGATCCACAAAGCGACCGAGACGTTTTCGCTCGCGACCGTGATGCGACTGGCCGGCTTGTCGCGCGCGCGCATGATCGGTTGGCTCACTGTGTTCGTCGTGCTCGAACCGGGCGCATTCTTGCTCGGACGCGGGCTCGTCGACGGGATGCCGTCGATCGATTCGCTGCTCGTCGGATTCGCGTGCGGGACGTTCTTGTACGTGGCGCTCTGCGATCTGCTGCCTGAAGTTTTCCACGGGCACGATCGCCCGCGTTTGAAGCTCGTGGCCGTGCTCGTCGGCATCGCGATCACCGCGGTCTCGATGCCGTTCCTCGCCAGCGCGACGGATTTCGCGAAGCGCACGCTCGTCGCGAGCCTGGACGTGTTCCTCGATCTCGCGCCGTACTTGTTGATCGGGCTCTTCGTCGCAGGTCTCGTCCACCTCGTCTTGAAGCGCGTGCGCTTGGCGCGCAAAATGGCTGGAAACGACCTCAAATCCGTGCTGTGGGCCACCTTTCTCGGAGCCCCGCTGCCGTTGTGTTCCTGCTCGGTCGTGCCCGTCGCCGTGACGCTTCGTCGCGGCGGCGCGAGCAAGGGAGCGACGAGTGCCTTCGCGATTTCGACGCCCGAAACAGGCGTCGATTCGTTGACGGTCAGCTATGTGTTGCTCGATCCGTTGCTCGCGACCGCGCGGCTCGTCGGAGCGCTCGTTTCGGCGACCGTGTCCGGGGTCGCGGTGAATGCGTTCGTGCGCGCGGGGCTGGACAGAGATACCGAACCGCGCGCGCCGGACGAACCGACGCAGAAGTGCGCGCACGACGAAGCGCCGGGACACGTGCATGCTCACGGGCATCACCACGGTCACGTCCCCGCGCACTCACACGGCACGGTCGCGACGAAAACGGTCGAGCGCAAAGTGCGTCCCAAGCTCGAGCCGATCGGCAACGTCGCGCTGAAGGCGCACGAACACGATCCTGTGAAAGCACCGTCGGACGGCGCCGCGAATGTCGCGCCGCGCGAGGGCTCTTGGTTCACGCGCGCGACGCGCTACGCCTTCGTCGAGATGCTCGACGATCTCGCACTGAGCCTGATCGTCGGCGTGTTGTTGTCGGGAGCGATCATGGCGGCGTTGCCGAAGGACGTGTTCACATCGCCGCTCGCGAGCGGTTTTCCAGCGCTCTTGGCTATGCTCGTCGTCGGCATTCCGTTGTACGTGTGCGCGTTGACGTCGACTCCGATCGCAGCGGCTTTGATGTCGGCCGGTCTCTCGCCGGGAGCAGCATTCGTGTTCTTGCTCGCTGGGCCCGCGACGAATGCGGCTGCCATCCTCATGTTGTCGAAGGTGCTCGGCAAACGAGTCGTGATCGTGCAACTGATCGCGCTCTCGGTCACTGTGGTCGCGATGGGCTGGTTCGTCGATCGCCTGTATTCGATGCTCGATCGCCCAGCCGTCGCAGAGGTCGGCGAGCTGGTCGAGCACGTTCCAGGCTGGATCGCGATCGTGTCGGCGGTCGTGTTGGGTGCGCTGATCCTCGCCTCGCTCTACCGCACCTACGGTTCGCGACCCGTGTTGCCGGAGTTGCAGGAAACAGCCTGATTTGGGGCGATTCGGGCGCCCTCGCTCGCTACCCTCTTCGCCCGAATTCACCGGACGATCGCCGACCCAGAAACACGCACCGCACGAGCCATGACGAAGATCCAGAAGGGCAAAATCGTTTCCATCCACTACACGCTCAAAGGCGACGACGGCGAAGTCATCGACAGCTCGGAGGGCGGCGAACCGCTCGAGTACCTGCACGGCGCCGGAAACATCGTGGTCGGACTCGAGAGCGGACTCGACGGTCGCGCGACGGGCGAAAAGTTCGACGTGAAGGTCGCGCCGAAAGACGGCTACGGCGTGCACGATCCGCGCGGAGTACAACGCGTGTCGCGCGATTCGTTTCCCGACGACATCGATCTCGAGCCCGGCATGCAGTTCGGTGCCGATGATCCCGAGGGCGATTCGCAGACGATCTGGATCGTCAAAGTCGAAGACGAAAACGTCGTGATCGACATGAATCACCCGCTCGCCGGCAAGACGCTGCATTTCGCGGTCGCCGTCCACGGCGTGCGTGAAGCGACGGGTGAAGAAGTCGCGCACGGACATCCGCACGGTCCGCACGGTCATCATCATCATCACTGATTCGAACGCGAGCGGGGTCATCCGCGTGCGCCCTCATCTGCCGCAAAACGTTGGATTCGTGCGGCGTTTTGGCACGATTCGCGCATGAACGATGCCCTCCCGCGCCGCATCTTGATCGTTCGCCTCGGGGCGATCGGCGACGTCGTCAACGCGCTGGTCCTCGCGAACGCGATCAAGCACGCGGACGCGAGCGTTCACATCGGATGGGCGGTTCATCCGTTGTCGTTGCCGCTGGTGCAGAACCATCCGTCCGTCGATCGCATGCACGTGTGGACGCGCGGCGGCGGACTCGGGGAGTGGCGGCGCTTGAAAGACGAGGTGCGCGAAGCGCGCTACGACTTGGCGATCGACTTGCAGCGGCTCGCGAAGAGTGCGTTGCTCGCGCGCTCGTCCGGCGCGCCGAGAGTTCTGGGTTTCGATCGCGCGCGCACCAAAGAGGCGAGCTTCCTCTTCACGCGCGAGCACATCGAGGCCGGCGATCGCGGCGAGCACATGGTCGAGCAGTATCTCGAGTTCGCACGTCATCTCGGGATCGCCGACGCACGAGCCGAGCTGTCGTTGCCGCACGACTCGACGAGTGAATCGTGGGCCGACGATTTCGTGCGCGAACACGGTCGGCCCGTGCTCTTGAACCTCGGCGCGAGCAAGCCGCGCAAGCTGTGGTCGGCCGAACGCTTCGGCGAGTTGGCCCGCGAGGTCGAGCGCGAATTCAGCGTGCCGATCGTGTTCACGGGCTCGGCAGGGGATGCGGTTCTCGCCGCGCGCGCCAAGGATCGAGCGCGATTCGTCGACGAGAACTGCGGCGAGAAATGGGTGGATTTGACGGGAAAAACGACGCTCTTGCAGCTCGCGGAGTTGCAGCGGCGCTCGCTCGCCGTCGTCACGTGCGACACCGGTCCCATGCACATCGCGGTCGCGGTCAGAGCCCGCGTCGTCGCGCTTTTCGGCCCCGGCGAACCGCGTCGAACGGGTCCGTACGGTCAACTCGAGAACGTCGTGCGACGCACTGCCGACGGTTCTCCCGCTCGTCTCGATCGCGACCGCGACCTGCGCACCGACGACATCGAAGTCGAGCACGTGATCGAGAAGTTGCGGCCGGCGCTGCGAGCCGTGAATCGACGACATACACAGCCAGGCTCCTGATGTCGTCGCTTCGAGGCGGCGGGGATCGACGTCGATGACTGCCGCTGCGATGAATGAAAATGCGGCCGATCGGCTCGGTGAGTGGTGACATACGGTTCCAGGAACCAAAAGCAATCGGCTACGCGAGATCGGCGAGCAGCAAGCGGCACTCGATCGAGCCGTTTTGGAGCGGTATGCGCCGCGCGAAATCGATCGCGAGCGCGCGCGACAAGTTCTCGTTGCCGGACAAGATCGCGATGTGCCAACCGTGGCAGCGCTCGCGCACGATCGCGCCGAAGCGTTCGAAGGTCGGCATGAGATCGCGCTCGTCGCCGATGCGCTCGCCGTAGGGGACGTTGGTCGCGAGCCACGCGTTCCAGCCCTTTTTGGGCTCGAATCGTTCGATCGGGGCGCACTCGAACTGGATCGACGCACCCAACCCGGCGGAGAGCGCGTTCTCCTTCGCGCCGGCGATCGCATCGCGATCGGAATCGAAACCTTGCAGCACCAGTTTCTTCGGCAGCACTCCGCGTGCGCGCACCTCGTCGCGTACCGAGTTGAATCGGCGCACATCGTGCCCGGGCCAACGCTCGAAACCGAAGCGTTCGCGGAAAATGCCCGGCGCGATGTTCGCAGCGATCAACGCGGCTTCGACGAGCAGCGTGCCCGAACCGCAGAACGGATCGACGAGCGGCGAACGCCGATCCCAACCCGACGCGAGCACCACTGCTGCCGCCAATGTCTCGGCGAGCGGCGCGCGACCTTGGAATTTGCGCCAACCACGTTTGTGCAGCGAATCGCCCGACGTGTCGAGCAACACCGTGCAACGATCCTTGAAGATGTGCACGTACACGCCGAGTTGCGCGTCATCCAAATCGACCGACGGACGCACGCCCGTCTTCTCGCGGATCTGATCGCAGATCGCGTCTTTGGTGCGCTGCTCGACGAACAGCGTGTGCTCCAACGCCGACTCTTTGGAGTGCGCGTCGACCCGCAGCGTGCCCTCGGGGGCCAAGTGCGCGCTCCAGTCGATCGACTGCACGTTGCGGTACAGCTCGGCGTCGTCGCGCGCTTCGAAACGAGCCACTTTGAGCAGCACCCGCACGGCCGTGCGCAGCTCCAAATTGGCACGCCAAGCGTCGGAAAGCGTCCCGACGAAGCGCACGCCGCCGACCTGGCGTTCGTGGCCGGAGAGCTTCAGAGCCCTGATTTCTTCGTGAAGAAACGGCTCCAGACCCGGCGCGCAGGTGACGAAGAACTCGTGGCGGCGCTTCTCGGGAAGGGTCTTCGTCATGGATCGTCCCGGCGGCGCGCCGGATGGTAGAACAGACCGGCCCGCATCGCCCGAACGACCCGGAGTGAATTCATGTCGAGCCTAGCTTTTCTTCTCCTCAGCCTCGCCGGCGACGCTGTTCCGGCCGCGCCCGCAGTGCCCAAACCCGAGGTCGCACTGTTCGCCCGCGCCTTCGTCGTCGGTTACGAGATCACCGACGGCTTCGGCCTCGAGAGTGAGATCGGCGCCAAGACCTCACTCGCGGACATCGTCCACGCCACGCTGCTCTTCGAGCACCAGGGCATACAGAAGCGCACGTTCCCGACGATCTCGGTCGCGCCCCAGCAAATCAGAGCCGCTGTCGACGCGCGCGCTTCGCTCGTCGTCGCACTCGACTACCTCACGCCTTTCGTCTACGTCGAGGCGGGCAGCGACGATCAACGGCGCTCCAATGTCGAGGCCGCGCTCAAGGTGCTCGAGACGTTGAACGTGCCTATGATCCTCGGCAACGTCCCCGACCTGACGGCGGCCTCGACCGTCCTGAACGGGCTTGTCACGCCGAAAATGTTGCCCAGGCCGGACGCGCTCGCGGCCATCAACACGCGCATCCTCGAGTGGGCTGCGACGCGCCGGGACGTCGTTGTCGCGCCGCTGCAGGCGCTGTTCGCGCACATCGATTCCGGTGAAGGCTTCGGCGTACGCGACAGCACGTGGCCGCCCTCGTGGCTGCCGGAATTGGTGCAGAAAGACCGCTTCCATCCGCGCATGCACGGCACGATTGCCGCGTGGTTGTTGGGCCTGGATGCGCTGTGCAAGGCGCGCAAGGATTTGGACCCGCTGAGCTTCGACTGGTCCGCGGCGTCCATCTACAAGAAGGTCTACGCCGCCAAGGAGGCCGAGCGCAAAGCGGCCGTGCAGCGCGAGGTCGACGCGCGCCGACTGCTGCCCAATCGCCCGCCGCCCGGCCCGCCGCCGCCGCGCCCGCCGCCGCTGGATCCGCTCGAAGAACAGCGCCAGAAAGGGCGCGGTGACACGCCGCGCGGGGACGTGCCCGAGACCGACAAGCAGAAGAAGCAAAAGGACAAGGACAAGGACGAAGGCGGTTGAGGCCCAGGCGGGGGCGCGACAGTGGCGATCGAATCAGCGCTCGCGGCGAAACTCGTTTTCGCCGCGAGCGCTGCTGTGTTCGATCCGGCGGTGGATGAGAGAGAAGACGGCGACAGCATTCGCTCGCGTGGCGTGCGGAGGATCGCTGACTGGGTGGCTCGAGGCGCGACTTGCGGCAGTGATGGCGCGGGGGGAGAGCAGTGTCGGTCATCCGGCGTTCGGGCTGTCGTGGGTGTCCCGAAACGCGCATCAGGGCCCTAGGCAGGCGCTTGACGGGCTCTAGACGACCGGTCTATTCTCTCGCCCTTCATGACCCCCGAGAGCCGCGCCAAACCCGAAACGAAGGAGCCCAGCACCCGCGACCGACTCCTCGAAGTCGGCGCTCAGGCGATCTCGGACCTGTCCTTCAACAGCTGCGGCCTGGCCGAAATCCTGCGCCGCGCGGGCGTGCCGAAGGGCTCGTTCTACCACTACTTCGAGTCCAAAGAGGACTTCGGCGTCGCGCTCATCGAACGCGAGAGCGCCGAGTACGTCGAGTGCATGCGGCCCTTGGTCGAGGACCACGCGCGCTCGCCGCTCGAACGCCTGCGCGCGGTTTTCGAAGAGGGCCGCCGGCACTGCATCGAGCACGGGCCCGCGCGGCGTTGCTTGATCCCGAAGCTCGCGCTCGAAACGGCGCAGCTCTCCGAGCCGGTGCACGCGGCGGTCAAGCAGGCCTACGACCATTGGAGCGCGCAGCTCGTGCAGATCATCCGCGAGGCGCAGGAGCGGCGTGAAATCTCGCGCCGCCACGATCCCGAACGGCTGGCCGGCATCCTCGTGATGCTGTGGGAGGGCGCGACGATCCGTATGCAGATCGATCGCAGCTTGCAGCCGCTCGACGACTTCCTGGCCTTCGTCTTCGACTCGTTGTTGGGAGATCCGAACTCGTGAGCGCGCTCACCATCGCCGGCTCACGCACGACTGCTATTTCGAGTCGACCAGTCTACTCATCCTTCGTTTCAAGCCTGTACACACACTGATCTCGACCCATCCATGGCCACTTCCAGCCCCGTCCGGTCCCAATCGTCGCCCCCCATGAAACGCCGCAGAGTCCTCGGTTCGCTCGTCCTCCTCGGTGCGATCGTCGCGCTCGGGCTCTATTTGGCGGCGTGGAAACGCGCCGAGCTGAAGCAATCGGCCGACGCAGCGAAGAGTCACCCCGAGCCGATGGAGGCCGTGACCGTCGCGAAAGCCGGCGAGCGCGACAACCAGCGCACGACGGTCGCGATCGGCACGGTCATGGCCTTGCAATCGATCACGCTGCAGAACGAACTCGCGGGCACGGTGCGCATGGCGAATCTGTCGCCCGGGCAGATCGTCGAAGCAGGCACGGTGCTCATCGCGCTCGACGTCGCGGTCGAAGAAGCCGAACTCGAGGCGCTGCAAGCGCAGGCGGACCTCGCCACGACCATGCTCGGTCGGATGGAGCGCGCGCGCGACATGAAGGGCGTCTCCGACACAGACGTCGATCGCGCCAAGTCCGAGCGCGACGTGTTATTCGCGAACGTCGCGCGCGCAGAAGCCGTGATCGCCCGCAAAACCATCACCGCGCCGTTTCGCGCGAAGATCGGTTTGTCCGACGTGCACATCGGTCAGTATCTGAACGCGGGCTCGCAGATCACGACGCTGCAGGGCATCGACAACGCGGCGAACGTCGACTTCACCATCACGCAGAACGTCGCTGCTCTCTTGAAGGAAGGCGATCGCGTCGTCGTCTCGCGCGGGCGCGGCGACGACACGAGCATCGACGCGGTGATCGTCGCCATCGATTCGCGCATCGACGCTTTGACGCGCAATGCCATGGCGCGCGCGCGCATCGACGGGCCGGCGGCTCAGGTACTTCCTCCGGGTGCCGCCGTACGCGTCCGCGTGCCGGTCAGCGCTTCCCGCAGAGTGGTCGTCGTGCCGGCCAACGCGCTGCGCAAAGGGCCCGGTGGAGACCACGTGTTCGTCATCGAGACGGCGCCGAACGACAAACCGCGCGCGCACCAACGAACGGTGACGAGCGGTGCTCTCCTCGGCGACGAAGTCGTGATCGAAAGCGGCCTGAAAGTCGGCGAACTCGTCGCGGCATCGGGCTCGTTCAAGTTGCGCGAAGGCGTGCTGGTCGGATTCGCGGACCCGTCGGCTCCAGCCGCTCACTGAGAGACAGCGCGCCATGGAAGCTCAGAAAAAGTCGTTCACCGACGTGTTCATTCGTCACCCCGTTCTCGCGGTGGTGGTGAACCTCGTCATCGTCCTCATCGGTTGGCGCGCGTTTTCCGCGCTGCCGGTGCAGCAGTACCCGAAGATCGAGAGTTCGTGGGTCAAGATCACCACCGTGTACATCGGCGCGAGCGCCGAGAGCGTGCGTGGATTCTTGACGACGCCGATCGAGAGCGTCGCGTCGGCCATCAGCGGCGTCGAGTACATCGAGTCGGAGAGCCGCGCAGGGGTGTCGATCATCACGGTGCACTTGAAGCTCAATCACTCGAGCACGACCGCACTCGCCGAAATCACGGCGCGTCTGCAGCAAGTGCGCTCGCAATTGCCGGCCGAGGCCGAGCCGCCCGTGGTCGAAGTCCAGCGCGCGGACCGACCCTACGCGTCGTTCTACTTGTCGTTCAGTTCGGACCAGTGGTCGATTCCACAGGTGACCGATTATTTGGCGCGCACGCTGCAGCCGCAGTTGTCGACGTTGCCCGGCGTGCAGAGCGTGCAGGTCCTCGCCGGTCGCCAGATCGCGATGCGTGTGTGGCTCGACACGGATCGGCTCAGTTCACTCAACCTGACTCCCGGTGACGTGAGCGCTGCGCTGCGCCGCAACAACTACCTCGCCGCGGTCGGTCAGACGAAGAGCAACCTGGTCCAAGTCAATCTGCTCGCGAACACCGATCTGCGCTCGGTCGAGGAATTCGAGAACCTGATCGTGTCGGATCGCGACGGCGCGATCGTACGGCTCTCGGAAGTGGCGAAGGTCGAACTCGGCTCGGAAGAGGCCGATTTCATCGCGAAATTCAATGATTCGCCGGCCGTGTACCTCGGGGTGTTCCCGCTCGCCGGCGTGAACGAAATCGAAGTCGCGCACCGCTTGCGCGCCGAGATGGATCGACTGCGTCCGACGTTGCCGAAGGAGCTCGACATGAAGCTCGCGTACGACGCGACGGTCTTCATGGAGGACGCGCTCAGGGAGATCACGAAGACTCTGACCGAGACGATCCTCATCGTCGGTCTCGTCGTGTTCCTCTTCATGGGCTCGATTCGCACGGCGCTCGTGCCGCTCGTCGCGATGCCCGTGTCGTTGATCGGCGCGACGGCCGTCATGGCGGCGGCCGGATTCAGCCTCAACTTGCTGACGATCCTCGCGATCGTGCTCTCGGTCGGACTCGTCGTCGACGATGCGATCGTCGTCGTCGAGAACGTCGAACGGCACATACGTGAAGGCAAATCACGCAAGTTGGCGGCGCTGCTCGGTGCGCGCGAACTCGTCGGCCCGATCATCGCGATGACGATCACGCTCGCGGCGGTGTACGCACCGATCGGATTCCAGGGCGGCTTGACGGGCATGCTCTTCTTGGAGTTCGCGATCACGTTGGCGGCGGCAGTGGTCGTCTCCGGCGTCGTCGCGGTCACGCTGTCGCCGGTGATGAGCTCGAAATTCCTGCCCGAGCACGGCAAGGAAGGCGCACTGACGCGCTTCGTGAATCGCGTGTTCGACCGAGTGCGAAACGCGTACGCGCATCTGCTCGACGCGGCACTCGAGATGCGCCCGGCGATCGTCGTCGCATCGATCTTGATCGTGCTCGCTGCGGTTCCGCTGTACCTGTTCTCTCGCAGCGAACTGGCGCCGGTCGAGGACCAGAGCCACATCAGCATGTTCTACGACGTCGCGCCCGACGCGACGATGAACGCAGTGAACGCGGATTCGCTGAAGGCTGTGGCAGCGATCCGTTCGTTCCCCGAAACGAAGTTCACATGGTCGCTCGTGGCCGACTGGGGTGGCTTCGGCGGGATGGTCACGAAGGACTGGAAGGAGCGCAAACAGTCGACCGAGGAACTTCTCGGCCCGGTGTTCGGCGCGATGAGCCAAGTGCCCGGCATTCGCGCATTCCCGCGCCTCGATCCGCCGCTGCCGAACGCCGGTCAGTTCGACGTCGAGCTCGTGTTGCAGAGCAATCGCCCTGTCGAAGAAATGCTCGGCGTCGCGGGCGCCGTGGTCGGCGCCGGGTTCGCGAGCGGCAAGTTTTTGTACGTCGATACGGACCTGAAAATCGACAAACCCGAAGCTCGAGTCGTCATCGATCGCGAGCGACTCGCCGACGTCGGACTCGACCTCGCGGGCGTCGGTCAAGAGCTCGGCATCGTGCTCGGCGGTGCATACGTCAATCGCTTCAACTACTTCGACCGCAGCTACAAAGTGATTCCGCAGATCGGCGACTCGGATCGCGCGACGCTCGGACCGCTTCTCGATTTGAAAGTGCGATCGAACAGTGGCGAACTCGTTCCGGTCTCGACGTTTACCCACGTCGAGAGCAGCACGGCACCGCGCAAGCTGGCACGCTTCCAACAGTTGAATGCCGTCAAGATCTTCGGCGGCGTGAATCCAGGCGTGACCAAGGAAGAGGGTCTGCGAGTCTTGGAAGAGGCCGCGCGTGCGGCCGGCGGACCGGACGTGATCCTCGATTACGCCGGAGAATCCAGGCAAATTCGACGCGAAGGCTCGGCGCTCGTCGTGACGCTGGGCTTCGCGATCGTGCTCATCTACTTGGTGCTCGCGGCGCAGTTCCGGAGCTTCCGCGATCCGCTGATCGTGTTGCTCGGTTCGGTGCCGCTCGCGATATCGGGTGCGCTCATCTTCAGCTTCCTCGACTTGACCACGATCAACATCTACTCGCAGGTCGGACTGATCACACTCGTCGGTTTGATTGCGAAGAACGGCATCTTGATCGTCGAGTTCGCGAACACGTTGCAAGAGCGCGGGCTCGACAAGATGGCCGCGCTGCGCGAGGCCTCGTTGACGCGTTTGCGACCGGTGTTGATGACGACGGCGGCGACCGTGTTCGGTCACATGCCGCTCGTGTTCGTGTCGGGACCGGGCGCGAAAGCGCGCAACTCGATCGGCATCGTACTCGTCACGGGCATGGTGATCGGGACGATCTTCACGCTGTTCGTCGTGCCGGTGTTCTATTCGCTGATCGCGGCGAAGCACGAGAAGGAAGAGGAATTCGATCTCGAAGTCGAGTCGCGTGAGACGCACGTCGCCGCGCCGGAGCTGGTGTCCGCATGAGAACGTCGTATTCGCTCGCACTCCTCTTCGTCGGCGGTGTGCTCACATCTCTGCCTGGCTGTCGCGTGGTCGGCACGGACTACGAGCCGCCGACCGAGAGCGTGGAGAAGAAGTGGCACGCCGATCTCGCGAGTGGTCTCACGGCCGAAAGAGCCGACACCGCCGGTTGGTGGCGCTGTTTCGACGATCCCGTTTTGGACGGGCTCGTCGCGCGCGCGA
>JAWXBU010000043.1:0-45080 GCA_034440255.1 Planctomycetota bacterium | reverse complement strand
GCGCGGCGGTCGTGAATGTCGCGCGAAAGCGCGCGGCGGTCGTGAATGTCGCGCGAAAGCGCGCGACTATCGTGAACATCTGGTCATCCCTCGAGCGCGCTGCGCGCCTCTACCCTGACTCGATCGCCGTCGAGGACGGTTCGCACTCATTCACGTACCGCGAATTTCGCGCCCGTGCTGCGGCTCTCGCGCTCGATTTTCGTGAGCGTGGTCTCGTGCAGACAGAGCGCATTTCGATCCTCGCGTGGAATTCGCACGCGTACCTCGAGACGTATTTCGCCGCAGCCGGCGCCGGACTGATCCTCAATCCGCTCAACGTGCGCCTGGCGGCCCGCGAGATCGTCGACATCCTCGTCGACTGCGATTCGCGACTCTTGCTGGCCGAGTCGGGCTTCACGGATCTCGCCCTCGCAGTGACGCGCGAGCGCGGAACGATCGAGGAGGTGCTGTGGCTCGACGATCGCCACGAATCGCGCATCGCACGTCAACTCGCGCGCGCCGACGAATTCGTTCCCGCCGCGACATCCGGCGACGACGTCGCGCATCTCTACTACACGAGCGGCACGACCGGCGTCGCGAAGGGCGTGATGCTCAGTCATCGCAACGTCGCCACGCATGCGCTCGGCGCGATCGCGGAATTGTCCCTGTCCGACCGCGATACCTGGGCGCACATCGCGCCGCTCTTCCACCTCGCGGATGCGTGGGCGACCTTTGCGATCACGCACGTCGGCGGACGGCACGTCGTGCTCGCGAAGTTCGACGCTGAACGAGCGCTCGATCTGATCGAGAGCTCACGCACGACGATCACGAATCTGATCCCGACGATGCTCAATCTGATGGTCAAGCATCCGCGCGCGGCCGGTCGCGACTGGAGTGCGCTGCGCAACATTCTCTCCGGCGGATCCCCGATCGCACCCGACGTCGTGCGCGCGATCGTGGCTCTCTTCGGTGCCGAGTACGTGCAGACCTACGGCATGACCGAGACGAGTCCGTATTTGACGCTCTCGCTGTTGAAGGACCACCTGCGCGCTCTGCCGCGCGAAAAACAGCTCGAATTCCAGTGCAAAACGGGCCGCGCGTTCACGACGGTCGAGTTGCGCGTGGTCGACGAGAACGGTCGCGACGTCGAACCCGACGAAAAGTCGGTGGGGGAGATCCGTGTGCGCGGCGAGACCGTCACGCGCGGCTATTGGAAGCGGCCCCAAGAGACCGCGCGCGCGTTCGAAGACGGCTGGCTCAAGACGGGCGACCTCGCGGTGATCGATCGCGAAGGCTACGTCACGATCGTCGACCGCGCGAAGGACATGATCTTGTCCGGTGGAGAGAACGTGTATTCGACCGAGGTCGAGCACGCGCTCTACGCGCATCCCGCTGTGCTCGAAGCGGCCGTCTTCGGCGTGCCCGACGAGCGCTACGGCGAGAGCGTTCGCGCGGCGGTCGTGTTGCGAGAGGGCGCAGCGGTTTCGAGCGCTGCTCTGATCGACTTCTGTCGCACGCGCCTGGCTGGATACAAATGTCCGCGCGCGGTCGACTTCCTGTCCGAACTGCCGCGCACGGGCAGCGGCAAGATTCAAAAGCGCGCCTTGAGAGATCCGCATTGGGTCGGACGCTCACGCTCGATCTGAACGCAATCGATTGTGTTGGCACGGTTTCGCGCTGGCGGCTGCGCTTCATTCCCACGAATGGGAATCTGCCGAATTCTCTCGTGATCTCGCCATCCGTTGCTTGATCGGAGCAGCGCGTTCGCGACACTCGCGCAGGGATCGAAACGACTCGCGCGTCGAGTTGGTTTCGAGCTAGCCCCAACCGGCCCCTAGGGTCGGCGCATTCCCAACTCGCCCCAACCGACCCCTTGGGTCGGTGCATTCCCCACTCGCCCCGTGACGGGCGCGAGCGAGATCCCCAATCATTGTCGCCGATTCCGCGTGAGTCGGCTCGCGGTGCTTCGGTCGAACTCGCGACGCGCGCACGATTGTCGGGTGTGCTCACTCTGGAGAAACACCGTGATCTCGCTGTCTTTACGTGCATCGCTCGCTCTGTTCGCCGCTACGTGGTTCGCTTTCGGTCCGGGGCCTGTGCTCTCGGCGCAGAGCGTCGACTGCACCAGCACCACCTGCGCCCCGTTGACCACGTGTGTGGGCTGTCCGACCGCGGCACCGCTCACGTTCCAAAAAGTCATTGCACCCAGAGACCTGGGTCAGCGCTTCAACGCGATCACGATCGATACCTTTCCCGACGCGGGCGTGGGTGCGCTCGGCGCCCTGCAGCGTGCCGAGCTGAAGTTCACGATCTCGCCCGAACAGATCCGCTTCCGGGTCGAGAACTTGGCCACCACCACGGCGGTCGTCAGCGCGTTCAATCCCACCTACGACGTTGCGGGCTACATCGATGTGCTCGACCCGCTGTTCCCGCCGATCAGCAACGTGGCGCTGGTGCGCACATCGGACAAGGTGGAAGGCCTGCTCGGTTCTTCGGGTTGCCTCAAATGGCGCGTGACGGGCAACCTCTCGACGCAGTTCGGCGGGTCCGGGACCCTCCCGCCGTTCGACAATTGCTACGATTTCAACGACCCCGACCAGGCCCCTCTGCCGATTGCGCCCGGGGTCCCGAGCCCGTGCCTGGGTTCCGCGCACGGCGGTCCGTGTGATCTGCAGCCGCCGGACGTGCTGCCCGGCACCTGCTGCCCGGACCTGCTGCTCCATCCGTTGATCGGTCGCCGCGTCAAGATGGGTCGCGGCGTTTCCTCCGACGGCACGTGCCCCGATCTTGGGATTCTCGACCCCGGCCGCTCGGGCTTCACCGACGTGCGCAACTTCAACGGCTTCACGGGAGTGACGCCGTACGTTTCCACGGGCACCGACGACTACATCTACACGGTGTGCTTCACCGACGCGGCGCACCTCAACTACTTCCGTCAGTCGAACTACCCTGCACCGGCTCCGGCGTTCGTGCCGATCCCGCTCAAGACCGAACCCAACACGATCTTTCCTGGCATCCAGTCTTCCGACATCGACATCGAGGAACTGGTCAAGATCGGCATCAAAGTCGAGGTCAAGTACTTCTACTGCCCGCCGCCGCCCGTGTGCGCGCCGGACACCGCCAACGTGTGCCGCACGCTCGGCGCCATGACGTCGATCAACGTGCTCGCGAACGACACGCCCACGCCGGGCGCGGCTCCGCTCGGCGGACTGAATTGCGCGCTGCTCGCAGGCACGCTGAATCTGACGCAAGGCACGTACGGCACGGCGCAGTGGATCAACGATCCGGCGTGCGTCAACACCGCGTGCAACCAACGCTGCATCAAGTACACGCTGACGAGTTTGCCGCCGCTGGGTGTCAACACGGACACGATCAATTACACCATCGTCGGCAACAACGGGTGCTTCACGTCGTGCACGGCGACGGTGACGATCGCTGCGCCCGTCTGCGCGCCCGACACGGGTGACGTGTGTCGCGCGGTCGGCTCGCAAGCGACGGTCAACGTGCTCGCGAACGACACGAGCTTCAGACCGCTGAACTGTGCGTTGCTGACCGGCTCGACGGGGATCGGGCGCGGCCTCTACGGCACGGCGGCGTGGGTGGACGGCGGATGCGCGAACGCGCTCTGCAACGGCAAGTGCTTGCGCTACACGCTGAACACGCTGCCGCCCGTCGGAGTCACGACCGACACGGTCACGTACACCATCACCGACACGAACGGCTGTCCGTCGACGTGCACGGTGACGATCACGATCGCTTCGCCGGTGTGCGCGCCCGACACAGGCAATCTGTGTCGACAGGTCGGATCCATGGCGACGGTCAACGTGCTCGCCAACGACACGAGCATGAGGCCGCTCAATTGTGCGCTCTTGACCGGCACGACCGGGGTGACGCAAGGAGCGTTCGGCTCAGTGGCTTGGGTCACGGATGCCGCGGCTACGAACGCGCTGTGCAACCAGAAGGCCCTCAAGTACACGTTGACGAGCTTGCCGCCGATCGGCACGACGACGGATTCCTTCAACTACACGATCACGGACACGAACGGTTGCACGTCCGTGTGCACGGTGACGTTGACGGTGGCCTCGCCGGTGTGTGTGCCTGACACGGCAGATGTGTGTCGCACCGCAGGCTCGATGACGAACGTGAACGTTCTCGCGAACGACACGAGCCTCCGACCGCTCAACTGCGGACTGCTCACGGGCACGACCGGTCTGACGCAGGGTACGTTCGGAACGGTGCAATGGCTCGACGGCGGCTGCGCCAACGCGTTGTGCAACGGTAAGTGCGTCAAGTACACGCTGAACACAGTGCCGCCGCTCGGCACGAACACGGACACGTTTACCTACACGATTACCGACACGTTCGGTTGCACGTCGACGTGCACGGTCACGGTCACGATCGCTTCGCCCGTCTGCGTGCCGGATACGGCGAACCTGTGTCGCGCGGTCGGCCAGGTCGCGAACATCAACGTTCTCGCCAACGACACCAGCTTGCGTCCGCTGAACTGCGGACTGCTCGTGCGCGGAGGCGGCTTGACGCAGGGCACGTTCGGCACGGTCGCGTGGGTCGACGGTGGGTGCGCCAACGCACTGTGCAACGGCAAGTGCGTGCGCTACACGCTGACGAGTCTGCCGCCGGTGGGGACGAACACCGACAGCTTCAGTTACACGATCACCGATACGAGCGGGTGTACGTCGACGTGCACGGTGACCGTGACGATCGCTGCGCCGGTGTGTGCGCCGGACGTGGCGGATGTGTGTCGCACCGTGGGCTCTTTCACGAACACGAACGTGCTCACGAACGACATCAGCTTCCGGCCGCTGAACTGCGGACTCTTGACGGGCACCGGCGGGCTGACGCAAGGCACCTTCGGCTCGACTGCGTGGGTCAACGACGCGGCGGCGACGAATGGGCTCTGCAATCAGAAAGCCGTCCGGTACACGCTGACCTCCTTGCCGCCGGCCGGAGTCACGACGGACACGTACACCTACACGATCACCGACTCGTTCGGCTGCACGTCGACCTGCACGGTCACCGTCACGATCGCGTCGCCGGTGTGTGCGGCGGATTGCGCGGATGTGTGTGCGACGATCGGGGCGATGGCGACGATCAACGTCCTCGCCAATGACGTCAGTCCGCGGCCGTTGAACTGCGCGCTCCTCACGGGCGCGGGCGGTTTGACACAAGGCACGTACGGCTCGGTCGCATGGGTCGCCGCCAGTGGTTGCTCCAACGCGCTCTGCACCGGCAAGTGCGTGAAGTACACGGTCACGTCGCTGCCGCCGAACGGCGTCAACATGGACACGTTCACGTACACCATCACGGACACGAACGGGTGTCCGTCGACGTGCACCGTGCAGGTCAAATTCTGCAAGCTCGATGCCGTGAACGACGGGCCGTTGAGCACGTGCCAAGGCGTTCCGTTCCGCATCTGCGTGCTCGACAACGACACCTCGACCTGCGGGTTGCTCGGTTGCTCGAACCTCTCGATCTTGACGGGACCCGCGAACGGCAGCGTGCAGATCATCCAGGACTGCGCGAACCTGCCGACGAGTTGCCAGACGCCGATCGGTGGTTGCACGGGCTGCTGCCTCGTGTACACGCCGAACACAGGGTTCTTCGGTACGGAGACATTCACCTACCGCATCACGACGACGTCGACCGGTTGCCCGGGCGGAACTCCGATCACGTGCACGGACACCGCCACGGTGACGATCGTCGTGAAGCCGTCGCCGACCGCGGTCGACGACAACTACCAACTCACGATGAACGGAACGGTCGGTCCGTTCGACGTGCGCGACAACGATTCGCCGGGCAATGGGTGCGAGTTCACCGGTTGCGGGGGTGCGTGTGTGTTCGTCAGCTGCCCTGAGATCACTCAGCAGCCGCTGCATGGCACGCTGTCGGTCGATCCGGTCACGTGCAAGGTCACCTACACGGCGACGCCGGGTGTGGTGTTCCCGGGCAGCGACACGTTCTGCTACCGCGTCGTCAACAATTGCGGTTGCTGCGACACGGCTTGCGTCACGATCTCGGAGTGCCCGATGATCGACCGCAATCAGCCTGGGAGCTTGCTCCTCTACCCCGAGTTCGACAATCGCCCGGGTCGGACGACGTACGTGACGATAACGAACTCGAGCTGTCAGTGGCCGAGTGCCGGTGTCTTCGTCGAGTTCGTCTACATCGACAAGGAGAACTGCCTCGAGACGAATCGCACGACGTTCCTGACGGCTTGCGACACCTACACGGTGGTGACGAGTGCTCACAACCCGAATCCGTCGCGAGGCTTCATGTACGCCTTCGCGAAGGACGCGCTGGGCCGGCCGATCTCGTTCAACTACCTGATCGGTGACTTGTTGATCGCCGACGGCGTCGACGGACACCAGTACAGCGTCGTTCCGGTCGCGTTCCGCTCACCCGTCGCGCGCGGCGGTTTCACGGACCTCGACGGTGACGACATCCGCGACTTGAACGGATTCGAGTACGACCAGGCGCCGGACACGCTCTTGATCCCGCGTTTCCTCGGTCAGGATCCGCCGGGTTCGAACGTGTTCCAGAGCGAACTCGTCGTGCTCGGTCTCTCCGGCGGGGTCTCGTTCCAGACGGTGGTCAGCATCATCGGCTTCAACGACAACGAAGTGCCGTTCTTCGTGACGAAGCAGTTCTACTGCTGGGAGAAGTGGAAGCTCACCGACATCTCCAACGCGTTCACCAACACGTACTTGCAGAACTCGGGCGACGACCCGCTCGAGATCATCGGAAATCCGGCGCGTGAGAGCGGATGGTTCAGGATCGACGGCCTGACGGCGTTCTCCGACATCGAGACCATCATCGATCCGGCGATCTACGCCTTCCTCGTCGAGCGTCACGTGACGGCCGACCGCGGTGCAGAGCTGCCTTTCGAAGTGTGCGCGCAATCGAACGGCGATTTGCAGGCCAAGAGTCCGCTCGGCGATGGGCCGGTCCCGGTCGCTGGCGACAACCAGTAGCCCGATGGGGCGATGCGGGAATGTGCAGGCTGGGTCCTCCGCTGTGAGGGCCCGGCCTTTTTTTCCAATGACAGGAGTCGAACTCGAATTTGCCCCGGCCGAACTTGGATTCGCTCAGGAAGTTGCAATTGCGGTCTCGATCTTCTCCTCGTTCGCGGGCGGGGGATGCAGAGCCATGGGGGGCTCTTCGCGCGGAGGGAGACAAGTTCTCCTTCCAGGCCATCCGAGCCGCGTAGACCGAGAGAGAGAGCAGGTTCGAACATGGCAGGTAAGTCGTTTTTCAGAGGGCTGATCGCATCGATTGCGTTCGCCGGCGTCGCTGCGAGTGCGGCTCAGGCGCAGCTCACCCACTTGTGGCACTACGAAGGCCAGGTCTCGGGATCGAACTGGCGCAGCGTCGCGGTCGGCGCGTCGGGCTCGCAGATCGTCTCGAATCCGAACGGTGGAAGCGGCGCGGTAGCATTGCTCGCCGGCAGCGAAGTGCCGACTTCGCCGTTGATCTGGGCGGACAATGCTTCGGCCTCGGCACGTACGGGACTCGTGCGGGCGGCGGCGGACTCGGACGCTTATGCGAGCCTGTACTTCGAGAACGTCTCGAGCAGCGCTGGTTCACATTTCACTCCGAAGTTGACGCTGCGCCGATCGAGCAGCCCGACGGCGGTGTGGACGAAGACGTTCAATCCGATCACCGCTGTGCCGGAAAGCCTGGCCGCCTCGGTCCATGTGGCTGCGAGCGGTGCGCGCATCTTCGCTTGGTGGTGGGACATCTCGCTGGCGCGTTGCTTTTTCGTCAGCTACTCCGACGCGGGAGCGTTGAACTTCGCGGTCTCGGTAGCCATGCCGATTCCTCCGCAGGCCTCGGCTGCGAACATCGACGCCAGCCGGTTGTTCGTCGTGTGCAGCACGACGACGTTGGTCCTCGACGGCGCGACCGGAGCGATCGTCAAGACGATCGGAAGCTGGTACAGCCCTTCCGCCGCCTTCGCGATCGACCAGAGCGGCAATTGTGCCGTCATCGGTAACTGGTCCGGCGCCGTCGACGTGTACCGCACGGGCACGACACTCCTGGCCGGAGCCTACACAGTGCCCGCGATCGGCACGCAATCGCCGCGCAAGGCGGCGCTGTCAAGCGACGGCACGACGCTCGTCGTCGGCTACCGATCGTCGGATAATTCGTTCTCGTGGACGATTCGCGTCTTCACCTTGGGAGTGAGCAGCGCGACGCAAGTGTACGAATCCACGCTCGTCGGCAGTGGCGCTTTCACGACGCTGATCACGGACATCGTCGAGTCAAGTTCGGGTGACACGATTGCCGTGAGCACGTCCGGTGACGAACTGCACACCGTGCCGAGTCTCCTCGTGCTGAAGCGGAATGGTGCGGGCTATTCGCTGGTTTCGACGCATACGCTGCCGGGGTCGGTCTACGATCTCGACATCTCTCCTAACGGTCGCTTGCTCGCCGTGGCGAGCTCGTTGGCGCACTACCAAGCATCCACGCAAACGGGCGTCGTCGACGCGTTCGACCTGGGCGGTGACCTGAGCGTCAACGGCATTCCGCACGCTGGCACGAGCGTCGTCGTCGAGCAGGAATGCACTGTCGGATTGCCGTGCATGTTGCTCGTGTCGGACGCGCTCGCGACGTCGCCGATCGTGTATCCGGGCATGGGTTCGCTCTTGCTCGCGACACCGGTGCGCCTCGCGACGGCGATCGCGGAGGCTGATGGAGTGGCACGCTTCAACTTCACTCTGCCGAACAGCGTCGCGTCGTACGGACACACCTACTACACGCAGGGGCTGTCCTTGATCCAGCGCAAGCTGACGACGAGTTACGCGCCGATCACGGTCGTGCCGTAATTCCCTACCGCGAGTGAATCGAGCGCACGCTCAGGTCAGATCACTGTCCTGAGCGTGCGCGCGTTTTGGGGTCGAGAGCGAGCTGCTCGCCCACGCGTGAGTGTGCTCCGCCTGCTCGACACCGACGACGGGCGTCACGCCTTCGACTCAGGACCTCCACCAATCGCCGGCGGCGACTTCGGCGATGCCTTCTTTGAAGGTGCGCGGTTTCCAGCCCAACTCGTACACGGCGTTCGAGATGTCGTGCTCGTGGTGCAGATTGAAATAGGCCGACGCCCGGCGATCGTCTGTGACGTCGGTGAAGAGTCCCTTGAAGAAGATGAAGCGATCGGCCCACTTCTTCGGGATGTTGCGGCGCTTCACGCGACCGCCGGCCGCAGCGATCGTGAGATCCAGGAACTCGTTGTAGGGGATGCCCGCCGGACCGGCGAGCTCGTACACGCAGTCGACTGCGCGATCGAAATGGAAAAAGCGCAACACGGCGTCGACGACGTCCTCGACGTGCACCGGATTGATTTTCGAGAGACCGTCGTGCGGCACCCAGATCGTGCCGGACTGCTTCGCGCACTGGCGCAGGAAGGGTCCTGTGAGACGCGTGTCGCCGACACCGTAGACGAGCGTCGGACGAAACGAAGCCCAGGCGAGCCCCGAGCCGCGGATCAGTTTCTCTTGCACGCGCTTGCTGTCGCGATAGTAGCTGTAGACGGGCGCGCCGATCACGGCCGAGCTGATGACCCACAACTGAAAGCCCTCGTGCGCTGCGCGCCTCGCCTCGGCGAGGAGGACTTCCGTACCGCCGATGTTCACTGCACGCATCTCCGCTTCCGTGAAATGATCGTGGGCACTCGCGAGGTGCAAGAGCAAGTCGACGTTCTCGAGGAACCCGTTCATCGAGCCGGCATCGGTCAGGTCGCCGACGTGGATCTCGCACGTCTGGCCGGGCGGATGTTGAATCGCACTCTCGCGACCGCGACGGACGAGCACGCGCACGGTGTGACCGGCGGCGGCCATTCCGCGGACCATGTACCCGCCGATGAAACCGGTGGCGCCTGTGATTGCGATACGCATGCAACGAAAAGAGCCCGACAAGATAGCGTGCGTCGCACGCCAGCGCTCGCTTCAAGGCGTTCGGAGCGCGGATCCGAGGCGATCGGCGGCGATCGTGAAGCCGTCACCCAGATCGGTCAGAAAGTGCTCGACAGCGGCGCGGAACTGGACGGCTTTCGGTCTCACCGATGGCGGCATACCTGCAACGAACTCCGGACGAATAGCCCAGCGCAGGATGTCCGTTTGATAGCCGGACATCGACGACAGCGGAGCGCGGAACTCGATGACCGGACGGTCGTCGCGCATGGGTTTCACATCGCGACTCAGTTGACGCAGATCGGCGTCGTGCGCGACGAGGAGTGCCGCGAGATCCAGTCCGCTCGCGACCCCGATCGCAGCACCGTGCGCGAGCATCTTCGTGGAGAGCGACGTGGTCGCGAGATCGAGCTCGTGCGGGAGCGCAGATTCGGATCCGACCAGTACGAGGTCGTAAGCAGAGAGCCACGCGCTGACGTGCTCGAAAGCTCCGCACCAAGTCGCGAGGATCGTCTTCACGTCGAGCGTCGACAGTTCGTACAGCGGCAACCATTGCGACGCGACGCCGCCGGGCGACAACGAAGCGCGCATGCGTTGGAAGTGCTCGAGCGTATAGAGATCGCTCGAACCGCGCGTCCACGGATGCACCGGGTCGCTCGTCACGAGATCGAAGCGCTCGCTCGTCGTCGCCAAGAAATGCCGCCCGTCGCGGATCGTGAGCACGACTCTGCGATCGTCGAGCACCGCTCCGTTCCATGCTTCGAACGCGCGCGCCGCAGTCGTCACCGCGCGCGAAATCTCCACGATTTCGAGCCGTTTCAAGCCGTCGATGTCGAGCAGCGATCCGGACGTCATGCCGGTGCCGAGTCCGATGACGAGCGCACTCTCGACCCGGCCGTGCAAAACAGCGGGCACGTGACCGAGCAAATACTGCAAGCGCACGTCGACCGTCGCCGTGGAAGCCTCGCTCTTGCCGTTGACGCGCAGGCTGCGCACCAGTTCATTGCGACTCGAGCGCGCGTCCTCGACGAGAGCGGTGGTGTGCGCGTCGTGCGCGAACGTGACTACGGTGCGTGCGCCCTTCACTTCGACGGGTGCGAGCACGAACCAACCGATGACGACTGCGCCGAGCGCTGCGAGCAGAACGGTGTGCGCACGCCGTGGGGCCGCGCACCACGCGCCGACGAGTGTCAGCGCGATCGCCAGCGCGACGCCGATCCGCGGACCGACCATCGGCAACAACACGAAGCCGGCTGTGAGACTGCCTACCAGTGCTCCGGCCGTGTTCCAGGCGTAGACGCGCGCGAGTGTGCGCTCGCGACTCTCGTCGCTCCGTTCCGACACGAGACTCGCGGCCGTCGCTGGTAGCGCGATCCCGAACGCGATGGCCGGCGGCAAGAGCGCGAGTCCTGCGAAGAGTGCATGTGCAGCCCACAGTTTCCAGATCGACGCGCCGGCGACGACGCGGTTGTCGAGGCCTGAAAACAAGTCGTTTTCGCCGAGTTGATAGCGCAGCGCGAGCAATCCGCCCAGCGCGAGGAAGGGCAGGCACAAGCCTGCGAAAAAGATGGCATTGCGGCTCTTCTGGGCTCGTTCGGGCGTTGCGGATCGCGGAGCCGCGCTGCGCGTGCGACGCTCGGTCAACTGTCGCGCACCGATGCCGATGCCTAGCAGGAACACGAACGTCACGATGGAGAAGGCGTACACCGAAGCGCCGGTCACCGTGACGAGCAACCGCAGCAAGAGTACTTCGAGCGCCAGCGCTGCTGCGCCGAACGCGAAGGACGACCACAAGAGAGGCTCGCGCCACGCGGATCGGCGTGGCAGCACTTCGCGATCGATCACACTCTCGACCGGCGTGTCGACCAGCATGTACCACGCCAGGACGGCGGCGACGATGTCGAGTAGAGCCGCGGCGTAGAGCGCGTTCGTCAAGCCCAAGGTCGGCATCAAGACGAATGGTGCGAGCAGCGCTCCACAGGCAGCTCCCAGCGTGTTCGCGCTGTAGAACGCGCTCGTTTCGCTGACGCTTTCGGCGCTGCTGCGAATCGTCATGCGCCCCATCAACGGAAACGTCGCGCCGAGCAAGACCGTCGCCGGCAACATGACGATCGAAGCCACGACGGCGCGCAGCACCCACGAATCGAAGACGGGTGCGATCGCGATCAAGGTCGGGGTCGCCGCGACCCACACGGCTACAGCGATTTCGAGCGCGACGAAAAACCGCACGGGTCGAGCCGTCCGTTGAACGCTGCGCGCGAACGTCCACGCGCCGATTCCCATGCCGCCCATGAACACCGAAAGCACGACGGCCGCTCCCGGTGCATCGCTGCCGACGACGCGCGCCATCAATCGCGCCCACACGGTTTGGTAGCCGAGCGCGGCCACTCCGGAGAGAAAGAAGACGATGTCGGACGGACGCATGCGGCGTTCTAGTAGGCTCGCTCGTGACGAGAGGCCTCGTTAGAAGAGCATGCCGCACGAGTCACCGTCCACCATCGGAATCCTGTGCGCCTTGCGCGGCGAATTGGGTGCGCTTGCCGAGCGCCGCGTGCTCGAGCGACGTGTACTCGGCATCCCGATTCACGAACTCGATGATCTCGAACCCATGGTTGGACCCGAGGCCGAGCCGACGATCGGTGGTCGCCGTGCGCAGCGCATTCTCGTCGTCGTCGCGGGTGTCGGCAAAGTGCGCTCAGCTCACGCCGCCGCCGCCTTGCTCGCGGCCGGAGTCGACCGCGCGCTCCTCGTCGTCGGCACTTGCGGCGCGCTCACGCCCGAGCTTTCGATCGGCGATTTCGTGCACGCCGCGAGCGCGGTCGATCACACAGGAGATGCGCGACTGGAACGGGAAAGCCTTTCCGACCCGCTGCTGTTCCGAGCGTGGGCAGACGTCGCAGCCGGAAAAACAGCGCGCTTTTTCAGCGTCGACCGCGCCGTGACCTCGTTCCTGCGTCGTCGCACGATCGCGCGCTCACGCTCCGGGGGAGCCGCAGTCGACATGGAAACCGCCGCCGCGGCACTCGTCGCCGAATCCGCCGGCGTCCCTTGGGCAGCACTTCGAGTCGTCACCGATCGCGCCGGTTTCATGGCCGAATCGAGCTTCAAAAAGCACTTCGCGGCGCACGGCGCGCGGGCGGCCGGGACCCTGCCGGAATTCCTGCGGCGCCTGCGTTGAAGGGCTTTCCCGTGCGTTCCGTGGAGGGTCGAACCCGAGCGCAGTATCATTTTGCGCCGCAATCTCGCATCACCGTGCAAGCCGTCGATCGACCGATCCCCGTGCGCCAGTCCGCGCCCCTCCCCGCAGCCGCGCGATGACTGCCACCGGCACATTTCTACGGCGCAATTTCGAGCCGGTGATGCTCTCCGTTCAGGTCCTCGTGGACCTGCTCGTGATCCTCGCCGCGTGCTTCATCGGATACAAGCTCGGCGGCGTCGTGAAGAGCCTGCAGCCGGAAGAGATGCTGCGCGGCTACCAAGAGGTCATGTACCAGCAGATTTCGGCCTTGATCGCGGCCGTGTGTCTCATCTGCTTCCACGCGTTCGGGATGTACAGCCCGATGAAGTCGCTCCTCAACATGGAGGAGTTCAAAGCGGTCACGAAGAGCACTCTGACGGCGTTTCTCGTCTTCCTGACGCTGATCATCTACTTGCGCGCGAACGAGGTGAACTCACCGGGTGGGTTGCCGGAGTTCGCGATGCCGCTCGATCGCTTCATCCAACTGCGCATCAATCCGAACACGCTGTCGCGGTTGACGTTGCTCTTGATCTTCGGACTCATCCTCGTGTTCACGATCGTGAGCCGATTCGTGTCGTTCAAGGTGATCCAGCAATTGCACACGCGCGGCATCGGCAATCGCAACGTGCTCATCTACGGAGCAGGTGAAACCGGACGGAAATTGCAGAGCAAATTCGTGCTCGTCCCGACACTCGGATTGAACCTCGTCGGCTTCGTCGACGATTCGCCCAGTGCGACCGGGACCGCCGTGGCGCGTTCCAAAGTGCTCGGTTCGTTCGACGACCTGGAGATGTTGGTCGGCGTCCACAAGATCAGCGAAGTGTTCGTCGCGATGCCCGAAGCGAGCGACGACTACGTCATGAAAGTGATCGCTGAGTGCGAGCGCCTGAGCGTGACCTACCGCGTCGTGCCGCGCTTCTACCACCTGATGGCTTTCAAAGTGCGCATCGAGAACCTCGACTCGATCCCGCTCGTGACTCGTCCCGACCGGCGGCAGAGTTTTTTCGGCACCATCGCGAAACGGGGCCTCGATCTGATTCTCGGAGCGCTCGTGATCGTGCTGCTCTCGCCCGTCTTGATCCTCATCGCGATCCTCATCAAGCGCGAGTCGAAAGGGCCTGTTTTCTTTGTGCAACAGCGCATCGGCAAGGACGGCGAGCCGTTCTCGATGATCAAGTTCAGGACGATGCATCACGAGATGGCGGGCGACGCGCCTACACCGCGCTCGCCGTACGATCCGCGCATCACGCGCATCGGTCGCCTGCTGCGGCGCTACAGCCTCGACGAGTTGCCGCAGTTCTTCAACGTGATCACCGGCGAGATGAGCATCGTCGGGCCGCGGCCGGAGATGCGCTTCATCGTCGAACAGTACAACGCGTTGCAGCGCGAACGCTTGCGTATGAAGCCCGGGATCACCGGTCTGTGGCAGATCAGCTACGCGCGCAAGCAAGCGATCCACGAGAACATCGATTACGACCTCTACTACATCGAGAACCAGTCGTTCCTGCTCGACGTCGTGATCATCGCGTTGACCGGATTCGCGGTCGTCAAGGGCACCGGAGCTTACTGATCGTGCGCGTCCTGCACGTGATGGAGTGCACGATCGGCGGCACGCGTCGACATCTGGTCGACGTCGCCCTGGGCCAACGCGCGCTGGGCCTCGACGTGCACGTGACGGCTGCGGTCTCTCGACAACCCGATTTCGAGAGCGACTTGCAGCGACTCGAACGTGCCGGAGTGGTCGTCACGCGTCTCGCGATGGTGCGTGCAATCGCGCCGCTGAAGGACGCGCGACACCTGACGGCGCTACGGCGTCAACTCGAACGCGTGCGGCCCGACATCGTGCACACACACGCATCGAAAGCGGGCGTGCTCGGGCGGCTGGCGTCGATTCAATCCGACGTCGGCAAGCGCGTGCACACGCCGCACACGTTTGCGTTCCTCTTCGAAGCTGAGTTTTCGCGGCCGAAACGAGCGCTTTTTCGCTGCGTCGAACGCGCGTTGGCCAGCCACACGCACGCCATGATCGCCGTCAGTGCATCCGAGGCGCGCACGTTCACCGAGTCGGAGGTCGTCGATCGCGAGCGCGTGCGCATCGTTCAGAACGGCATCGACGCGCGGGGGTGGATCGAGGCGATCCCGATCGATCGTGCGGCTCTCGGCGTCGTCGGCGAGGACCTGCTCGTGCTCGTCATCGGATTGTTGAACGTCGCCAAAGGTCAAGATATCGCGCTCTCGGCCCTCGCGAAGCCCGGACTTGACGACGTGCACATCGCGATCGTCGGGCACGGCGACATGGAGTCGCAATTGCGCGGCGACGCCAGTCGCTTGGGGATCGAGAAGCGCGTGCACTTCCTCGGCTTCCGCACGGACGTTCCGCGTCTGGTCGCCGCCTGCGATTTCGTGCTGCTGCCCTCGCGTTGGGAAGGCATGCCGTACGTCGTGCTCGAAGCGATGGCCGGCGCGAAGCCCGTCGTCGCGACGCCGGTCGACGGTGCCGTGGATCTCGTCAGTGAAGGTCGCACCGGATTCGTCGCGCGCGCCATCGACGCCGGTGCGGTCGCCGAAGCGCTGCGGGCGATGTCGGCGTTGACATCGAGGGAGCGCGCAGCGATGGGAAGCGTCGGTCGAGCGCGCGTCCTCGAGCATCACGGGGTCGACGCGATGGTGAAGCAACTGGTCGACGTGTACGAGGAAGTGCGTTGAAGATCCTGCACGTCATCACGACGCTCGACGTCGGCGGCGCCGAGATGCACCTCTTGTCGCAGGTCAAGGGACAGAGCGAACGCGGTCACGAAGTCCAAGTCGCCTATCTGAAGGGGCACGGCACGCTCGTCCACGACTTCGAGGCATCGGGCGCGAAACGTGTCTTTTCCCTGGGTTCGACGCTCCGCTCGCCGCTGGCGCTCTCGCGCGTCATGGGGGACGTCGATCTGGTGCACACGCATCTCTTGAAAGCCGACATGCTCGGCGCGCTCGTCGCGCGCGTGACGTTCCGCTCGAAGAAGCTCGTGGCGAGCAAGCACAACGACGAGCAAGTGTTGAAGCGTCCGCTGGTGTCGCTCGTGCACGGCGTGCTCGGGAGCGCACCGCGACGGACGATCGTCTTGTCCGACCACGTGGGCCGCTTCATCGAGCAGTACGGTCGCGTCGGCAAGCGGCGCATCGAACGCATCTACTACGGCATCGATTCGGCGCCTTTCGAGGCGGCTGCACGCGCGAGCGCTGCGTCACGCGAAGCCGTGCGCGTCTCCTTCGGCTTCGACAGCAAAGACGTCGTCTTCACTTGTGTAGCGCGGTTCGCGCCGCAGAAGGCGCACGATGTGCTGTTGAAGGCGTTGAGCAAGGCACGCTCGCAAGCGGGGGGGGCGCACGTGAAGCTTCTGCTCGTCGGTGACGATCCCTTCGGTGACGGGCGCGTGAAGGCCGAGGTACTCGCGCGCGAACTCGACCTCGGGCCCGCGTGCGTGTTCGCGGGCATCCGTCGCGACGTGCCCGCGCTGCTCGCAGCTTCCGACGTGTTCGTCATGTGCTCGCTGTGGGAAGGACTCGGACTCGTGTTCCTCGAATCGATGGCGACGGGAATCCCCGTGCTCGCAACGCGCGTCTCGGCGGTTCCCGAGGTCGTCGTCGAAGGCGAAACAGGTCTGCTCGTGCCACCGGCGGACGTCGACGCACTCGCGAACGGCATGCTGCGACTGGCCGGTGATCCGGCGCTGCGCGCGCGTCTAGGCGGCAACGGGCCGCGGGTCGTGCGCGAGAAATTCGGCCTTCCGCGCATGGTCGACGAAACCATCGCTGTCTACCGCGAAATCCTTTCGCGCTGACCTTCAGTCGGAGCGCGTCCGCGTCCGATGGTTCCGGTTCGCGGCAGCATGGAATCGACCGAGCAGAACGCAGCAAAGGGGACGGAGAACGGCCCCGATTTCGAAGGCCGTGCGCGTTCGGATCGGCGCAATGTCCCGACACCCAGACTCTCGCCGTGGTCGTTCGCTGGCGGTCGCCGCACCGAACCGCGGCGAGTGGAAGAGCTCGAGGGCAGTTTCGTCGACATCTACAGCTCAGGACTCTTGTTCGCGATCCTGTGGGTCGCGCTCATGAATTCGGCGGACAGCTTCTTCACGATCATCCATCTGCAGAACGGTGGAGAGGAAGCCAATCCGCTCGCCGGTTGGTTGCTACTGACTGGACGCGTGAGTTTCGTACTCATCAAGTCGACGATCATCTCGCTGTCGTTGCTCGTGCTCTGCGTGCACAAGAACTTCCACCTCGCGCGACTCGGACTCTGGACAGCAGCCGTCGCGTACACGTGCTTGCTCTGCTATCACCTGGCGCTGTTCTTCGTCTGATCGGGCACGCCGGTGCGAGCGCGCATCACAGACGGAAGGACAGGCCCGAGGCGGCGATGACGTCGGCCGAATCGTCGTCGAGGCCGAAATCCGCGGGGAGGTCGAACTGCATGTCGTGCTTCACAGTCCACGCGGCACCGACGCCTGCATGAACTTGCCCGCGAAGCGCCTGGACGTCGCAGGTTCGCTGCGACGGCGTGTCGAAGGTGGCGACGTCGCCTTGTCGCCGATCGAATTCAAGTTGCTCACCGTGCTCGTACGTCATGCCGGCAAGGTCGTGACGCACCGGCAACTGCTCCACGAAGTGTGTGGGCCCAAATCGTCGGATCAGAAACACTACGTGCGGGTGTACATGACGCATTTGCGGCGCAAACTCGAAGCCGGAAACTCGCCTCGGGCCTTGTTCGAGACCGAAACCGGCGTCGGATACCGGCTGCGCGAGGACGAGCCCTCGGGTTCGACACTAGACCCGATTGCCGTTCCTCCTCGACCGTATCGGCCACGAAATCGAAGCCTCGATTCAAGATCAGCGCGAGGAGACGTATCCTCTCCTGGAAGACGATCGGCACGCGCGTCGTCGAGCACAGCCTGATGATCCAGCCCGCATCGCTTACGCCCCCTTCCGTCTGGATCACCGGCGGCGCGGGCTTCATCGGTCGAGCGTTGACGAAGAGCCTGACTCAGCAGGGCGTCACGGTCGTACGTGTCGATCACAGGCGAGTGCACGACGGGTTCGACGGCTTCGAGTGCACCTTCGACGATCTGGAGAGCGCTCTCGTTCTGTCGCGGTTGTCCGAGGCGCGCACCGTCGTTCACCTCGCCGGCCACGTCGGTGTGCGCCACGTCGTGCGCGATCCCGCGGCCGTGGGGCAGAAGAACAGCGGCCTCACACTGCAGTTGCTGCGTGTTCTCGAACGACTCCCGCTCGATCTGCGCCCGCGCCTTTTCGCAGCTTCGACGAGTGAGGTCTATCTGCCGAAGCCCGGGCCGCTGTCCGAGCGCGATCCTGTACGCAGTGGAGACGAGCGGGGCCGTTGGTCGTACGCAGCTTCGAAAATTGCGAGTGAACGACGCTTCGACGAGGCTCACACCGGCGGGCTCGGCCCCGTGCATCTGCGCTTCTTCAATGTCGTCGGCCCGGGACAAGATTCGGCGCAAGGGATGATGCTGCCGACTTTCGTCGAGCACGCGTTGGCGGGCCGCGCACTGCCCGTGCACGGTGACGGTTCTTCCGTGCGCACGCTGGCGCACGTCGACGACGTGGCCGAAACGCTGGCGTCGCTCGTGATGAAAGACGACGTTCCCGCCGGTCCGCTGAACATCGGCGGTACTGCACGCGCGAGCGTGCTCGAGATCGCGCGCTGTGTTCTGGCGCTTTCGCACAGTCGCTCGGGCATCGTGCACGTCGATCCCAAGCAGGTCGTCGGTCCGGCTTTCGAGGACATCGCGTGGCGCGAGCCCGATCTGGCGCGACTCGCAGCTCTGGACATTCCCGTGCCGAAGCGTTCACTCGAGGCGATCGTGCGCGACACACTCGATCGGCACACCGACTCGTCGCGAGAGGACGACGCTTGCGCATCGCGCGCATTCTGACGCGGCTGAACTTGGGCGGACCGGCGCGTCAAGCCCTCGCTTCAGATCCGCTCCTCGCCGCGCGCGGCCACGTCGTGCAAGTTTTCACGGGTGCGCCCGCTGTGGGCGAGGGCGATCTGTTCGACACGTTTCGCGAGAAGGGGATTCAAGTCGAGCGCGTTCCCGGACTCGCGCGCGGATTGAGCGTGGCTGGCGATCTGCGCGCACTCCACGCCCTGAAGAAGCGACTCGTCGAATTCGCACCGGACGTCGTGCACACGCACGCTTCGAAAGCGGGCGCGATCGGTCGGCGCGCGGCTCGCGCGGTGCCCAAGGCGCGACGCGTGCACACGTTCCACGGGCATGTGCTCGAAGGCTATTTCGGTGACACCGTTTCGCGCGCGATCACGGCGTTCGAGCGCAGATGGGCTCGCGAAACGCAGCGCATCGTCGCCGTGAGCCACGCCACCGCCGACGATCTCTTGCGTCTCAAAGTCGTGGATGACGCGACCAAGCTCGTGGTGATCCAGCCCGGGATCGATCTCGCCGACCTGCTCGCGATCGAACGCCGCGACGGTGCGTTGCGGCGCGAGATCGGCGCGGCAGACGGCGATTTCGTCGTCGGTGTCGTCGGTCGACTCGCCGAAGTGAAGCGTCCCGAATGGGCGCTCGACGCGTTCGAATTGCTCGCCGTGCGCTATCCGCGTCTGCATCTCGTCTTCATCGGTGACGGCGATCAACGCGGACTCGTCGAGCGGCGCATCACCGGGTTTGCGCCGGAGTTGCAACGGCGCGCCCATCTGCTCGGAATGCGTGAGGACATGCGGCCCGTGCTCGCCGATGTGGACCTCGTCTTGTCGACGTCGCGCGCGGAAGGCATGCCCGTCGCACTCATCGAGGCCGCGGCTGCGGGCAAACCTGTCGTCGCGACGAACGTCGGTGGCGTCGCTGAGATCGTGGTGCACGAGCGCACCGGTTGGCTCGCGAAGGACGTGGACGAGCTCGCGTACGGTCTAGCGCAATACCTCGACGCGCCGGCGACGCTGTTCCCCGCGCTCGCCATCCGGGCGCGGATGCGCGTCGAGAAGAATCACTCCGGAGCTGCACTCGCCGATCGTCTCGAAAGTCTCTACAAGAGCGTCGTCGAGGAACCCACTTGCGCCTCTTGATGATCTCGGGCGACCGCCAAGTCCCGGTCGGCGATACCGGCCCGTTCCACGCGATGCTGCTGGGGTTCTCGCGCCACTTCGAGCGCATCGACGTGATCACGCCGATGCCGATGAAGCCCGTGACCGTTCGCTCGATCTTCGACAACGTGCATTTGCATCCGGCGACGGTCTCGCGCAGCGGCATGGTGCGTTTCGTCTTCGACAAAGGCCGTGAATTGCTCGCCGAACACGGGGCGACGCTGATCACGAGCCACGACTACGGTTGGTTCTACAACGGCATCGGTGCCGCGAAGTTGTCGAAGGCGACCGGCGTGCCTTACCTGTCCGAGCTCCACCACGTACCCGGTCATCCCGTCGCCGCGGACATGCGCGAGCGTTTCGACAAGCGCGTCGCCAAAGCCTACGTGCGCTTCGCGACCAGTCGAGCGCGCGCCTTTCGCGTTGTGAATCAAGTCGAGATGCCGACGCTGTTACGCTCGTGGGGCGTGCCCGACGAGAAGATCCTCGTCCTGCCGTCGCTCTATGTCGATCTGCGCACGTTTCGCATATTGGAGCCTCGACCTGCGATCGAACAAGACGTGTGCTTCGTGGGACGATTGGTGAACAACAAGGGCCTCGATCGCATCGTCGACGCACTCGCACAGCTGAAGAAGCTCGGACACGCGCACACGGCGCTCTTCGTCGGCAAAGGACCGTTGCTCACCGCCACCCGCGATCGTGTCAAGAAGCGCGGACTCGCCGAGAGCACACGCTTCGTCGAATGGGTCGCGGACCCGTCGGATCTCGCCGACATCTACCGCAAGAGCCGCCTCGTCGTGTGCGCGTCGACGTGCGAAGGCGGCCCGCGGTTCACGGTCGAAGCGATGGCGTGCGGCACTCCTGTCGTCAGCACGAAGGTCGGCGTGATGGGCGAGATCGTGCGCTCGGGCGAGAACGGCGAACTCGTCGGCTTCGACACGCAGAGTCTTGTGCAAGGACTCGTCCGCGTACTTGCGAACGAGACGGACCGCATACGGATGGGGCTGCGTGCAGCGCGAGACGTGCAACGCTTCGAGTACTCGCGCGCCGTTTCGAACTACGCGAATGGATTGAAAGCGCTCGTCGAAAAGGCGCGCCCGTGAAGCTGCTCTTCTTGACGCAAGTGATCGACGAGGACGACGCCATCTTGGGTTTCGTGCCCAGATGGGTGAGCGGATTGGCACGGCATTGCGAGCGAGTGCGCGTGGTCGCGCTCGAATCCGGCGTCACGAAGAACTTGCCGATGAACGTGGATGTGCGCGTCGTGGGGCGCACGGGAACGATCTCGCGCTGGTTCCGCTACCGCCGCATCCTCAATGAAGCGCTCGCAAAAGATGGGTTCGACGCTGTGCTCGCGCACATGGTGCCGCGCTACGCCACCCTCGCTGCGGGCCCTGCACAGCGCTCGCACGCCCGACTTTACCTGTGGTACACGCACGCAGCCGTCGATGCGCGCCTGCGCCGTGCGGAACGTGTGGTGTCGAAGATCTTCACCGCAAGTCCTGAGTCGTTGCGACTCGATACTTCTCGCAAGGTGGTCACGGGTCACGGCATCGACCTGGACCACTTCGAAGATCGAGGAGAGAGATCGGTTCTGCCGCCGCGCATCGTCGCGGTGGGGCGCTTGAGCAGTGCGAAGGATCCGCTCGTGGTGATGGAGGCAGTATCCATCCTCGCGGCGGAGGGGCGTGATCTCGTTCTCGATCTCGTGGGAGGAGGACTCACGGTGATCGACAAGGCATATGGAGAAAAGGTGAGCGAGCGCGCGTCGCGGGCGGACATCGCCGGGCGTGTGCAACTCACGGGGGCTGTTCCCTACAAGGACATTCCGCGCATGTACGCGCGGGCTGCGCTCGTCGTCAACGCGAGTTCGACGGGCAGCATCGACAAAGTCGTGCTCGAAGGGATGGCGTCGCGCCGTCCGATTCTCTCGTGCAACGAGGCGGTTCCGGCCATCGTGCGCGAGTTCGGAGCGGAGGCCGATCGCTTCCTGTTCGCGCCCGGCGACGCGCGCGACTTGGCGAAGAAGATCGGTTGGTGGTTGGATCGGAGCGAGAGCGAGCGTGCAGCGTACGGAGAGCGTCTGCGCGCGATCGTCGCACGCGATCACGAGGTCGACACGCTCATGAAGCGCTTGTGCGTCGAGATGGGCGGTGACTCGTGACCACCCTCACGGTCGTGATCCCGTCGTTCAATACGCGTGAATCGCTGCGCACGTGCATCGAGTCGTTGAAGACGTCGCTGCCCATGTCGTCGGAGATCCTGGTCGTCGACAACGCGAGCGGCGACGGCTCGGCACGCATGGTGTCCGAGCAGTACCAACACGTGCGTTTGATCAAGAACACAACGAATCAAGGCTTCGCGTACGCCGTGAACCAGGGCGTCGAATCCGCGCGCGGAGCGTACGTTCTGCTCCTCGACGCGCGCGCACAGGCGATCGGAAACTCCGTCCGCCTCATGCTCTCTTTCCTCGAACAGAATTTGCGATTCGGAGCGTGCACGGCGCGTCTGATCGATGCCGACGGCGTGACGCAGCGTTCGGTGCGACGTTTTCCGTCGCTGTGGACGCCGCTTTTCGTCGGGACGCCGCTCGAGCGTATGTTCAAGGACAGTCGTGAAGTGCGTCGCTACGAGGCGCTCGATTTCGATTACGAATCCGACGGCGACGTCGAGCACGCGTCGCTCGCGTGTCTGATGATGCGGCGCAAGGCTTTGAAGCGCTCGAAGCCGCTCGACGAAACTTTTGGTCTCCATTTCGACGGAGCCGATTTGTGCCGGCGACTTTCACGCGCTGCATGGCGCGTGCGCTACTTGGCCCAAGCACACGTCGTCCATTGCGGTGATCTCGACACGGCGTCGCCCTCGGTGAGCGAAGGTCGCGCCAATCGTGATCGTCTGGCCTACTTCCGCAAGCACCACGGCCGCGCGTCCGGGACGTGGGTCAAGGCGCGTCGCGTGGAGCGTCCTCGACGCGTGCGTGCACGAATTGTGGCGGCGCGCGGAAGGGCAGCCCGAAGAATCGCTCGCGCCGGTGTGGAGTTCATTCCAAGTCTTCATGAAGCGCTGAGAGCGTTGATCGGAAGCGCGCGACAGCCGATAGTCAGGGGCGATGGTCACGCGCGTCCGAGAAGAATTCCTCGAGCCGGTGCGGCGTTCGCTGCGCTGGCTCGCTGCTTTGCGCGGTGCCGACGGGCGCATCGTCTGTCCGGAGCACAAGGTCGAACACACGGGGAAGAACGCCGGCGTGATCGTGACCGCGTGCGAACTACTGCGGCTCGACCCCACGCGTGACGCCGAATTTCTGTTCGATCTCGCCGTCACCGAAGCGCGCCGCCTGTGCGCGAACCTGGTGTGCGAAGACAACAGCGTGTGCCACACGTTCCGCCCCGGTCGGCACGATCCGTTCAATTGCTCGAACAGCGTGATCGACGGTGGGGCGTGCAGCGATGCGCTGGCTCACATCGTCCACGCGTTGGGTGACAGACTTGATTCGGCAGACAGAGCGCGCTTCGCTGCCGCGTCGCTCTTGCACGCGCGCTCGTACTTGCGTTACGCGGTTCTCGACAAAGGCGTTCCCGCGCAGCGCGCCTGGGGATTGACGGGACTCGCACACGCGTGGTCACTCGAGCCCGACGACGTGCTGTCGGGGCCGGCGATCGAAGCGGTCGGCGTGTTGGAGGGAATTCAACATCCTGACGGCAGCTTTCCCTACCACCCGCTCGAGTGGGGCGCGCTGCACACGGGCTCGGCCGACGTCTCCGCGTTCTACCAATCGCGCGTCACCGGTTTCACGATCTTCGCTCTCGAGCGACTGGGTCGAGACCCGCGCGATTCGCTCTTCGCTCCGCCGCTCGTGCGCGGTCTGGATTTTTTGACCGCGCTGCAGGCACCTGACGGCGTGAAGTGCGGACTGGTCGAGGCGAAACCGTGGTATTGGGGCGCCGAGTACGAGGTCGCGTCGCATCCATTCGATGTCTACACGCTCGCAGCCGGATGGCGCTTGTTCCGCAGAGAAAGCTACGCGCGCGCTGCGGTGCGAGCGTTTCGCGCGTGGTCTCTGCACCTCACCGAGCACGGTGAACCACGCAGTCACCGCGCGGCGGGATCGCGCTCGAAGAGCTATCAATGTCCGGTCTTCTGGGCCGGTCATGCCATGTGGATGGCGCGCGCCCTCGAAGATCTGGAAAGCGCTGCAGCACTCGGGCCCGAGCCGATCGCGAGCTCGTCGGCGATCGATCTCCGCACGACGTGGTTCCCGAACGCCCAACTCGGCCGCATCGAGGACGGCGCCGTGATCGCGTGGGTGCGCGGCTCGAGACCGTCCGTCAACATGCACCACGGTGGACCTCGCGGCGCGGGATTGTTGCGCGTGTGGAGCAAAGCACGCGCGGCCGACGTGCTCGACAAAGGCTTCGTGCGCGGCGTCGACGAAGGCGAGTGGACCGCGACTGCCGGCCCTGTTGCGCCGAGCCGCGGTTGGCGCGCCAATCATGACGAGCTGCGCTTCTCGATGTGGCTCGCGCGCGTCGCTTGGCGCGGGGGGCGGCCGCTGGACGCGTTGACGCTTCCTCTGCGCATTGCCAAGCGCGGACTCGTCGATTTCGCGACGCAGCGTGCGTCGAGTGCGAACGATTTGTCTCCCGAGATCGAGACGTCGATCGACGGACTGCTCGTGCGCTCGGCCCTCGCGTACAAGGACGGTTCGCGAGTCGCCGACACCGCGATCGAACGGCGCTACACGATCGACGGAGCAGGACTCAGCGTCGCCGAGAACCTCGTTTCGAGCGGTGCGTGCAGTGCGATCGACTACTCGGTGCCCGAAGCTGCGACCGCTGTCGTACGCTCGCTGAACGCTGTGTCGTACCGCCTGTCGTGAGTGCTTCCGAGTAGAGTTGTACGCCATGTCCGACGACAACACGACGAAGACGTCGCCAGCGGATCCGTCAAGCGTCAAGCAGGCGCTGTGGAACGCATTCGTCGTGGGCCTCACGATCGGCGCCGCGTTCGGTTTCTTCGATGCGCTCGTCGCCTGGCGCACGGGGACAGCGGACCTCGACGTCCCTGCGTTCGCTGCGTGTGCAGCTGCCGCGATCTTCGAGTACACACTCGTGTGGAGCGCTGCCTTGCTCGTCTCGGCCCTCGTCTTGCGACCGCTGCTCGCACGGCGCACAGCCGGCGACGCGACGCTCGCGAGCGTGCGCATCGCACTCCTGCTCGGTCTGTTCCTCGAGTTGTACTGGTGGTCACGCCCGTACGTCTTTCCCGGTTACAACTCGCTCAGCTGGCAACGCTTGGCGGCGACCTTCGTGATCGCTGTGGTCGCGATCGCGATCGCATTCGTGCTCGCGAAACCGGTCGAGCGTACGCTGCGAGTTTCGCGGCGGTGGCTGGTCCCAGTCCTCGTCCTCATCGCGACCGGAGGCGCACTCCATCTCTTCAGCGAGAGCGGTTCGATCGGTTCGAAGGGCGCCCGTAACGCGCGCAACGACCGCGTGCCGAACGTGCTCTTGGTCGTGGTCGACGCGCTGCGACAAGACACGCTCGGTTGCTACGGACACCCGCGCGTGAAGTCGCCGCACATCGACCGCCTGGCTGCGGAAGGCGTCGTCTTCGAGAATGCGTTCACCCAGGCGCCGTTCACGTTGACGAGCTTCGGTTCGTTCTTGACCGGCAAGTACCCGCGCCGGCACGGCTTGATTTCGATGGCGCCGGATCGGCGCATGCGGCGTGACAACGTGACGTTGCCGAGTCATCTGAAACGCGCCTGCACGACAACGGATGCAAGTGCGTGTCTGACGCCCGACGATTGGTTGACGGCGTCGTTCCACACGGGTGCCATCTCGAACGGATCGGGTTTGTTGCGCGGCTTCGACCTCTACTACGAGCAGATGGTCGGCCACGGAATCGTGATCGCCGATTCGACGTGGAGCGTCTTCCGCTCCGACTTGCTCTTGCACTTGATCGCCGACAAGACGCGCACGAAAGTCGCGAGCGGCGTGCCGGGAGTGTCGCGCGATTGGCTCGCGAATTTGCAGGGTCAACGCTTCATGGCGATGGTGCACTTGTACTCGACGCACACGCCCTACGATCCCGACGCGAAGTTCCGCGACATGTACGTCGATCCGAACTATTCCGGTCCGTACAAGAGCTTCTACGCGGTGGATCGCCAAGCGATCGATGAGGGTGCACGCGTGCCGACGGCGGCCGACATCGCGCAGATCCAGCAGCTCTACTACGCAGGCGTCACGCAGGCCGACGACGCGATCGGGAGGCTCGTCGAAACGCTGCGCGCGCGGAACGTGCTCGATGACACGCTCGTGATCGTGCTCTCCGACCACGGCGAATCGCTGGGAGAATCGGGCCTCGGCGCGAAGCTCTTGCTCGAACACGATCACATGGTGCAGACGAACTTGCGCATTCCGCTCGTCATGCGCTGGCCGAAAGGCATCGCCGCGGGCACGCGCGTCGGAGCGCTCGTCGACGAGATCGACTTGTTGCCGACGATCTCGGAGTTGTTCGGTTTGGCACTACCGCCGCAGCCCGACGAAAACGCCAAGATCGACGGCAAGAGTCTGGTGCCGTTGCTCTCGAAACAGGCCGACTTCGTGCGCCCGTACAGTTTCGCCGAGAACGGTCCCTACATTTCGGCGCAGGACCTGCGTTGGAAGCTCGTCGTGCCGATCGACATGATCGCTCCCGCTGAATTCGAAAAGGGGAAGAACGAATACGGCGACGTACCCTGGCTCGTGGACCTAGCGAGCGATCCGGCCGAGTCGAAGAACGTCCTCGCGGATCATCCAGAGATCGTTTCGACGATCCTGGCGCACTTGCGCGCGTACGACGAATCGATGCCGATTCCGATGTCGGACACGATCCTGTCGCCACGCGAAGTCGAACGGCAGAGAAATCGCATCGAGAGTCAGGGCTACACCGGTGGTGAAGGCGGCCCCGGGCCCAAGCGCCCGCAGAAGAAGCCCGAGTGAACACCGTTCCGCCGATCGTCGTCGTCGCGAACACGCGCATGCCTTCGCAGCGTGCGCAAGCTCTACAAGTGGCGCAGATGTCGGCCGCGTTCGCGCGCACCGGCGCCGAGACGCACGTGCTCCACGCGAAGCGCCGTCCGTCCGTCTCCCTCCCGCCGGGTGTCGACGTCTTCGACTGGTACGCCGTCCCGAAGGGCGCGCGTCCGACGCTCGTGCCCATCCCGTGTGTCGATTGGATCGAGCGCGTGCCGCGTCTCTTGCAATACGTTCCGGCTCGTTTGCAAGAGCAATCGTTCGCACGCAACGCAGCTCGTGAGGTCGTGAAACGCTTCGGAGATGCGCGTATCTACGTGCGCGAAATCGAAGTCGCCGCTCGCCTCGCGCGCGCCGGGCTCGAGCGCGTCTACCTCGAAATTCATCGCGTTCCTGGCAGTCGCACGCGTCGACGCATGCTGATCGGCGCCGCCGACGACGTGAAAGGCATCGTCGCGATCTCGAAGGGCGTCGAAGCCGACCTGCTCGCGCTGGGCGTGGATCGAGCCCTCGTCACCGTCGAGCACGACGCGTACGAACTCGAGCGTTTCAATCATCTGCCGACGAAGTCGCAAGCGCGCGCAGCATTGAACCTTCCGCCCGACGTGCCGCTCGTCGTGTACACGGGCGGCTTGCTCGCCTGGAAGGGCGTCGACGTGCTGGTCGAGGCCGCGAAACTGTCCCCCGAAATCTACTTCGCGATCGCGGGCGGAATGGAGGCCGACGTGCAACGCTTGCGACAGACAGTCGGCGGAGTCGCGAACGTGCGCGTCGACGGTTTCCAAGCGCCCGAGCGCGTGGCCCTCTACCTCGCCGCCGGAGACATCGGCGTCGTGCCCAACCGCTCGAAGCCTGCGATCAGCGCGCGCTACACGTCGCCGTTGAAAGTCTTCGAAGCGATGGCCGCCGGGCTGCCGCTGGTCGTGAGTGACGTGCCGAGCTTGCGCGAGATCCTGACGCCGGACGAAGAGGCCGTCTTCGTCGCGCCCGACGACGCCTCGGCACTGCGCGCCGGAATTGCCATCCTGATGGCCGACAGCTCACGCCGTGAATCGCTCCAACGCCGCGCGAATCTTCGCGCACCGCAGCACACGTGGGACGCGCGCGCAGATCGCATCCTGCGTTGGATGGAGAAGCGCGAGAGCCGTTAGAGCCCACTACGACCTGCCTCAGCGCAGGTGCTGAATCCGGATCGCGCCTGCCGTCGAAATCGGGTCAGAACGACATACCCAGTGACACGTGCACGACGACACGCGATTCGAAATCGCCCGGCCTCGGATTGGTCGCGACGTCGAGGCGCACTGGACCGACCGGCAAGCTGTATCTCAAACCGACTCCGATCGCCTGCTCGTACCCTTCGAATTGCCACGTGTCCTCGTACTGCGGCGTGACGTTGCCGATGTCGTAGAAGACGGCGCCTTCGAAACGACCGCGCAATCGGCGACGCAGCTCGATTGAAAAAGCCGTGAACGATTCACCGCCCAGCGGTTCGCCGAAGTCGTCTTTCGGCCCGAGCTCGCTCTCGCGGAACGAACGCACCGTATTCTCGCCGCCGTTGAAAAAGCGCTCTTGCAAGGGGATGGAGTCGGTCGCAGCCAGCGGAAGCACGAGTCCGATCTTGGCCGACAGCCCCAGCACCGTCGCGGAATTGAGCGGCAGGAAGGTGGCGTGTTGCGCGCGAAAACGTGCGAATTCGAGCTCGGAACCGATCACGCTGGATGCGTACTCGACACCCACTTTCGAGAACGAGCCCTTCGTCGGTTGGAAGACGCTGTCGCGTGCATCGTGTGCGAACGAGGTCTGCAACTCGCTGATGTCTACTTGATTGATCGCCTCGAGTGCATCGGTGTCGAGGAGATCGACGTCGAGAGCTTTCGAACTGCGCAAGCGGTATCCGACCGCACCTTCGACCGTGCGCGAGAAGCGACGCGTCAGCGTGGCTCCGAGACCCTGTTCGATGCGCAGAAACGAGGGCTCGCGTCGCCGGTTACCGAACAACGACAACTCGGCCACGACGTCGCTCTCGAACAACCACGGATCGATCAACGACAGTTCTCCGCGCTGTGCCTGCAACGCGAGGACCCCGTGGAAATCGAGGATGCGCCCCGTGCCGAACAGATTCTTGTGGCGCGCGCCGGCTGCCACGCGCAACTGCTCGTACGACCCGTAGCCGGGCTCGAGGAACGTCTCGATCGCCGGACTCTCGCTGACGTCGACGCGCATGTCGCGCGTCACCGACCCCGACGTTTTGTCTTCGTTCTCCGACGCGAGGGTGCGGATCGAAACGCGATCGAACACGCCGCTCCGGTACAAGCGTCCGAAGCTCGTGCGCTCCTTGTCGCGGGCGTAGATGTCGCCGCTCGAGAGCGCGAGACGCGAACGCACGAACCCGGAGCGCGTGGCGACATTACCCGCGACCTGGATGTCACCGATCGTGATCTCGGGACCTGAATCCACCTGGAACACGAGATCGACGGTTCCCGCGGACGTCACGATCCGACCCGTGCGTGTGACGCGCACGTCGCCGAAGCCTGCTTTCGCACACGCTTCCTCGATGCGTCCTTGGATCTCGATCGAGAGCCGCTCGTAGTAGGGTTTGCCGAGGAACGCTTCGCGCACAGCGGCGAGCGCGCGTGGATCGATGCGCGGATCGGCGCCTTCGATCGCCAGCGTCGTGATCCGACACAGCGGACCCTCGTGCACGCGCACGTGCGCGGTCGCCTGCGACCCATCGGGCCCGAGGTCGACGCGTTCGATCTCGACCCGCGCCTCGATGTAACCGCGCGTCGTGTACGCGAGCTCCAGTTCGTTCGCCGCCGCCTTGACGTTGCTCTCGACGTAGGCCGAATTCGACTCCTCGAGCAAGCCCGACGTGGGGGGGGCGAAGAACGCCTCCAATTCCGACTTGCTGAACGCCGTCGCGCCTTCGAACACAGCCTCTTCGAATTCGACGCTTTGCCCCTCGTGAATCGTGAACTCCGCCAACGGCAAGCCGGCTTCGCGCTCCTTGAACGTGTAGTCAACGCGCACTTCCGGGAATCCAGCGGCGAGGTAGGCACGTTCGATGTCGAACGCGGCATCGTCGACCGCCGATTTCTTGAAGCGTGCGTCGGCGAAATCCTTGAAGAAGCGCTCGAGTACGGTATCGATTCGAGTCTCGCTCAGCGCCTCGTTGCCGACGTAGCGCACCTCGAGCGTACGCGGTGTCTTGCGCAACGCACTGCATCCGCAGATGACGAGCCCGAGCGCGAGGACGAGCGTGCGCATGTGTCCGTGCGTCTTCATTCGAAGGTGAACACGAACCGCAGTCCGAAGTTGTAGAAGTCGTATACGTCGCGCTCGCCGGTCGCGAAAATCGCGCTGCGGCCCGACGTGAGATCGCCGAAGAGTCGCAAGCGCACGAGCACCGCGTCTGCACCGCTCTTCGAGGTGTCCGCACCGACGACGACCTCGAGCCTTTCGGCGAGCGACTCGACTTCGCTCTCGTCGGACTCGAACCACGTCGCCGCGACGTCGCGCGCGATGTAGACCGCGATGTCGAACGCCGCGCGTTGACCTGCGCCGCCGGAGAGCGTGTTGCCCGGCGGCCGACCGGTGATGAGCAGAATGGCCAAGTCCTCGCGCGGGAGCGGCGGCACCGACGACAGCTCGACGCGCGGATCGTCGTAGCTGCCCGACACGTTCACTTCGATGTCGTAACCCTGCAGACGCGCGGAGGCTTGGATGTCGAGGTCGGGCACGTCGGGGCGGTCCGGTCGGAACTCGATGCGGCCCGAGCGCACCTTGAGCGCGCCCGACGGCAACAACACGCGCGAAGGCTCGACGAGGACGGTGCCGCGCAATTCCGGCAGTGCTCCCGTGCCGAGCAACCTGAGCGACGGCGAAACGCTTCCGCGCAAGATGTTGGACGAGATCGCGAACGGCATGGCGCTCGAGACGTTCACGTCGAATCGCATCGTCGAGAACGGCGGTTCATCCAATGCGAAGAGGCGCAGGCCACGATTGCCCGCTGATTTCGGGCCGCGCTTGCCCACGCTCAAGAAGTCGAACTTCTTCGTGTAGCGGCCGTCGCGCAGCGCGAGATCGCCGGACAACAGCAGGGCATCGAGCGGTCCCTTCAAGCTGAGCTCCGCGTCGGCGCGCACGGTGACGTCGCGCTCGCGCCACAAGAGCAGACTCGCGCCCGCAAGTTCCAAATCGACCTCGGGAACTTCGCCGACGACGCTCACCTGTCCCTTCATCGTGAACGGCGCGCCTCCCATTTCACCCGTGAGATCGTCCACGATCAGGTGCTTTCCGTCGAAGTGCACGCGGCTCGAGACGCCGACGATCGAGGGCAGATTCGTCGTCGTTCGGATCTCGCCCTCCTCGAGCGTGCCGGATCCCGTGAACGTCGGTTCGCGGAGCGTTCCTTCCGCGCGCAGTTCGGCGTGCACTCGTCCGCGCGTGCGACGCAACGTCGGCATGCGCTTCGCGAGCGGAGCGAGATCGGCCGCGTCGACGATGAGCGCGAGATCGATCGGCGCAGAGGCGACGCGTTCGAAATCGCCGCGCGCGATCCGCGTCAGATCGAGAGGTGTTTCGATCGAGCCTGCAGCACGGATTTCGACGACGTCGTCGACGACGAAATCCAGGGAGTCCAAGCGCACGACGTCGGCCAATGCGAGTCGCATCGAACCGCTCACGCGTCCGAGATCCTGGATCCAGCGCAGTCCGCTCGCGCTGGCGTCCAAGACTTGGGCATCGATCGAACCCGTGAGTCCGGCCCACGTCCCGGCGAGATCGGAGGCCACGCGTACGGTTCCGCTCGCGCCGTACTCACGACGCACGAAGGGCAGGAGCGCGACGTCTGCTGCCGCAAGTTCGAAATGGAGCGCGAGCGGACCGTCCGCAAGGAGTTCGTCGCCGAAGGGATCCAGCGGGAACTCGCCCGTGACCTTGGCGTGGATGGCGCTCGCGCCGCTGCCGCGATCGAGGGTGACTTGGTCGATTCGCGCGCGGCGCTCGTGCAGAGACGCGCGCCACACAGCGCGCGTCTCGGGCTCGTCCGGACCGGCGGTCGTCGTGATTCGGCCCTCCGTGTCGCAGTCCAGTTCGCGTCCGCGCAAAACGGCGTGGACGGTCGCTTCGACCTGGGCTTCTTCCGCTGCGATGCCGGCGAGTGTCAAAGCCGCGCGCGGCAGGGGAGCGGAGAGCGCTAGATCGAACTTGGACGCCCCGTCGGAGTTTTCGAACGACAGCTGCGCGTTGCCGCCGACGCCTTCCAAGCGGAGTCCGTCCAGCGACCATCGCTCTCCGTCTTGCCGCAGCGTCGCGGGTGCCGTGATCGCGGCGCTCATGTCACCGGTAGCGAGCGTCAGCGTTTCGACGACGATGGTGCGCAAGAGAGCGTCCGGCGCGAGCGAGGAGACGCGACCGCTGAGTTCGGCCTCGACCCCCTGACCGACCACGTGCGCGCGATCCACGGTCCACGCGCCCGCCGTCGAACGCGCATGGATCTCGAAGAGATCGACTCGAAAATCCCGCCACACTACGTCTCGGGCCTCGAGCGCGATCGTGCCGACGAGTGCGTCGAGCAGGCCGTTCGCGGTGATGTCGGCCTTCACCGCGCCGCTCGGCAAACGCTCTGGGGACAACCGCGAGACGTCGACCAGATCCGCATGCAGATGCGCATCGACGACGCGTTGTTCGTCGAACACGTATCCGCCGGACAAAGTGAGCGTACCGACCGTGCCGTGCGCTGCCGCGGCCGCGATGGAGAGTTCACTCTCGTCGAGTTCGGCTCGCACGGTGGCGCTGTCGAAGAGCACGTTCTGCACGGTGAGATCGCGCGCGGTGAGATCGAGCGCGACGCTGGGCCGGATCGCATTTCCGCGGACGCGCGCGCGGCCGGTCACCGCGCCGCGCGGCATCTCGTCGACTGCAAACGCGTCGGGAGCGAGAACGGCGACTGCAGCCGCGACGTCTTCGAAGCGCAGGGAAAGTTCCACGTCGAGGCCCGGATCGCTCAGGATCGCCGCGATGTTGGAACCGAGCGGGATGCGCGCGCGCGCAATCTCGGCCGATCCCGCAGCGGTGACGAGTTCGCCGCGCGTCAGGTGCACTTCAGCCGACGCGAGATCGCCTGCGAAGGCGAGGCGGTGTGCGTTCCAGCGCTGGAACAAGTTTTCTTCGCCATCGAGCCGGAGGAGCGCCGGCACGTCGTCGAGTTCAGCGACGAGGTCGATCACGATCCATTCGGCGAGGTGATCGAGCGCGCATCGACCGAGCGCCGCGCGAGGTACGCGCGCGAATGCGGCGTCGACACGATTCGATCCCGATGCGGTCGCCGAGAGATCGCGGATCTCGAGGGTGTGCGGGCCGAAGTCGACGTGCGCGACCAGCGTCTCGACCGTGCGGCCCGCGAAGTTCACACCTGCGGCGACGATCACTCCGGCGGCGGAGACGAATGCGGGAGCCCGCACATCCAGCTGCACGTCGGCGTCAACGTCGACGTGCGCCGTGAGCGGAGAGGTTCCGGCGAAGGCGCTCACGATCGCGGCGACGTCGGTGGATGGCGAGCGCACGTGCCCGGCGACTCGGCCTCCGACGAGCGTGGCCGTCACCGCCACAGGAGTTGCGTTCCAGCGCGCCTCGCTCTGCAACGCGAGACCGACGTCGCGCATGAGGAGCGCGTGCACGTCGCCGATGATGGCGTCCACGTGGAGTTCGGCGGCCTCGATCCATGTGCACGGATCGCTCGTGAGCGACGCGCCGCGAGCGCTGAAGCGGATCGCATTCTCCCCGTGCACGACGAGACCTTCGCTCACTTCGATTCCGTTCGGGATCGTGCGCGCGCGAAAGGACACCTCGTCGACGGAGCGGTGAAAGCGTGCATCGTGCGCCGCGACGCGCACGTTCCATTCGGCGCGCTTCACGTCGGTGAGCGGCACACTCGCATCGAGGATGAAATCGACGACGCCTTCGGCATCGGCGGCGAGCGACGGCACGTACGAGCGCAGCGCAGCACCTGCATCGAGCGACTTCACGACGGCAGTGCAGTGGAGCACGTCCACGTCGACCCGACCGCGCAACTCCGCGGTGCCGCCGAAGGCCCGCATGCCGCCTTCGAAGCGCAGCAGTATCGACTCCGCCTCGCCCACGTCGACGCGCGCGTTCTCGAACACGATGCGTGGATCCCACGCCGCGCGCTCGATCTCGAAATGGGAACCGCGATACGAACCGCGCACGGTGAGCGGAAACGCGACACTGCTCTCCGAGTCCACCCATGCGAGCGTGCGCGCATCGATCGTCGCGTGCGCGCCGTCGAACACGAGCGCGAGGTCGGACAGCGCGACGCGGCGGCCCTGCGCGAGGCGCACCTCGAAATCGGGCGAGGTCAGCTCGACGCGCGGCAAGGCGCTCGGCAGCGTGAACGATGTTGCTTTGCCGCTCCCCGGCCCGGCGCGTTCGAAGGGACCTGCGAAGCCGCGCAGGCGATCGACGCGCACGCGTTTCAATCCGCCCAGATCTCCGCGCAGTATTCGCAGCAGTGAGAATTCGACGAGCGCCAGGTCGGCCTCGACATTCAGGTCGGCGTCGCGGCGCACGGTCAAGTTCGAGATGCGCACACTCTCGAGTCCATCGATCGCGAGATCGCGCCAGTCGACGGCGATCCCGGCCGAACTCGCTGTGCGCCGGAGCACCTCGGACACGATCCGCGCACGCGCGAACCACGCTCCGACGAGGACGAGTACGACGAGGAGCGCAGCGCGTACAGCCAGTCGCCGTCCACGTTTCGGTCGAGTTTCGCCGGTGTCGGTGTGGTTCACGCCGGGCAGAGTAAGGCTAGACGAGCAGAATTCGTACCCCGAAGAATGCGCGTGTCGCTCGAGCGCGAAGTGCTCGCAGAGCGGACCTGCTCGACGGCGCATCCGTGCCGGTCAGTCCCTCTACGCATCCCTCCTCGAGCTTCTCGAGCTCCAGGACGCGCCCGCCGACGAGCCAATCGTCGAGTCCGCCATCGAATCGCCGTCGATCTCGTCAGCGAGCCGAATCGATCAGATCAGCTCGTCGTGCAGCGAAGAGACGAGCAACAGCATGCAACCGTGCTCGGTCGACTGCACCGCGTGCAGACTGCCGGTCTCGGCGCGCTGGTAGTCGCCCGCGTTCATGCGCTGCGCACCGACGGACAGATCGCCCGAGAGCACGTAACACTCTTCGAAATCGGCGTGCACGTGCCGCGGGTACGCCGTTCCAGGCTGCATGCGCACGAGCATCGTGACGCGGTCGTTCTCGCGGTCGACGAAGAGTTTCTTCGCCTCGATGCCGGGTACGTCGGTCGGCTCGAAACCACCCTCGCTTGCCGCGAGGAAGGTGAAATCCGGCGTCTTCCCTTCCGCGTTCGGTGACCAGTGCTTCCAGATCTGCGTCGCGGAACGGCCGGCGTGCGAGCGATCGGTGGAGGACTCGACCACCGACTCGGGTCGCAGAGCTGGCTCTGCCGAGTCTGCATCCGAATCCGGGTTCGCCCGCAGATCCGACTTGCGCACGCGCGCCAACACGCGCTGCCACAGATCTTTCGGCGGAGTACGTTCGGGGGCGACGAGCGCCAAGTCGCGCGCCGTGCGAGCGAGCGATTCGACTTCGCTTCGGCACGTGCGGCACTGCGCGAGGTGAAGGCGATACGCGCGCGCTTCCTCGACTTTGAATGCGTCGAGAACGAACAACGCGGCGTCGCTCTTCAGGTCGTCGTCCAAAAAATCGTGCGGTTCCATCATGCCACCTCGCCTTCGACCGTCGCGAGCTGCGTGCGTAGCGCGACCAGTGCGGATCTGATCCTGGTTTTGACCGTCCCGAGCGGCTGGCCGAATGCCGCGGCGATCTCGCTGTGACTGAGTCCTCCGAAAAAAGCGGCCTCGACGGCGCGTCGTTGCTCGGCGGGCAGAGTCGAGAGCGCTCTCTGCACGTGTTCTGCGCGATCTCCTCGGGCAGCGACGCCGAACGGCGACTCGCCCGGATCATCGAACATATCGAAATGCGGCACGTCGATCGAAGTCTCACGCGTGGAGTGACGTGCGCGTTGACGCCGCAAGTCGATCGCCCGCGTTCGCGCCAAAGTGCACACCCACGTCGTGACGGTGCCCTTCAATGGCTCGTATCGCGACGCCTGGCGCCACACTTGTGCGAAGACGTCCACGACTGCTTCTTCAGCGCTCGAGGGATCGCGCAGGATCTGAAAAGACAGACCGAAGACACGCGGACCGAGTGCGTCGTACAAGCTCCTCAACGCTTGCTCGTCGCCCTGTGCGATCCGAGCCACCTGCGGAGCGAGCGAGTCCTCGGGCGATCCGGATGCGTCGCCGCGTCCGGTTGCAGATTGCGTCTCCATGTGTCGGGTACGGGCGTTGGGCTGCGCGCGGATGCGAGATCATCCAGAAAAATAGTCGATTCGAGAAGTGCTCGAGTGCCGCGATTTTCAGTGAGTCCGACAACGGCACTGAATTCGTACTCAGAGCGCTGCTGCGCCCTCGTCACGAGGACGACATCCATCTCTCAACCGAGCCTTTTTCGGCCGCAAATCACATGAATCACAAGCCCATGCTCCTCCTGGCCCTCGCAGCCGCGCCTTTCCTGGCGATCCCGAGCGCGGTTGCGTCCAGCCACCGCGAAGCGCCCTTCATCACCAAGAATCCGAAGATCGACGCGACCGACTTCTACATGTTCCGGAGCTTCGAGTCCGGGCGTGAGGGGTTCGTCACGCTGATCGCGAACTACATCCCGCTGCAAGCTCCTTACGGCGGACCCAACTACTTCGCGATGGATCCCGACGCGCTGTACGAGATCCATATCGACAACGACGGTGACGCGATCGAAGACATCACGTTCCAGTTTCGCTTCACCAACGCGTTGCAAGACTTCCAATTGCCCATCGGTCCGCTCGGCAATCAGAAGCTGAATTCGATCCCCATTGTCCAAAAGGGTGCAATCTCGTCGTCGGACGCTTCGAACTTGAATGTGCTCGAGAGCTACTCGGTCAAGGTCGTCTTCGGAGATCGCCGCACGGGCATGGTCAACACGGTCACCGACGCGCTCACGGCTGTCTCTGCATTCCGCAAGCCGGTCGACAACATCGGCAACAAGACGATCGCAGACTACGCGACGTATGCCGCCGGATTCGTGCGCGACATCCGCCTGCCCGACGACACGATCGGCCGCGTCTTCGTCGGTCAGCGCAAGGATCCCTTCGTCGTCAACCTCGGCGAAGTGTTCGACCTCGTCAACTTCGTTCCGTTGGGCGATCCCGCGGCGCAGACCGACGACCTCAGCGATGCAAACGTGACCTCGCTCATCCTCGAAGTTCCGATCGGATTCCTCGCGGGCGCAGACAGCGTCATCGGCGGGTGGACGACGGCTTCGATGCGTCAAGCGCGCGTGCTCAATCCCGCACCCCGCTCCGCCGTCGAGAACAAAGTCACCGTCGAGGGCGGCGCTTTCGTTCAGGTCTCGCGTCTAGGCATGCCGCTCGTGAACGAACTCGTCATCGGCATCAAGGACAAGGATCGTTTCAACGCGAGCGAGCCGAAGGACGACGCGACCAGGTTCGCGGATTACGTCACCCACCCGACGCTGCCGGCACTGCTCGAGATCCTCTTCGGAGGAGCGGGCGTACAAGCCCCGAATCTGTTCCCGCGCACGGACCTCGTGTCGGTCTTCTTGACGGGGATCACCGCCGTGAATCAACCCATCGGTGTAGTCGGCTCGGAGATGTTGCGTCTAAACACGAACACGATGCCGACGGCGGCTCTCTTGCAGAACCGCCTGGGTGTGTTGGGCGGAGACCTGGCGGGTTTCCCCAACGGTCGTCGGCCTGGTGACGACGTCGTCGATTCTGCGCTGCGCGTCGTGATGGGCGTGCTGCTCACGACCGGAGAAGCTCCGTCGGGTCAGCTTCCCTTCACGGACGGTGCGTTCGTCGATCAGACCTTCTTCGACGCGACGTTTCCGTACTTGAAGACGCCGCTACCCGGCTCGCCGAACTGAAAGAGAGTGCCACATGAACACACGCTTCCTTCTCATCGGCCTCGCGCTCGCCTCGATCACCTTCGTTTCTGCTTGCAGCAGTGGTGGTGACGACGACGACACGACGAATTTCCAAGGTTTCGTCCAGAACCTCGCGACGACACCTGTCGACGACGCCGATCCGGTTTCGATCGACGCGCTCGACTTCGAGATCTCGGAAGATCCGAACCAGTTCGACGCGCTCTTCCAATAGTCTTTGGCGAGAGCCTCGATCGTGGACCGCACGTTCGCGGTCGGGGCTCTCTCTCTCTCTCCTCATCGAACACGAAACATGCTCACACTTCGAATCACCGCACTGGCGGCCGTATTTGTTCTGACGGCCTCGAGTGCAGCCGCACACGATTTCTGGATCGAGGCTTCGAAGCACCGGCCCGTGGTCGGCGAGCGGGTAGACATCGATTTGCGCGTCGGCGAAAAGTGGATCGGCGAGGCCGTCGAGCGCAATCCGCTGCGCATCGTGCGCTTCGACGCGACCGACGCAGCGGGAAAGATCGAGCCGATCGTCGGTATCGACAAGCGCGCACCTGCGGGTCTGTGGCGGCCGAAGTCCGCCGGACTGTTCGTGATCGGGTACGAGAGCAACACGATTCCGATCGAACTCGAGCCCGCGAAGTTCGAACACTACCTCGAAGCCGAGGGTCTCCAACACGTGATCACCGCTCGCCAAGAACGCGGCGAAAGCGCCAAGAAAGGCCTCGAAATCTACGCGCGCTCGGTCAAATCGTTCGTGCTCGCGTCGCCGAGCGACAAGACGGAGCCCAGCACCATCGGTTGGGATCGACGTCTCGGGTTGACGCTCGAAATCGTGCCCGAAAAAGATCCGCACACTCTGAAGATCGGAGACGAGCTGCCGGTGCGCGTTTTCTTCCGCGACCAACCGCTCGGGGGTGCTCTCGTCGGCTGCATGCCGCGCTCGAACACCGAAAGCGACGTGCGCCTGCGTACGAATGACGAGGGACGCACCACGTTCAAGCTCGCAGCCGACGGGGTACAGATGCTGCGCGTGTGCTGGATGGTCGCGGCGCCCAAGGACTCCGGCTCGGATTGGCAGAGCGCGTGGAGTTCGCTCACGTTCGACGTGCGCGCGCCCGCCGTTCGACCGACGAAGTGAGCGCGACGCGCACGCTGCTCAATCCTCCTCGTCGGCGAGCGCGCACTCGTTCTTCGTGAATTCGCGCAGCACCGTCGTCGCGTAGCTGCCCTTCGGCAAACGGAAGGATACGAGCAGTCCGTTCTCGATCGAGTCGATCGCGATGTCGTCGACGAAAATGCGTCCCGCGCGACGCGTGCCCTGGAGTTGCGCTTTCCGCAACTGTTCGAGTCGCACGCCGGACGCGGCGAACACTGTGTCCTCGAGTTCGCCCGCGACACCCGTGGCCGCCCGCATCTCGCTGCCGAACATCGGCCCGGTGTGCGTTATCTCGAGGCTCGCGACGCGCGCATTCTCTGCTCCTTCGTCGACCACGTCGAAGAGGGCGCCGTTCGCGAACTTCTTCGCGACGTCGCCTGCGACCACGCTCTCGAACAGGCCGCGCTCCATGCGTAACGCAAGCCAGGAGTCGAATAGCGACGATTGCCAAGCCGACATGTGCAGACGCGCCAACCAACCGCCGCGCGGGCGCTCGATCAGCGCGCGGCCGTGTTCGGCGTTGCGGCCGTCGTCGCCGTAGCGCTGCGGACCGAATGCATTCGGCAGTCCGCGCACGCCCAGTTCCGAGGCGATGGCGAGCGCGCGCGGCAGGGACTGGGAGTCAGTGTCGTGGAGTCTGATTTCGAAGCGATTCCCCAGCGAATGGCCGCGCTTGAGCTTGTTCGCGTGTCGCTTCACTTCGAGCGTCTCGCCGCAGACCTCGCTCGCGAGGCGTTCGGCCACGATGGACAAATCCGGCTCGCGCAGGGGCAGCGAAAAGGTCTGTGTCGCGATCGCGCGCCGATCCTTCAATCCAGCGTAACCGATGTCGCGTTCGTCGACCCGGAACGCGCGCGCCAACTCGGCGACGACTTCGCGCGTCGTGCGATTCGCGCGACGATGACGCACGTACACGTGTTCGCCGAGGCCACTCGGCTCGTACAACGGAATCTCGGTGACGACGAAATCGGCGGAGTCGCGCTTCACGACCCCGCCGGTACCGGGGAGCCGCGCCGTCACGAGCGGAACGAGCGCCACACTCATGCTCAGAGCTTTCCCGTCATCGGCGCAGCGTACCCGGTCAACTCGCCGTACCCCGAGCCGCCGACAGAACCGCGCACTTTCACGGGACCTTCCCAGTAGATGGTCCCGGTCGAAGCGCGCGCGTCGATCTCGCAGTCGGGTATTTCCGTCTCGATCACGACGTCGATTCCGAGCGTCGGCACCTTCAGACTGAAGCGCGCGGGGTACTGCGCTCCCGAGCGTGAGCTCTTCCACGTGTTCGTGTCGACGAGCGCGAAGTCCGCGCTGCGAATGTGCTGCGCCGATCCGTCGACGCCGACGAGCGTGCCCGACGAAGCTTCGAGGACGCCGCCGTCCGTTCGGCGCAGACGGTAGATCATGAGCTCACGTCCATCGTCGAGTCGCAGGCCGAACCAATCCCACCCGACGACGTCCGCCGCGAGCTGCGACGAACCCCATTCGTGATCGAACCACGACTCGCCTTCGACGCGACGCTTCACGCCGCTGCGTTCGATCGTGCCGGAGGTGCGCATGCGCGTCCACGACACGTAACCGGAGCTGTTTCCGTACTCCGGACCCTTCGTCGAAACACCGCCGTTTCCTTGCAAAACGAGTGCTTTCTCCGGGGCGAGGACCAAGTCGAGCGACAGGTCATTCGTGCGATCGAGCGCGCGAACCCGCAACGTGTCGTCGGCGTCGAGCGCGAACTTCCAGCCCTCGAGTACGACGTCGAGCCTGCTCGTCGACGCATACGCGAGCCCCTGAAACGCGCGCCGCACGCGTTCGGCGGTGACGAGTGTGCCCGTAGTCAAATCGACCACGGCCAGGTGGCCGGCGAACACCTGCCGCGGCGCGAGTGCCGGATCGCCAAAGGCCGGCGGTCCGAACTGAAGGCCGCGGCGGAAGATCGTCAATTGCCAACCGAAGCGCGCGCCGTCGTCGACGTCGGCGACGATGCCGGTCGCGTACCACCATTCGGTGCGACAATCCTCGTGGGATCCGTGATCGCGCGGGAACGCGAGTTCGATCGGCGCCGTGATCTTGCGCCAGCGTGCGTCCTCCGGCGCGGTGGCGAAAGCACCGATCAGGGCGATCGAAGCGAAAATCGTTTTCATCCGTCCTCTCGCAGTGCGTCGCGCATGGATCTCTGTGCCGCGGCTCGCGCCGGAAGCGTTCCCGCCAACGTGCACGCTGCGGCGACGAATCCGACGAGTGACGCGATCGCGATCCAGGGTGCGTCGAACGCGATCGTCCAACCGAACGATTGCAAGTTGACCACTGTCACGAGCACGTAACCGATCACGAGGCCGCACGCCGAACCGAATCCCGCTCCCAAGACTCCGAGCAGTCCGGCTTGCACTGCGACCAGCGCGTGCACTTCCAGCGAGCTCATGCCGATGGCGGACAGGAGAGCGATGTCGGCGCGGCGTTCGGACACGAGTGCGAAAAGCACGCTCAGGACGGCGATGATCGCCACGATCGCCGAGACGATCTGCAGTGCGCGCGTGATCTCGAACGTGCGATCGAAAACGGACAAGATGGAAGCGCGCATCGTCGGCATGTCGTTGATTTCGACCTCGAATCGGCCGGCGAAGGCGGCGCGCAAAGCCGAGCGTACCGGCTCGATGTCGGCCGGTGTTCGGCAATTCAACTCGACGAACAGCGGGTCCGCATCGGGCACGAGGCGCTCGAAATCTCCGGCATCGGCGAGCACGAAGCCGCGGCTCTCGGAGTGGTCCATGTAGACGCCTTCGATCGCGCGCTCGAACTGCTGCCCGCGCACGTCGATCGCGATTTGGTCGCCGACTTTCCACCCGAAACGATGCGCACCGGCTTCGCTCACGAGCACGCCGCCGGACTTCCACGCGCGCTCGATGGCGACGCTCGAATCACTGCCGTCGAGCATGGCCGACCAACCGCGCTTCCGGACGGCCTCGAAGCTCACACCGCCGAAGCCGATGCGCTCGTCCCCGAAGCGCGCCGAAGAAACGAAGTACGGATACGTGTCGACGACGCCGGGTGTCGCGCTCACGATCGCGGCGACTTCGCGATCGACGCCGCCGACCGGTACACCCGTCTTGCCGCGCACGCCTCGGACGGCGAGGTCGGGATGAATGCTCCTCTCGACCCAATCGACGACGGTGCCGCGAAAGGATCCGACCATCGTCGCGATCGCGATCGAAAGCGCGACGGCGACACCGACCGCGCCCGCAGCCCATGCGGCGCGTCGACGTCCAGCGGACAACCCGGCACACGCGAGGCGCACGACGGCCGGCACCGAAAAGCGCACGCCTGCGAACCGGCCCAGTCCGTCGACGAGCGGACCGTAGAGGGCGAGCAACGCCGCGAGCAGAACGAGCGCGCCCGCGAGTGCAGCGATCGGCAACCCGTACCACGCCGGTTGCAAGAAGAGCACGTATGCGACGAGTGCGAGCAGAGTCGCAATCGAGAGGGCGAGTGCGAGCGCACGCGCAGAGAGAAAGCGCGGCGTCTCCCCACGCAAGGCTTGGATCGGCGGCGTGCGCGCACCTTCCAGCACCGGCAAGACGGCAGCAGCGAGGGACACGACGACGCCCAACGCGATGCCTAGCCAGGCGTGCGTCTCATCGAATGAAATCGCCGTCGGCGCCGTCGTGGACACGAGCGTCGACAAAGTGGCACGCATGCCGTCGACCATGAAACGCGAGCTCACGTAGCCGAGAGCGACACCGAGGATTCCGCCGAAAACGCCTAGAAACAAGGCCTCTGCGAAGATGACGCGCACGACTTGCCCGCGCGATGCACCCAGTGCGTAAAGGAGCGCGATCGTGCGCCGGCGTTGCACGACCGAGGTCGCGAGAGTCGTCGCGACGAGCACTCCTCCGACCAAGAGCGAGATGCCCGACATCGTCGCGAGGTTGAATTCGAGCGAGCGCACGAGCGTCTCGGATTCTTCCGCGCGGTCCGTCGGCCGCCCGACCTGCATGCCGCGCGACACGAGTTCGCGCGCGCGTTCGGAGAGAGCCGTGCTGCTGACGGATCCGCGCGGCACGAGTTCGATGCGCGACAGGTTTCCGTCACGGCCGAAGAAACGTTGCGCCACTGAAACGTCCACGACGACCAGACGACCCAAGACGGCCGATGGCCCGGCCGGAAAAATCGCGGCGACGCGCAGTGAGATCGGCTTCGCCATGATCGTGAGGTGGATCGAATCACCGACGCCGACCCGCGCATCGCGTGCGAATTCATCGGAGACGATCGCGCTCGGCGTCGAAAGCAGTTCCTCGATCGGCGGCGCCGTGGCGATCGTCGCGCTGTCCGCAGCGAAACGCGGGTCGGTCAAGAGGTCGACGCCGAAGACGCGTACTGTGTCGGAGAGCGTCGTGCACTTCGCGACATCTTCGACGACCGGGAGCAAGAGAGCGTCGAGCGCGAGGGGAGCGAGGCGCGTCAATTCCGATTCGGGCACACCGCCCGCGGCCGTGACCTCGAGCGCCGCGCGGCCGGACAGCAATCCGACGCCCTCGCGCAGGGACGACAATGCAGCACTACTTGCGCCCAGCGTGGAGACGACGGATGCGACGCCGGCCGCGATGCCGAGCACGGTGGCGAGGAAACGCACCGGATGCTTCGCAACCGGTCGCGTGAAGAGAGCGCTCTGGATCACCGGCTCTCTCGCAAGAAGAGGCCGTCCGCCATGTGTAGCGTGCGGTCCGCGAGTCGCGCGACAGCGGCATCGTGTGTGACGAGGAGCAGCGCCGCGCCGACTTCGCTCCGCGCTTCGTCCAAGAGTGCGAGCACTTGCGCGCCGGACTGCGAATCGAGATTTCCCGTGGGTTCGTCGGCGAGCACGAGTCGCGGCCGATGCACGAGCGCGCGCGCGACAGCTGTGCGCTGTTGCTCGCCGCCGGACAGTTCGGCTGGATAGTGCGACCGACGTGCGCTCAATCCGACGCGCTCGAGCAGCATGTCCACTCGCGCGCGGTCTTTCTTTCCGGCGAGTGCGAGCGGCAGCGCGACGTTTTCTTCGACGCGCAAATGCGGCACGAGGTGGAAGCTCTGGAACACGATGCCGATGCAGGTGCGACGCAGTTCGACGAGTGCGCGCTCATCGCGCGTGCCGGCGAGGTCGATTCCGCAAACGACGACCTGGCCCGAATCGGCGCGGTCCACGCCAGCGAGCAAGTTCAAGAGCGTCGACTTGCCGCACCCGGACGGCCCCACGAGAGCGACCATTTCTCCCGGTTCGATCGTGAGTGAAACACCCCGCAGTGCGTGGACCGGAGCGTGTCTGGCCGCGTACGTCTTGACGGCGACGCGAACGCGCGCGACGGCGTCTCCCGGTTTCTCGATGGCGGCCATGCGAGCTGAGGATTGTGGCGCAGTGCGCGCTCGCGATCCATCGACATCGCGCGCGTGCGCGAGTTTCGCCGCGGCGACACACGCGAGCACGGGCACTTTGCTCCGACCAGCACTGGCACTCGCTCCGACGAGCTCTGGCACTTGCTCCGACGAGCCCTGGCACTTGCTCCGACGAGCCCTGGCACTTGCTCCGACGAGCCCTGGCGCTCGCTCCGGCGAGCACTGGCACTTTGCTCCGACGAGCACTGGCACTTGCTCT
>JAWXBU010000042.1:0-4637 GCA_034440255.1 Planctomycetota bacterium | reverse complement strand
GCTGCACGGCCAAGTGCTCTTTCGTGACGGCGCAAGACTACGGCCCATCCAAGAAGGCGACGGCAAAGTGAACAAGACGCTGCTCTTCGTGGGTCGAGCGAGTGTCGACTCGGCAGAGGATGACTCGTACTCCAGGAAGGTGCCGCGCGCGTTGCTTCCAATCAGGACGGTGAGCACGAACCGCGCGATCCATCCGAGTTCGCGTGGCTACGGAAACGTCGTGTCTTCTCCTGGATTCCCCACCAGTCGCGTCGCCGCTCAAACCCCTGCTATCGCCACTCCACTTCGACCGCGTTGGTCAGGTTGAAGAAAGCCGGCGTGCAGAAGGCCAGCGCCGAGTCGCGGTACCAGCCTTGGTAATAGCGCATCGAGGTCCCGGCCGGGATCAAGCCTTTGATGTGGATCAGCGTCTCGCCGGCGCCCGGATACGTGGCGGTGCCCGCGGGCGCCGATTCGACCGCCAATCGAACCACCGAGCCTCCAGCGCAGAGCACGCCGTCGCCGAATGTGATCGAAGTCAGAGCCGTGCCTTGGAAGAAGAGCACGCTCGTTCCGATCGTCATGCCGGTGATGTCGAGTTGGAACGTGTCGGTGATCGTGCGCGGAACGCCCGAGCCCTTGATCTGTGCGCCTGCCTTGAAGATCAGGGAGTTGAGACAACCCCGTCCAGCGTTGCCGCTGTTGCCGCACGGACAGACGAACCCCGGTGACGAATTCCCGCACACGTTCGTCGAGAAGGCGCGGTCGAGCACCACGATCGAGTCCGCGCCCGCGCCCGAACCGGTCGCGACGTACAGCTTCGAACCGGAAGCGTCGAAGTCGAATCCGCCATTGACCGTGTTGTGACCGATCAAGAGCGGGGCCAGATCTTGCGTCGCGAGGATCGCGCCGGTCACCTTGTCGAGCTGGCGCAGTTGATCGTCCTCGCACAAGGCGTAGAGCCCACCGGTGAACGGATCGAATGCGATGTCGGCGTTGCGTGCCGTGAGACCGACGACGGGCACGGTCAGCTCGACAGCACCCGTGTTCGAGTTGAGGCGCAACAGTGTCGAGCCTCCACCTGCGACCGTGCCCGAAGCGATCCACAGGCTGCCGGCGAAGTCAGCGCCCGTCGCACCGAGCGCGCTCGGGTAGGAGGTCGCTGCTCCGCCCGTGTGTGAGAAGAAACCGGCCACCGACTGCCCGAACGAGCTGAAGGCGATCAGTCCGGTGGCTCCAACCGTGGTGAGTGCGTCTGCGCCGCCCGTGAAGCCGGGGATCACCGCTGGGTTGACGGTATCGATCACGACGCCAAGCGTGTTCACCCCCCACACGAGTCCACCGCTCGTGCCGTCGGCGACCCACACTTCCCCGCCGGCAAACGCCAGGTCGCCGATCGAAACGATATTGAGCGCGCTGATGTCGAACGTTCCTCCCGCTGAGAGGGACAGCACGCCGGCTTGGCCGAGCGTGGATGCGGTGAACAGTGCTGCGACGCAGAGGCTGAGGCGGCGAGTGAGCGACATGGGAGCGTTCCGAGGTGAAGGGGCCTGGTTGCGGCTCGCACATGGCCGCGTCACCTGGGTCTGTCCGGCTCGCGAGCGCCGTTTTCAGGCAATCCGCTCCAAATTTCGCCGCCTTGCGGGAAAGCTCCCCGCGCTCAGCCCGAGCGTTTCATCGGCGCGTCGAGGCGCTCGGTGACGTGGCCCACTCCGATCAGGGACATCGCTTCCGGATGGCGCACGCGCGAACGCAGGATGCCGTCGCAGGCCCACACGAGCGGCGTCGTCACTCCGCGTCGCAGGGATCTGCCCGATGAGCTCGTACATGTCGATCTCGGGCCGGTGGGACCGTCCGGACCCTCGGGCCAGACCTCCACGCTGCAGGCCGCGTTGATCTAGAAGAATCCCACCCCCATTTGGGGGGACGTTGCAGACGGTCTCACTGCCGTGGGCCACACGGATCGCCTGGTCAGGTCCGCCGCGGTCCGGACGGTCGAAGAGACCTCCGAATCGGACCCGCGAACCCAGCCGCGAGCATGGTGGGCGACCACACGCTGCGAGCGCAGCGCCCTCACGCCGCAATGACTCGAGTCGCTGCGGCGGTTCGTTTCAAAGCGTCCAGTTGACGGCCAGCGCGTTAGTCAAGTTGAACGTGCTCGCCGTGCAGAATGCGGCCGAGTCGCGGTACCAGATCTGGTAGACGCGCTGTCCGGGTGCGGTGACCTGTCCCTGCACCGAGAGCGACGCTTCCGACCCCGCCGGGAACTGGGATGCCGTGCAGATGTTCGACTTCACCGCCATGCGCACGATCGTTCCTCCCACGCACAGGCGACCGTCACCGAACGGATTTCCCGTGACCAGCGTCCCCTGGAAGTAGAGGCAGAACGAGTTGGGCATCAACGATCCGTGCAGGATCGCCGTGTCGTTCGCGAGCGACGCCGTACCGGTGCCGACGAGGACCGCACCGCGCGGTTCGATCGAGTTCGGGCAACCGTGCCCGCTCGATCCCAGTGCTACGCTCGGGTAGCACGGGCAGGGATTGGTGATGTCGTCGCCGAAGCACACCGGGACACCGAGGGTTCCGACGCACGGCGGGGCCAAGTTGGCCTTCACGACCCAATTGTCGATGCCGACGGCTTTCGTACCCGGACCACCGACCGAAATGAACAAGGTCTCGGTCATGTAGCCAAATTGCATCAGGCTGCCTGAATTCGTGAAGTTCGGATGCACCGGACCGCCGCCCGCGATGAGGACGAAGTCGCTCGAAGTCAAGCCGCTCAGCGCGTACGGGCTCCATGTCCCAGAGAAGACGAAGATCTGCGGACCCATGTAGTAGCCGGAGCCCTGCCACACGGCTGGACGCACAGTCACTGGGCCGACGAGCGTTGGTGACTCCTGTCGTGCATCAGTCGAGAAGTCCACTGTGTACACGGGCTCGACGGCAGGATCGTGGAACCCGAAGCTGTACAGGTGCGCCAGGATCAGGTGGCCATTCCAATATTGGTGCACCGTCTGACGGTAGTCGGTCGGATTGCCGCCGGTGGCGAACGACGTGTTCGACCACATCGCGAGGGCACTCGGCGTCGTGTCGAGGACCTTGACCGGGATCCACAGACCGTTGTAGAGCGTGTCGTCGCTGTACGTCGCCACGTCGAGGTGCACGGTGACGAGCCAGTTGTCGATGCCGCTCACTTTCGTGATAGGCCCGCTGCCCGCGGAGTTGCCGGTGAGAAACCCGAACTCGATTGGACCGCCGTTGCACGAGAAATCAGGGTGCGAAGGGCCAGCGCCGGCGTAGAGGGTGAAGTCCTCGCTGTGCAGGTTGGGTTGAACGAACGAAGCCCAGCCCGTGTCGAACACGTTGATGGGCGGCCCACCGTAGGTCGCGCCGCTCTGACGCAGCGCGAGTCGATACTCGACTGCCCCACCGACGCTCATGCCTGTGAAGTGAATCAGCGCCGGAGCGAAATCGATCGCGCAGATCGGCGTCGTCGAGGGCGTCAGCGTGTACTGCGGATCGATGTGGGCCACCCGGATCAGGCCGCCTTGGTAGGTTTGCGACGTATTGCGGTAGGAGCCTGGAATGCCGCCGAGTTGTGTCGTGCTCACGAAGGTCGCGGCTGCGCTCGGGGTCGTGTCGACGATTTTGCTGCTCGTCCAACCGGCGCCGAAGTCGCCGTCGGAAAAGACGACGGTGTCGCCCGCTCGCGCGCCCTCCGTGAGCGCGACGAGAACGAGCACGAGAGGAACGAGGCGCTTGGCGCGTCGAGGCATGGATGAAAATGAGGTTGCGGCAACCCGCATGAGCGGTGTGGTGAAGCGGAACATGTCGATCTCCAAGGGTTGGGGCTTCTGCCGGTGGTTCGGGCGCGCGTGAGCCGGCGGGTACCGCAGGGTTGCACTACGAGCTAGACCGACTCCTGGCCGACCCGGACGCGCAATCCGCCGGAATCGAACCGCCTCCGCGACGCTCTGCTAGGCTTCAGAGAATGAGTGCCGGAGGCGAGGACACTGGCGGAGGCAGCTCGCTCCGCGCGCGCCTTCTCCAGGCCCTGCCGGTCCTGACGCGCTTCGTGCGCCGGCGCATGGGCCCCGCTCTGTCCGCGCGCGAATCGTCATCCGACATCGTGCAATCCACCTGCCGTGAGCTCCTCCGGAGCGCTTCGAATTTCGAGGACCGCGGCGAAGCGAGCTTCCAGAGTTGGATGCACGGCGCGGCCGAGCACAAGCTGCAGAATCGTGCGCGTCACTGGGGCGCTCAGAGGCGCCAGGGCTCGGGCGCGGCGGAAGATCTAGCTGCAGAGGAGCCGAGTGCTCCCGACAGCTCGCGCCCAAGCCACGACGCGCAATTGAGCGAGGAGGTGGAGCGCTTGCAGCGCGCTTTCGCAGAGCTCTCGCCCGAGCACCGCCACGTTCTACAGCGGTCGCAGATCGAGGGCGCAAGTCATGCTGAGATCGCAGCCGAGCTCGGCAAGTCCGCCGACGCCGTACGCAAGCTGCTGTCGCGCGCCATGGCCGCGTTGTCGGCCGAGCTCGATCCCGAGTGATGATCCGTGCGGATACTGGCCCCTTTCGTTGGCGAATTACGCGCGAGGCGCCACCCGCCACTCGAAGAAATTGCTTTTGGTGAAGCGGCGGGCGACGACGCCTGCGAGT
>JAWXBU010000041.1:0-2688 GCA_034440255.1 Planctomycetota bacterium | reverse complement strand
TTGCGTGCGCTGCCTCCACCTAAGCGGTCGCGGCGAAATCGCGTGCGGCGAACACAGCCCAGGCCACGGCAGCGACTCGTGGGTGCTCGAGAACTGGGCGGCGATCACGCCGGAAGAATCCGACGAGTTCGAGCGCGACCTCGGCCGTGGACCCTCGTGCGAGACGTGCAACGCGATGGCGCGGAGAGCCGGGTGAAGTCCATCGCCGACGAGCTGGCCGAGCTGCGCGCGCTGGACGCGACAGCGTTGGCGCAACGCTACGTCGAGCTGTTCGAGCGTCCGCCGCGCTCCATGAACCGCGAGCACCTGTTTCGGAAGTGCGCGCTCCGCGTGCAGGAACAACGCTTCGGCGGCCTCTCCGCGACCGCGAAGGCGCGGCTCGAACAGCTTGTCGCGCAGATCGAGATCCCGACAGCGCCGCCGACGAACGAGAACAGCGACGGGCTGACCGTTGGCAGCGAACTCGTCCGCGAGTGGCGCGGGCGCGAGCTGCGGCTCGCCGTGACCGACGACGGCTACGTGTTCGAAGGCACGACGTACGGCTCGCTGAGCGCTGCGGCGAAGGCCGTGACGGGCGCGCATTGGAACGGGCGGATGTTCTGGGGCGTGAAGCGGTGAACCGAACGGCCCGCAAGTTCGCGCCGCTTCCGCGCACGAGCGTCCGCGTGGCCGTGTATGCGCGCCAGTCGGTCGAGGACGCGACGAGCGACTTCGGCTCGATCGATGCCCAGCGCGAGGCGGTGTCGGCGTACGTCGCGAGCCAACGCGAGAAAGGCTGGACGGTGCTGCCCTCGACGTACGAGGACGGCGGGTTCTCGGGCAAGAACACCGCGCGGCCCGCGTTCCAGCGGCTGCTCGCGGACGTGGACGCGGGCCTGATCGATGTCATCGCGGTCTACAAACTCGACAGGCTCTCGCGCTCGCTCTCCGACTTCGTGCAGCTCATGGCGCACTTCCGCGAGCGCGGCGTCGAGTTCGTCTCGATCACGCAGCACTTCGACACGACGACCTCCTCGGGCCGCATGGTCATCAACCTGCTCGCCACGTTCGGCGAGTACGAGCGCGAGCAGATCTCGGAGCGCACACGCGACAAAATGCGCGCGGCGCGCAGGCACGGCATGTGGACCGGCGGCGCAGTCCCGCTCGGCTACACGCTCGCCGACAAGAAGCTCGTCCCCGACGAAGCCGAGGTCGAGCAAGTCCGCTGGCTGTACCAGACGTACCTCAAGCTCGGCTCGGTGGCCCGAACGATCGACGCGGCGGCAAAGCGCGGCCTCGTCGCGAAGAACGGGAAGCCGTTCACCAAGAACACGGTCGCCCACATCCTCGGGAATCCCGTCTACCTCGGGCGGCAGCGCGCGGGCGACGAGGTCGTCGAGGGCCAGCACGAAGCGATCCTCGGCGAGACGCTGTGGAACGCCGTCGCCGCGAGGCTGCGCGCGAACCAGAACGACGGCGGCGCGACGTCCCGCAACCGGTACGGCGCGCTCCTGCGCGGGCTGATCACGTGCGCGGTGTGTGGCTCGCGCTACCACGCCACGGCGGGCAACGGCCACGCGTACTACGCCTGCCGTCGCGTGCTGAAGGAGAGCGCGAACGCCTGCCCCGGCAGCCGCGTGCCCGTCGCGCTGATCGAGACCGCCGTGGTCGAGCGCCTGCGCTCCATCGGCCAAGACCCGCGACTCGTCGAGGCCACGCTCGCCGCCGCTGGCGCGCAGCTCGCCGCCCGTGAGCCCGAGCTGGTCGAGACCGTGCAGCGCATCGAGCGCCAGATCACGGCCAAGGAGCGCGGGCGCGTGAACCTCGTCAAGGCGCTGGCCCGGGGTCTGGAACGCGACGTGGCGCAGGTGGACGGCGAGCTTGCCGCGCTGCACGACGACGCGCAGGCCGCGCGCGACGAACTCGCGCTGCTGCGCGCCCACCGGATCGACCACGACGAGCTACGCCGACTGCTCGCGGACTTCGACGCGCTCTGGGCCGCGATGCTCGTCCACGAGCGCGAGCGCGCGCTGCGCATCCTGGTGCGCGAGCTGACCTTCGACGGGCGGACGGGCGAGGTCGTACTGAACGGGACGCGGTTCACGATCCGACTCCGCGCACCGCAGCCGCCGCGCAGGCCGCGCAGCGCGCCACGGCGGGGGATACGCGGCGCGCGCATGCTCGCGCTCACGCACGTCGTCGACCGCGGCATCGAAGCGGGGGAGATCCGCGACATCGCGCACGCCGCCGACCTCTTCGGTCTGAGCCGCGCGCGCATGACGCAGGTCGCGCGCCTCGCCGACCTCGCACCCGACATCCAGGAGCGACTGCTCGCTGGTGACAAGAACATCCACGAGCGCCATCTACGCGCCGCCCTGCGCTCGGCGGATTGGGACCAACAACGGGCGGCCATCGGAGCGAGAACATGAATCGAAGGTCGACGGATCAGATCGTTGCGGACCTCCAGGCCAAGATCGCCGACGTGCAGGCGCGCGCGGCACGCAAGGTGGCGCGGCAAGACCCCGCCGTGCGTCACACCGCCGGAGCCGTGAAGCTCCTCGACAAGGCGCTGAACGCGACCACCGACGGCGTGGCGCGCAAGACGATCGAGGAGGCGCGGCAGAGCCTGGGCGCGTACATCTCGGCGCACGGGTGGAAGGTGCCGGTGGCGGGGGCGACGACCGTCGAGGCGGGGAAGCCGAAGGGAGG
>JAWXBU010000040.1:0-5442 GCA_034440255.1 Planctomycetota bacterium | reverse complement strand
TCGACCCGACGGTCGTGCGCGCTCCGCCAGGTGTCGTCCAGGAGGTCACGCTGCTCGCGCGGCGCGGCACAGCGGTGGCGATCCGTCACCGCGGCGCGGGTGACGCGCTCGTCGAAATGCTGTTGCGCCGTTTGGATGGGACGGTGATCTGGTCTTCGAGTGACCTGGGCGCCCGGACGCATCGAATCCGCCTGGTTGCGGGCTCCTACACGCTGGAGGAACGGCGCACGGGCCGCCCGATCGCGAGCCGCGCGATCGAAGTGACCGCCGAGCCGCTGCAGATCGATCTGGCGGACTGACGGGCGGAATAGCCGGACCTCCGATTCCCGGGGGCACTCACGATGCTCATTGGGTCGAGCGCGCGAGTCGAGGGCCCCCGTGACACGCCACGCATCCGGATTCCGTCCAGCAACCCGTTCGCAGCCACTCGTGGTCATGAGCAGGCGCCGTGTCACTGTGCGCAAGGCTCTTGGGCAACCTCGGGGTCGAGTAGCACCACACGAACACGCGGCGCACGGCCTCTCGCTCCAGACCGCACTGGACGCAGGTTTGCACACCTTGCGCGAAGGTCAGGTGCCAGGTGATCCAAGCGCCAACCACCGCACCGGCGAGAGCGATCCCCAAGAGAAGAGCGGCTTCGCGTTGGCGTGCTCGGGGGACGTTCGAAACGTTCATGACGACGTGCCCGCGCGGGGCGCCCTGACCATCTTCCGACACCGCGGCCTTCTCGTCGACCGGACCGTGGTGCTCCCCCGCGGAGGTGCTCGTCGGAAACAGGCGCATGCCCGAAATGCCGCCCGGACCGGGTAGCCTGGATCGGACCGAGCTTCTCGTCAGACTGATGCCCCCCACCTGCGCGTCCGCCCTCACCTGGACGCCGATGAAGTGTCGATGAGCAGCGACGTGACTGTCCCCGAACATCCGCTCACCCCCATCCAGCAGGGGATGCTCTTCCACCACCTCGCGGGCGGACACCCGGGGGTCGACCTGGAGCAGATCGTCTGCGACCTGCGCGAGGACCTCGACGCGCCCGCTCTGCTCGCGGCCTGGCAGGCGGTCGTCCTGCGCCACGAAGCGTTGCGCACGGCGTTCCGCTGGGAAGGTCTCGAGGCGCCGCTTGCGCGCGTCGAAGCCAGCGTCGAGTTGCCGTGGGAACCGCTCGACTGGCGATCGCGGCCGGCGGCGGAGCGCGAAGCGCACTTCGCGGAGTGGCTGCTGGCCGATCGCCAGCGCGGCTTCGACTTGTCGCGCGCGCCGTTGATGCGGTTCGCGTGCGTGCGGCTGGCGGACAGGGAGTACCGGCTCGTCTGGTCGTTCCACCACCTGTTGCTCGACGGGCGCAGCTTCGCGCAGGTCTTGCGCGAGGTGTTCACGCTGTACGACTCGGGCGCGGCGAAGCGCGACGTGAAGCTCGAGCCGGCGCGCGCGTTTCGCGAGCACGTCGAGTGGCTGCGCAAGCGCGGCACGGCGGCGGAGGAGACGTTCTGGCGCGCGGAACTGGCCGGATTCACGGCACCGACGGCGCTGGCGTTGTCTGCACCTTCGGGGCCTGCGCCGGAGGACGGGCGCGATCGGGCCGAGGTCGAGCGCTCCGTCTCGCGCGAGACGACCGAACGGCTGCGTGAGGTCGCGAAGGCGAACGGCGTCTCGCTCAACAACCTCGTGCAAGCGGCCTGGGCGCTCGTGCTGTCGCGCTACAGCGGCGAGCGCGAAGTGCTCTTCGGCTGCATCCGTGCCTGCCGGCGCTCGTCCGTCCCGGGCGCGGACTCGATCGTCGGGACGTTCATCAACACGTTGCCGTTGCGCACGACGGCCGATCCGGAGACGCCGCTCGCGACCTGGGTGCAGGCCATTCGCGCGCAGAATCGTCGGCTGGCGCCGCACGAGCAGGCGCCGCTGGTCGAGCTGCAGCGCTGGTGTCACCTGCCGGCGGGGCGCGCGCTGTTCGACGCGATCCTGATCTACGACGAGCACATGCTGGACGGCGAGCTGCGCGACCTGTCGGGGCCGGGCCATGAGCGCCATTTCAAGCTGCACGAGCGCACGGTCTTCCCCCTCACTCTCTACGCGTACGGCGAGGACGAGCTGGCGCTCAAGCTGTCGTGGGATCGCACGCGCTTCGGCGACGCGGCGATGCGCCAGATGATGGGGCACATGGCGACGCTGATCGAGTCCTTCTCGTTGCGGCCGCAGGCGCGCCTCGAGGAGCATGCGCTGATGAGCGCGGCGGAGCGTGCCGATCGCGTCGGTGCCTGGCGCGGGGCGGAGCGCCCGTGGCCCTCGACGCAAACTCTGCCGGATCAATTCGAGGCGCAGGCCGCGCGCACGCCGGATGCGACGGCGCTCGTCTGCGGCGACGACGCGCTGAGCTACCGCGAGCTCGATCGGCGCGCGGACCAGATCGCGAACCACCTGCGCGCGCTGGGCGTCACGACCGGCACGATCGTGGGCTTGTGCCTCGAGCGCTCGGTCGAGATGGTCGTCGCGCTGCTCGCGATCCACAAGGCGGGCGGAGCGTACTTGCCGCTCGATCCGGCCTATCCGTCGGATCGTCTCGTGTTCCAGGTCGAGGATGCGCGCTTGAGCGTCCTCGTCACGCAGGAGGATGCGGCGCACCTCTTCCCGGGCTTCGCGGGCGCGATCGTGCGCGTCGATGCGGATGCGGCAGCGATCGAAGCGCGTCCCAGCACGCGCCTCGCGCGGACGATCATGCCCTCCGATCTGGCGTACGTCATCTACACGTCCGGCTCCACGGGCCGCCCCAAGGGCGTGATGCTCGAGCACGGCAACGTCGTCAACTTCTGCACGGGCATGGACGAGCGCCTCGGCGCGTCGCCGGGGCGCGTGTGGCTGGCCGTGACGAGCCTGTCGTTCGACATCTCGGTGCTGGAGCTCGTGTGGGCGCTGACGCGCGGCTTCAAGGTCGTCCTGTACACCGGCGAGGACCGCCAGCGCGCCGCGCGCACGACGCCGCGGCGTCCGGTCGGCTTCAGCCTCTTCTACTTCGCGAGCGACGAGAGCGAGAAGTCGTCCGAGAAGTACCGCTTGCTCCTCGAGGGCGCGCGCTGGGCGGACGAGCACGGTTTCGAGGCCGTGTGGTCGCCCGAGCGGCACTTCCACGCGTTCGGCGGCCTGTACCCGAACCCGGCCGTGACCAGCGCGGCGATCGCGACGATCACGAAGCGCATCGCGATCCGCGCGGGCAGCGTCGTGATGCCTCTCCATGATCCGCTGCGCGTCGCCGAGGAGTGGGCGCTCGTCGACAACCTGTCGAACGGCCGTGTCGGCATCTCCTTCGCGTCCGGTTGGCAGCCCAACGACTTCGTCCTCGCGCCGCAGAACTATGCCGCGCGCAAGGACCTGATGATGAGCGGCATCGAGACCGTGCGCGCGCTGTGGCGTGGCGAAGCGATCGAGCGCACGCTGGCCGACGGCCGCGTCCTGTCGGTGCGCACGCTGCCGCGGCCGGTGCAGAAGGACCTGCCCGTCTGGCTGACCACGGCTGGAAACATCGAGACGTGGCGCATGGCCGGCGAGATCGGCGCCAACGTCCTCACGCACCTGCTGGGCCAGACCGTCGAGGAACTCGAGGCCAAGATCGCCGCGTACCGCGAGGCCTGGCGCGCCGGCGGGTTCCGCGGCGAGGGCCGCGTGACGATCATGCTGCACACGTTCGTCGGCGACGACGACGCGGCCGTGCGCGAGATCGTGCGCCGGCCGATGATCGAGTACTTGCGCAGCTCCGTCGGCCTGATCCAGTCGTTCGTGGCCTCGTTCCCCACGTTCAAGACGAACGCGGCCGGCGAAGCCGAGCAGGTCAGCAGCGATTTCAGGCAGCTCTCGCCGCAGGACATGGAGGCCATCCTGGCCAACGCGTTCGAGCGCTACTTCGAGACGAGCGGCCTCTTCGGCACGCCGGCGACGTGCGAACGGATGGTCGAGCGACTCGAAGCCGTCGGCATCGACGAGATCGCGTGCCTGATCGACTTCGGCGTCGACTCGGAGCAGGCGCTGCAGCACCTGCAGCCCCTCGATCGACTGCGCCGCCGCGTCGAGCGCAACCGTTCGGGCGCGCGCTCGGCCACCATCCCGGAGCTGATCGCGCAGCACGCGGTCACGCACCTGCAGTGCACGCCTTCGATGGCGTCGATGGTGCTGGCGCAGGAGGGCGCGGCGCAGGCTCTGGCGGCGCTCGAGGTCGTGATGATCGGAGGCGAAGCGTTCCCGCCCGCGCTGGCGCGCGAGCTGCGCGGCGGCGTCGGCGGCCGCATCGTCAACATGTACGGACCGACCGAGACGACGATCTGGTCGTCGACGTACGAGCTGCGCGGCACCGAGGGCGTCATCCCGATCGGCACGCCGATCGCGAACACCGAGCTCGTCGTGCTCGACGCGCGTTTCGAGCCGGTTCCCGTCGGTCTGCCCGGCGAGCTCTACATCGGCGGCGCCGGCGTCGCGCGCGGCTACCTCGAGCGCCCCGAGCTGACGGCCGAGCGCTTCATCGCGCACCCGCTGCGTCCCGACGGCGGACGCCTCTACCGCACGGGCGACCTGGCGCGCCTGCGCGAGGACGGCGAGTTCGAGTTCCTGGGCCGCACGGACCAGCAAGTGAAGCTGCGCGGCTACCGCATCGAGATGGGCGAGATCGAAGCCGCGCTGAGCGAGCTGCCCGGCGTGCGCGAGGCCGCCGCCGTCGTGCGCCCCGATCCGTCGGGCGAGCCGCGCCTCGTCGCCTACGTCTCGGCGCAGGCCGGCGCGACGCTGGTCCCGTCCGATCTGCGCGCCGCACTGCGCGAGCGCCTGCCGGAGTTCATGATTCCCGCGCTCGTCGTAGTGCTCGACACGTTGCCGCTGACGCCCAACCGAAAGATCGACCGCAAGGCGCTGCCCGCGCCCGAGTCGCTGCAGGCGCCGGCCCCGCGCGCGCCGCGTGCGCTGGAGAGCGACCTCGAGCGCTCGATCGCGCAGATCTGGCAGGAGGTGCTGGCCGTGCCGCAGGTCGGGCGCGACGACAACTTCTTCGACCTGGGCGGTCACTCGCTCCTGACCGTGCAGGTGCAAGGGCGCCTGCGCCGCACGCTGGGCCTGCAGGCCGCAATCACCGACCTGTTCCGCTTCCCGACCGTGCGCACGCTGGCGGAATTCCTGGTCGAAGCGCCGGGCGCGTCGAGCACCGCGACAGCCGTCGCACCCGAGCGCGTGCAGGCGCGCCGCGACGGCGCCGACCGCCGCCGGCTGCTGCTCGAGCGGCGCAACAAGCAGGACGAGCGCGACTGATTTGTGCCCGAGCCGTCTCGAGTGGGCATGGAACGCGCCCAGCTCGAGGCACTACGGCACTACGGCGCCAGAACCCGCAGGCTCCGTTGGGCCGATCTACTACGCCGCGTTTTCGCCGTCGACGTTCTCACGTGTCCCGATTGCGGCGGTGCGCGCAGGCTGATC
>JAWXBU010000039.1:0-8344 GCA_034440255.1 Planctomycetota bacterium | reverse complement strand
TGGAGAAGCTGCGCGAGCAGGGTCTGGGCATCTTGGTCGTTCCCACCGGAGGCGGTGTCGAGTCCCACCGGCACGCGACGTTGGCGGCGCTCAGAGAGGGGCACGATGTCGTCTACCAGGGAGCCTTAGCGGGCGCGCAGTTCGGTGGCTTCGCCGACTTTCTGGTGCGAGTCGATACGCCCTCCGACCTCGGTGAACACTCCTACGAGATCTGGGATACGAAGCTGTCGCTCTCGCCGAAGCCTGAGCATCTCATTCAGCTGTGCGCTTACGCCGAGATGCTCGCGAGCGTGCAGGGGCTCATGCCCGAGCGGGTCGCGGTCGTCACCGCGGACGGCAAGGTGCACTTCCACCGGACGGAGGACTTCCTCCACCACGTCCGTGCGCTCCGCGGAGAATTCCTAGCCTTCCAGTCCGCGTTCGACTCCAGCACTCCGCCGGATCCCGAGCCGGGTGCGAAGCACGGCCGGTGGGAAGGCGCGGCCGAGGCATTCTTCGCCGACAATGATCATCTGGCTCTCGTGGCCGGCATGCGTCGTACGCAGATCGTGAAGCTGCGGGATGCCGGAATCGGAACGCGGCGTGACCTCGCCGCAACGCCGCTCGCGCGCGTGCCGAAGATGGCAGACGCCACGTTCGATCGGCTTCGCACCCAGGCACAGCTGCAAGTCGCGTCGGAAGGAATCGATGTCCCGCTGTTCGAAGTTGTGCGACCGAGCGCGGAAGACCCGCGCCGAGGTTTGGCACTCCTGCCGCTCGAATCGCACGCCGACGTCTACTTCGACATGGAAGGATTCCCGTCGGCCGAAGGCGGCCTCGAGTACCTGTTCGGGGTCGTCGTGCGCGACGGGGGAGCCGAGGAGTTCCGTGACTGGTGGGCCCACGACCGCGAGGAGGAGAAGCAAGCGTTCGAGGAGTTCGTGGACTGGGTGCACGCGCGGTGGCGAGCAAACCCTGACATGCACGTCTACCACTACAACTCGTACGAGCCGGCTGCGCTGAAGCGCTTGATGGGTCGTCACGGGACGCGCGAGGATCAGGTCGACGACCTGCTGCGCGGGCATGTGTTCGTCGACCTGTACCGCGTCGTTCAGCAGGGCGTTCGCGTTGGTACGACGGGCTACTCGCTGAAGGACTTGGAGCGGCTCTACAGAGACGCACGCGAAGGCGACGTGAAGAGCGCCGGCGGATCGATCGAGTTCTACGATCGATGGCTGACGAGCGGGGAGCCGCGCGACTGGCGCGCTTCTCCTACACTTCAGGCGATTCGCGAGTACAACGCGGTCGACTGCCGGTCGACGGGCGAGCTGTGCGCATGGCTGCGCACCAGACAGGCTGAAGCGGGCATCGCATTCGTCGCACCGCATCGACCGGAAGGAAAGCCCGAGGAAGATTCGGACAACTCTCCCGAGGATCTCGTTGCTGTCCAACTCTTGGAGCGGTCCAGGGTGTCTCCCGCGACTGCTTCGATCGACGCGCTTCTTGGCCAGCTCGTCGAGTTTCACCGACGAGAGGCGCGGCCTGTTCACTGGGCGATGTACGAGCGCAGCGAGTACACGGATGAGCAGCACGCGGAGGAGATGGCTTGTCTGGGCCCGCTCGAACTCATCAGCTCGGAAGGGCTGCCGGTGAAGAGGTCGACCGCGTTCCGGTACAGGATCGCGGTCGAGCAGGAGACCAAACTCACTCAGGGGGCCGATTGCTTCATCGCCCAAAACCTTCGGGTGAGTGCCGAGATCCACGCGCTCGACCTTGTGCGGCAAGAGGTCGTGCTCAAGATCGGCCCGAAGCCGTTGACCCTGCTAGACGGTGCGCCGCCGCGCCGCGTGAACCTCATCCCGAAGGAGCACGTTGGTGCCCGCGAGATCGAAGCCTCGATCCTCCGTGTGGCCTCTTCGTGGCTCGAAGATGGTGATTTGCCGGGCGCACTGGAGACGCTCTTGAACCGCGAGCGGCCGAACATTCGCGATCAAGAGGACGGCCCGCTGGTCCGCGTTGGCGAGACTGGAACGCAAGGTTTGGTCCGTCTCGTCACGCACATGGAGGAGACGACGCTGTGCGTCCAGGGGCCTCCCGGGACAGGGAAGACGTACTCGGGCGCGCACGCGATTCTCGCGCTGCTGCGAGACGGAAAGCGTGTCGGCATCGCCTCGAACAGCCACAAAGCGATCTGCAACCTCCTGTCGGAGTGCATGGCGATCGCCCCTCGGGAGTTCGAGTGCGCCGAGGCAGGCGGAGATCCTGAGGACCGACTCTTCACGCGTCACGCTGGTCGGCTTGTCGCGAGCAAGGATGTCTCGGGATTGTTGGATCGCGTTCGACTCGTCGGAGGAACTGCGTGGCTCTTCTCCCGAGAGGACATGCGCGGCCGGCTCGACTACCTCTTCGTCGATGAGGCTGGGCAAGTCTCGCTGGCGAACGTGGTCGGCATGGCCCCTTCCGCGCGCAACGTGGTGCTGCTCGGAGATCCATCCCAACTCGCTCAGCCGAGTAAGGGAACGCATCCGGGTGAGAGCGGAATGTCTGCGTTGACCTACTACTTGAACAAGGCACCGACGATCCCGCCCGAGCGCGGCGTGTTCCTGGAAACGAGCTACCGACTCCATCCCCGCCTGAGCGAAGTCCTCTCGCCGCTCGTCTACGAGGGTCGCCTACGGTCGGACCCAAGCTGCGCGCTGCGGCTGGTGCAAGTTCCGCCCAATGGCGGAGGCGAGATCCCGCTGGACGCCGGAATTCTGTTCGTGCCCGTGGTTCACGAGGGCAACTCGCAGGGCAGCGTCGAGGAAGTCGAGGCGGTGGCGAGGATCATCGAGACGCTGCTCGGCCGCGATGTGACGGACAAGAAGGGACAGCCCGCGGGTCGCCTCGCACTGGAAGACATCCTCGTCGTCGCTCCCTACAACCTTCAGGTGAGTTGGCTGCGCGATCGCCTCCCGTCAGACGCACGCGTCGGAACTGTGGACAAGTTCCAAGGTCAAGAAGCTCGCGTCGTCATCGTCTCCGCGTGCGCCAGCGAAGCGGGCGATGCCGCCCGTGGGTTGGAGTTCGTGCTCGACAAGAACCGCTGGAACGTGGCGCTGTCCCGCGCGCAGAGCATCGCGATCGTGGTCGGAAGCCCGAAGCTGGGTCGAACTGCGTGCTCGTCGATACGTCAGATGGAGCTGGTGAACCTGTTCGCCCGCGTCACAAGCTGCGCGGCCGCGATCTGAACAGTCGGCTGCGGCCGTGCACCCTCCGTCCCGCGCTCTGCATGCCCGCATTGACTCATGCTCAACTCGGAAGATCTAACCACGCTGTTTAGCTCCACGCGCCGCGACGCGCAGGGGCTCTTCCCGCAACTCGTCCGGCGGCTCATCCTCGCGACCTGCTCGGATAGCGACCTACCGCAGTTCCAGATGGCGAGTGGTGACGACATCCGTCTGCACGGCTGGGACGGCCGAATGACGTCGACTGTCGCGCATCCTTGGCTTCCACTCGGCCCGTCAGCGTGGGAGATGGGCGTGGGGGATCCGGAGGACAAGGCGGAGAAGGACTACAAGAAACGTTCGGAAACGCCCGGCGAAGTTGTGCCCGCGACGACGACCTTCGTCTTCGTGACGCCGCGTGTGTGGGCTGGCGGCGAGCGGTGGGCTGAACGAAAGCGCGCCGAGCGCACCTGGGCAAACATACGGGTGATCCACGGTGCGGATCTGGCCACGTGGCTCGAGCGCGCACCTGCCATCGCGGTCTGGGTCGCCGGCGCCATGGGGCGCCCCATCCGCGGCCTAAATACTCCGGAGCGATTCTGGGACACCTCGGTGACGCACCTGTACGGACCGAACCTCACGACAGCGGTGATCGTGGGTGGAAGGAGCGATGCGCGGGAAAAGCTTCTGCGCTTTCTCCAGTCGTCCGAAGCCGTAGTGAGCCTGGTCGGTGAGACCGTCGAGGAGGCCGCGCTGTTCGCGACGGCCGTCTGCCTCGAGTCCATGGCGCCCGAACGGCGTGCTCGGGTGCTGGTGGTCTCCGACGCGTCAGTCAGCGAGCACCTCGCTACGCTGTCGCAGGATCTCGTCGCCGTCCTCGTGGATGCCGCGCTGTACCCGGCAATGCGGTCGGACGCGCTGCGTCACGTTCGCTTCGTCATTCCAGAAGGCCGGGGGGCCCGGGCAAACCGGCTGACCGCTGCCATCGACATCGGTCCCCTGTCTCGCAAAGCTACTGCGACTGCTCTGCAGTCCGCCGGGCACAAGGAGGAACAGGCCGACCGAATGACAGCGTCGTCGCGCGGCAGTCTCCAGGCGCTGCTCTGGATCGTGGCGAAACCGGAGCGCGGCGCGCTAGCCTGGTCGAGAGGGCAATCCGCGCTCGAACTCGCACCTCTGGCGCTGGCCGGACAATGGACCGTGGAGGCGCATCCCGATCACGAAGTGCTCGCCACCCTGGCCGGGCGCGACTACTCCGAAATCAGGCAGACTCTCGCGATTTGGAGCGGACCCGGCCTGCCGCTCGAGCGTCGCGGCTCGATCTGGGACTGGAAGGCGTGGGAGTTCGTGTGGATGGGACTCGCACCATCACTGCAGCGCGCGGACATCGACAGGTTCCTGAAGGTTGCCAACGAAGTCCTCGGCGCTCCTGACCCGGCACTCGAGCTTGCGCCTGAGGACCGGTGGCTGGCCCAGATGCGCGGGAAGACACACCGGTTTTCCGAGGCGCTGCGCCACGGGTTCGCCCGTTCTCTCGCACTGCTCGCGGTGAATTCGGACTTGGTGCCAGGCGTAAACGGTCGGGCGCTCGTGAACCGCTTCGTCTTCGACCTGCTCGTTGTCGAGGAACGGGCGAAGCGCTGGATCTCGATCGCGCAGTGGCTGCCGGATCTCGCCGAAGCCGCCCCCGATGCATTCCTCGATGCGCTCGACCGATTCATCGATGACCAGGGTGCGGTGCGCGAGCTCTTCACCGAGGGCGGGATGTTCGGCTCGAGCCCGCACACGCACGTCTTGTGGTCTTTGGAGCGGATCGCCTGGTCGCAAGACCACTTTAGCCGCGTGGTCCTGGCGCTTGGGCGGCTCTCCGCCGTGGACCCGGGCGGCACGCTCAGCAACCGGCCCGCGCGCAGCCTGCGCTTGGTCTTTCTTCCGTGGAGACCGGCGACAGGAATGCCGATTGCGGATCGCATCCGAGCCATGCGGCTCCTGTTCGACGCTGCCGACGACGTTGCTTGGAGCTGCGCGGCATCCCTACTTCCGGCGACGCACGACCATCCCCAGCCCTTCGCCCCGCCCGCATGGCGAGATTGGGGTCAGGACCGCAGCAGTGGCGTCTCGCCGCGCGACTACTGGACGTTCCAAGAACAGCTGGTGGATCTCCTGCTCGAGCGGGCAGGTTCGCACTCTGCGCGCTGGGCGCAATTGCTCCAAGCCGCGCCAGAGATCCTTAGGAAGCACCGCGAGCTCGGCATCCGGATCACCGAAGCCATCCGCAGCCTCGACAGTGCAGGAGTTTCACGTACGGACACCTTCGTGCTCGGTGACGCCGCACGAGCGATAGTCATGCGCCACAAGCGCGTTCAGAATGCGGAATGGGCGCTCAAGGGTGAGGATCTCGTCTTGTTTCAGGCGCTTCGCGCGCACCTGGCGCCTCGCCATCGCCGCGACCGCGACCGGTGGTTGTTCGCGCACTGGCCTGAGATCGTCAGGGACCTGGAGCTCAGTCCCGACGAGCGCGAAAAGAGGGTCACCGCGCTGCGGAAGGCATCCCTTGCGGACGTGCTCGCGGAAGACGGCCTCGCCGGCGTGCTGGAATGGGCCGCAGAGGTCGAGAGCGCGGAGGCGCTGGGTATCACGCTCGCTGCGTGGCCGGAACACGAAGCGAAGGTGCTTGACGCTGGGCTTTCGGAGCTCGGGGAGCCGAGGAGACGGCCTGCGGCAGCACGTCTCGCGTACGGCTTCTGCTTCGGCCGCCACCGCGCCGGCGGCGATGCATGGCGCACATCGATGCTCAACGCGCTACGCCCACGCGTCAACTCCGCGGCGCTTGCGTTCGTCCTGCAGGCGTTTCCGTGCAACCAAGATACGTGGAACGCCGTCGAGAACGAAGCGGCCGAGGTCCGCGCTCAGTATTGGCGCGAGGTTGGCGTGTTCGTCCTGTCCCTTCCGAAGTGCGAGTTTGCGATTTCGAGGCTCGTCGCCGCCAACCGACCGTACCGGGTCATCGACCTAGCATCGATGCTGCTGCGCGACGACGGCAATCAGGACGACGCTGAGGTGACAGGTCGAAAGCTCGCACAGGCGCGCGTCGCGCTCACTCTCGCGGTTGATCACCTCCCGATGGAAGAGCGCGATGTCGGAGGCTCGATGTCCTACGACCTCAACCGGCTGCTCGACTTCCTCGAGAAGAACGGCGCATCCCGCGAGGACCTTGCCAGCTGGGAGTGGAAGTGGCTGCCGCTGATCGACGAAGAGGATCGCAATCTTCGCGCGTTGCAGGCGGAGCTATCAGAGAAACCCGAACTCTTCGTCGACTTCCTGAAGTGTGTGTACCGGGCGAGCGGCAGTAACGAAACCGATCGCGTCTTGACTGAAAGCGAGATGCAACGTGCATCCCTAGCGCGCGAGCTTCTCGAGGCGTGGACCCGTATTCCCGGACTCGATGCAGGAGCGCGCGAGCCGACTCACGCTGTTGGCGAAGGTCTGGGCCCTATCAGTCCCGCGTGGAACGGAACCATCGATGAAGCGGCGCTTCTCTCGTGGTTGGGGCGTGCCGTCACGCTTGCGCGCGAGGCTTCCCGGATCGAGGTGTGTTACGCGCGCATCGGCCGCCTGTTCGCGTACGGGCCGGCGGACGCTGATGGGATCTGGCCTTGTGCGCCGGTTCGGCGCGCGATCGAGCAAGCTCGGAGCGACGAGCTCGACGACGAGCTGGTCGCTGGCGTGATGAGCCGCCGGGGTGCGCATTGGGTGGCGCGCGACGGTGCACAGGAATCGACGATGGCTACTGCCTTCCGCCGGTGGTGCGAAGAGGTCCGAGCGCAATACCCACGGACGGGCACGATCCTGCGCCGCCTGGCTGAGTACTACGAGCGTGAGGCGCAGGATGAGCGCGAGCGCTGGCGTCTGTTCGAATTCAATGAGTGATTGCGCGCGATCCGGAATCCCGATGCGGTCCCAAAAAAAACCGGGCGAGAAATGGTGCGGAGCGTGCGACCGCCTCGGCCGTCCACGTCCTATCGGGAAGCTTGAACGAGCGCCAAGATCGCGGCCCGGAGCGGCTCTGGAAGGTTGTCCCAGGCGACCGCAACCTCGGCAAACTCGTCCAGATGGCGGAGTGGGAGGCGGAGTGACGTTGCTCCTGGCTCGGGTTCGCGCGCGCAAATCAAGCTCGCGTCGTCGCTTGCGCGTGAGTGGCCGTGCACCGAGCTTCGGTCTTCGGAACCGACGGTTGCAGGTTCGAACCCTGCTGGGCGTACCACTGAGCGGCGCTAACGAATCTCGCGCTGCGGATCTCCGCACTGCATCCCGTCACACGCACTGCCGTCAGCGCGTCCGATCGCCGCCCAATCTCTCCCGAATCAAGTTGGGCGTGTCGGTGTCCGGATCACGAGCAGGTGCGGTTCCGTCATCGACTCGATCGCGTAGCGCACGCCCTCGCGCCCGAAACCGGACTCCTTGACGCCGCCGTAGGGCATCGAGTCGACGCGCCAGCTCGGAACGTCGCCGACGATCACGCCGCCGACTTCGAGGACGTCCCAGGCGCGCAGCGCGTGCTCGAGCGTGTTCGTGAACACGCCGGCTTGCAGGCCGAAACGGCTGCGATTGGCTTGCGCGAGCGCAGCGTCGAAGTCGGAGTACGTCGAGAGCACGGCCACGGGGCCGAATGCTTCTTCGCACGCGAGCGACGCGTCCTCGGGCACGTTCTCGACGACCGTCGCGTCGAGCACGGCGCCGCGGCGCGTCCCGCCGCACAGAACGCGTGCTCCGCGCGACACGGCCTCGGCGATCCACGTTTCGAGACGCACGGCCTCCGCTTCCGCGATCAAGGGGCCGATCGAAGTCCGCTCGTCGTGTGGATCCCCGGAGACCAGCGCGCGCGTCGCGGCGACGAACTTCGCGCGGAACGCGTCGGCGACTTTGGCGTGCACGAGGATGCGCTGCGCCTTCACGCACGACTGTCCCGATTGGTAGAACGCGCCGAACACGATGCGCGCGACCGCGTCGTCGAGGTCCCAGTCGCGATCCACGATGCAGGCCGCGTTGCCGCCGAGCTCGGGGGATAGGAACTCCAGTTGCGGCCAGGCCAAGCTGGTCGGGGAGGAATGAGTGATGCGCTGACTTCATGAAACCCCGTTTGTTGTCCAGCGGGTGCG
>JAWXBU010000038.1:0-2967 GCA_034440255.1 Planctomycetota bacterium | reverse complement strand
GAGGGTCGCGCTCCGACGATCTTCGGCGACGGCGAACAAACGCGCGACATGACGTACATCGACAACGTGGTGCACGCGAACTTGCTCGCCATGGCGAGCGACGTTCCGGCGGGCACTGTCGTCAACGTCGGCGGGGGCGAGCGCATCTCGATGAACGATCTCTACGCGAGCATGGCCAAGCTCGTCGGATCGAAGCTCGCTGCGCGTCACGCTCCGCCGCGCGCAGGAGACGTGCTGCACAGCCTCGCGTCGATCGAACGCGCGCGGGAATTGCTCGGCTACTCGCCGAAAGTGCCGTGGCGGCAGGGGCTCGCGACCACCCTGGAGTGGTACCGATCGCGCCACGCAGTCGCGCAGCGCGCGTAGCATTCAGGATGCTCGCGTCGGAGCGCACGACTCGTGCGTACGTGTCGTCTGAGGCTCGCGCACTCGAAAAAGAGCCCGTTTCGTCGCTGGAAACCTCGCGCCCGTTGCCCGATCGCGCGCTTCGGGATAACCTCGCGCACTTACGCCCTGCCCGGCGAAGCCACACGTAGCCTCGTCGCACCTACCAGCGGGCCCGCTCATCGAACCATGACCCTAGCCGCCGACTTCCGTCACGACCTCGAGGCCATCGGCCTCAAGACCGTTTCCTACAAGTACAACCTCTCGAAGGACGAGCTCTTCCACGAGGCGATCGCCAACGACAAGGGCCGTGTGAGGAAGGGCGGACCGAGCAACGAGCAGAAGGCGTTCGCGACGAAGCTCGGCGTCAAGGGCCCGCTGATGTACTACACCGACCCGGATTGCACGGGTCGCCGCGTCAAGGACACCTACGCGGTCGCGTGGCCGGAAGTGATCGATCAGATCTGGTGGAAGGCCGACGTCCAACAGTACGACCCGGCGAAGTACCAAGGTCTGCTCCAGCGCGTCATCGAGCACCTCAACGCGAAGAAGGCCACGCTTTACGTCAAAGACGTCTTCGTCGGCGCCGATCCCGCGTTCGCGATTCCCTACCGCTTCGTCGGGGAATACGCGACGCACGCGATGTTCGCGCACAACATGTTCCCGAAGGACTTGAAGGGCGTCGGTGACGTCGACAAGCGTCGTTGGACGATGATCAACGCGCCGAGCTTCGAGTGCGTTCCGGAGCGCGACGGCTGCCGAGCCGAAGCCGCGATCGTCATCGACGTCAAGAACAAGATCTGCCTCGTCGCGGGTCGCGCCGATTACTGCGGCGTCGTGAAAAAGACCATTTTCACCGTCGGAAACTTCCTCCTGCCGCTGCAGGGCCGCTTGTCGATGCACTGCTCGGCGAACGTCGGCGCGAAGAACGACGCAGCGATTTTGTTCGGCCTCTCGGGCACGGGCAAGACGACGTTGTCGGCCGATCCCGACCGTCGCCTCATCGGTGACGACGAGACGATCTGGAGCGACAATGGACTCTGCAACCTCGAAGACGGTTGCTACGCGAAGCTCATCGACCTGAACAAGGACGCCGAGCCCGTCATCTGGGACGCGTTGATGAAGCCGGGCACGATCATCGAGAACGTGCCGGCGCCGAAGGGCAAGAAGCTCTCGGAAGTCACGCCGCACGAGTTCGACTTGACCGACAAATCGATCACCGAGAACACGCGCTTCAGCTATCCGTTGAGCGCGAATCCGAACGTGATGCCGAACGCGCAAGGCGGACATCCGGCCACGATCGTGCTCTTGACGGCCGATGCGTTCGGCGTGTTGCCGCCGCTGGCGATCCTCGACGGCAAGCAGGTCATGTACCACTTCGTGTCGGGCTTCACTGCGAAGCTCGCCGGCACGGAAGTCGGTATCACCGAACCCCAAGCCGCGTTCAGTGCGTGCTTCGGCGCGCCCTTCATGGCGCACAAGCCCAGCGTCTACGCCAAGCTCTTGCGCGAGAAGATGGAGAAGCACAAGGCGCGCTGCATCCTGCTCAACACGGGCTGGAGCGGCGGCGCGTACGGCACGGGCAAGCGCATCTCGATCAAGGACACGCGCGCGCTGCTCAACGCGGCTCTGCGCGGCGACCTCGACGAAGGCAAGGTCGAGTACGAAACACACCCGATCTTCAACATGAAGATGCCGAAGAGCTGCCCGGGCGTGGACCCGAAGGTGCTGAATCCGCGCAACACGTGGGCCGACAAGGCCGCTTACGACGTCGCCGCGACGAAGCTGCGCGACATGTTCAGGAAGAACTTCGAAGACAAGGGCTTCGCGAAGCTCGGCATCGAACCGGTGATGTGAACGCGCGGGGCTTTGCGCTCCGCAGAATTTGGAGCGAACGATGGCCGATGCAAAGACTCACTACTTGGCGGGATTGAAATTCTTCGGACAGAACAAGTTCGAGGAAGCGATCGTCGAGTACGCGCAAGCGCTCGTCGCGAAGCCGGATTGGACGGACGCGATGAACGCGCTCGCGACGGCCGAGAGCAAACTCGGCCGTCACGAAGCGGCGGTGGCGACGATCGAGCGAGCGATCGCACTCGATCCGAACGACGCCTTCGCGTTCACGAGCTTGTCGATCTTCTTGCAGCGCATGGGCAAGATCCCCGAGGCCGAGACGGCTGCTGCGAAGGCGCGCATGATCTCGTGGAAGGAAGATCTGAAGAAGAATCCGAACGCGCCGCCGCCGATGGGCGCGGGTGAGATGAAGGTCGTTCAGTAACGACACGGAATGCGACGTAAGCGTCGCGGGCGATTCCTCGCGCGAACACGCACTGCTCGCACTCGCGCTTGCCTCTTCTCGGAACGGTTCAGCATGCGAGCGCACGCGTGAGCTTGCGCCATGTCGCCGCGGCGCCAGCACGCCGTGATACGCAGCACGCCGTGACACGTAGCACGCCGTGACACGTAGCACGCCGTGACACGTAGCACGCCGTGACACGTAGCACGCCGTGACACGTAGCACGCCGTGATACGCAGCACGCCCTGACACGTAGCACGCCGTGACACGCAGCACGCCGTGACACG